>NZ_JBQEOF010000005.1:0-383857 GCF_052044995.1 Roseateles sp. 22389
CTCGCCCGTTCGCCAGCGCCTCGACGAACCAGGCCGGACGCTTGCCGACACCGCTCCACGTGCGCCCGTCGTCGCTCTGGTACTTCGGCACGCCGCGGCCGCGCTTTGCCACTGTGCTCGAGGAAGTAGCAGAACCCTTCGCCTTGCGCCCAGCGCGCCCGAACAGCTGCTCGGGCGTCAGGTTGTAGTGGGCGATCGCCTCTTGGATGCGCGCCACGACTCCCGACACCTCCTTGGCTCGAAGCGAGTCCGCTTCCTTCTGCAGTTTGTCGATCTGGCTCAAAACATGTTGCAGGGACTTCGGCATGACTCTCTCCTTTTGGATCTATGGTCGTCGCTCGTGGCGACGCGGCGCCATTTAACCAGACCCCAAGGAGGCGTTAGGCCTTCTTCCATGTTCGGTGACAGCGGGGCGGCTCTGACGTTGCGTCAACAGGTCGCAACGCCTGGCCCCCTGCACACCGGGCAGCAGAGGGTCCAGACGACCAACAGCCGCATGGTCGAAGTTGGCCGGGGGATCAGCGACGCATGCCCGCCCGGAGTTCTCCGAGCCAGCGAACGTAGTCGGTGGGCTCGTTCAGGGATGTCACCGTCAGTCCGCTCCCGTCGACCCTGATGGCCATAGCGAGGTCGCCGAGCTGCACGGTTGGCGAGAACGCGTCGAAGCTCGAGACCTTCTTCGCTTCCACCGCACCGTTGACCATTACTGCAACTTCGAAGCTAGCCGAGGCACCGGCCAAGCCCAGGAAGGTCACGGCAACCGCCTGGGTGCGCGGCTTGGTCAGACCAGCATCCGCTGTTTGGCTGATCAAGGGCTCCTGCTGGTAGACCGTCGGCATGCCAACGGCCACCAGCTTGTCATCCAGGCGATCCGAGCAGAGGAACCCTGCGTCGTCGACCAAGGTCAGGAAACCGCTATAGCCGCTGCCCACGCCGACCACGTCATAACGTCGTCCGCTGTTGCTCGTGAAGGTACCGAGCACGGGTAATGGCATCTCGGGCGTGATCTTCACATCCGGTGTCATGGGGCTCGAATCGATGACCTCGATCTGCTTCTTGGCCCGATAGACCTTCTTGCTTTCAGCCAAGCTGGCGTAGAAGACGACCTCGCCGGGAGCCAGAACCTTGCCGATGGACAGGCGCCTGTTGGCGACGTTCAGACTGGTACTGCCGCGCACCAGGGTGCCCATGGCAGTCAACGACTCGGCGCGGCTGGCGCCGCACTTCTTCTGCGCCACGTTGCCTTCGGTGGGGGTGAGCCCGGCCAGAGCCGGAGAGGTCATCGCCAAGCTGGCGAGGATCGAGATGAGTGACCTGGATGCGAGAGACATGGCTTCCCTGAGATTGACGTTGTCGAGCAGCCCCGGGGACCGGGGCTCCACTTGCTCCGTACGGCCGTGAAAACGGCCGCGATGTCACGTCCCGCCAGCGAGCGAGGAACGCTCACTTTGCTGTCAGTTGACACGTGTCTTCAGTTTACGATCCATGAAAACTGCGTCGCGCAATGCGACCCAGCAGGAATCCGGAATTAATCGACGCCATGGCCGTGGAAATCAAGGCCAGACGGATTGAGCTCGGCTACTCGCAGGAAGATCTGGCCGGCCAGTGTGACCTTGACCGCCCCTACATCTCGCTGATCGAAGTCGGGCGCAAGCAGCCCACCATCAGCGTGCTGTTCAAGATTGCGGCCGGCCTGGAGTTCACGTTCTCGGAGTTCGCCGAGCGCATCGAGGTGCGCTACAAGCGCTCACTACGAGCGAAGGCCAAGACCGCCAAGCAATGACGGCGACCCTTCGCCGACGAGCTCAGGCGAAAAAAATCCAGCCGAACTGGCTGGTTGAGGCCGCACGCGGATATCAGGGAGGGAGGCGCGCGGGAGTGGGCCGAATTCTAGCCCTGGCTGGGGACAGTCCCGAACGCCAGCAGCGCCCCGACGCCTGATCGGGACGCTCACCCACTTCAGCCCTTCGTGCCCCACTGTTTGAAGACGAAATCGCTGAACCGCTCATGGAGCGGGCGGATCGTTGGTGTGTCGTTAATGTCGAAGGCGTACGTCGGGAGATCGTCGCGGTAGGTTCCCGCCAGCACGTAGAGGAATGTGTCCTGGAACTGGAGGAACGGAATGGCGTTGTCCATCCCGAGCAGCGGGATGCCCTCGGCCCTGTAGCGGCTGACCCAGTCGGCCAGCCAGTCCTGCATGTACTTCATCTCCCGAGTTCCACGATGTGGTACTCGGAATTGGGCGGGCTCTCGCCCATCAACAGCAGGCACTCCCTGAGCACGGCCGGGATCGGGAGACCCAACTCCCGCTCCAGCTGGTCCACATCATGCGCGGCGGAGCCAGCCAAGGTTCTCAAGACATCGAACGGTACGAAGGAGAGACGTTTCATCTAAAAGAGTGCGCAGCCGCTTGAGGGGCGGTGTCGGGTCTTCTACAGAGTCCGCGGCTCGTCGCTTCGCCGGCCCCAACCGACCTCTCACGAACATCCGACGACCCGACCGCATAACGGTGCAGGCGTCGATGGCATACAGGATGGGTCGACATGAACAGCCATGCGAACCTCTCAGCACCGATGTCAAGCGCTTGGACAGAACTGTATCCCGACTAAAGGCGCTCACTCAGAAGATGCTAGAGGTGCGGGGAGATGTCTTTGAGAGACGACATCGCAGTTATTGCGCCGTTAAAGTTCCGTTGTCATCTCCAACGAATCGGCGTGAAGATGTCGCATTCAGCCCTCAAAGTGGCCTTGCGCCCCCACAAAGAGGGGTGATGCGCCGCGTTACGGATCTGTAAATTGCACGCCCATAACAAATGAGGGCGTTGTGAAGAACAGTCGTAGGGAGGTGCCTCAGGAAGAGATCCTGTGGGCGTTGGGATCGATGTGCGCGTTGCATCGCCGGCCATTCGCGCCGGAGCTCGTGGCGAAGGACTTTCCGCCACCGTGCACGACGCAGACGCTGGTTGCCGCAGCCAAGGCGCTGTCGTTTCGAATTAAGCCATTCGCGGTGAAGCCCACGCGCATAGCGCAGATGGCCTTCCCTTTGATCGTCGCGTTAAAGACAAGCGAACCTGAGGAAGGCCGGCCCCTAGCCCCCGCGCTAGCGATCGTGACTGCGGCGCAGGACGACGCCATCGTCTTCTTTCCTGCGGGACAGAACGCGCCGCGCACCGCCACCATCGAGGAGTTCGCAGAACTGATCGAAGGCACGGGCTGGATGCTCGCGCCGCAGGGCGATGCGGTGGAGGACCCCGACACGCCCGGCCACGGGCGCCGTTTTGGCTTCTCCTGGTTCGTGCCCGAGCTGATGAAGCACGGCAAGGTCTGGCGCGACGTACTGCTGGCCTCGCTGGCGTTGCAGCTGATCGCGCTGGCCACGCCGCTGTTCACTCAGGCCATCATCGACAAGGTCGTTGTCCATCGGACGCAGAGCACGCTGATCGCCGTGGGCATCGCGATGCTGATCTTCACGATCTTCACGAGCCTGCTCACCTGGGTGCGGCAGTACTTGGTGCTGCACACCGGGAACCGCGTCGATGCGGTGCTTGGCGCAGCGGTGTGGGACCACCTGCTCAAGCTGCCGCTGCGCTACTTCGAGAGCCGACCGACCGGGGTGGTGGCCGCGCGCATGCACGGCGTGGAGAGTATTCGCGAGTTCATCTCCGGTGCGGCGGTGTCGCTGATCCTCGACCTCCCCTTCCTGCTGATCTGCCTGGGCGTAATGTTCTGGTACAGCGTGACGCTGACCATGATCGTCGTGGGCATGCTGCTGGTGGTGGGCATCGTCAGCGCGGTGGTGGCGCCGATCTTCCAGAAACAGCTCAATGAGCAGTTCCTGATGAGCGCGCGCAACCAGGCCTTCGTGACCGAACACATCGCCGGCTTCGAGACCGTGAAGTCGTTGCAGATGGAACCGCAGCTCAAGCGCCGCTATGCCGACTACGTTGCGGCCTTCTTGCAGTCGGGCTTCCAGACCAAGCAGATCGGCAACACCTACAACGTCTTCGCCTCGACGATGGACCAGGCGCAGACGCTGCTGGTGCTGATGATCGGCGCGTACACGGTGATGAACGAGCCCTCGTTCACGATCGGTATGCTGGTGGCGTTCCAGATGTTCGCCGGCAAGCTGAGCCAGCCGGTGCTGCGCATCGTGGGCCTATGGAGCCAGTTCCAACAGGCGAGCCTGTCGGTGAAACGGCTGGGCGACCTGATGAACGCGCCGGTCGAGCCCTATAGCCTGGTCCCGAAGCGGATGACCGATGGCAAGGGCCGCATCGAGGTCGAGGGCCTGGCCTTCCGCTATGCGGAGGACCGGCCGCTGCTCTATCAAGACCTCGCGCTGACGATCGAGCCGGGGAAGGCCGTGGCGATCATGGGCCCGTCGGGGACGGGCAAGAGCACGCTGGCCAAGCTGATGCTGGGCTTCTACCAGCCGAGCGCCGGCAGCATCCGCATCGACGGCATCGACGTGCGGCACATGGCGGCCAACGAGTTGCGCAACTACTTCGGCGTGGTGCCGCAGGAGACGATGCTGTTCAGCGGCACGATCCACGCGAACCTGATCGCCGGCAATCCGGCGGCGTCGTTCGAGCAGGTGGTGCAGGCTTGCAAGATGGCCGGCATCCACGCGGTGATCGAGGGACTGCCACAGGGTTATCAGACCGAGGTTGGCGAGCGCGGTGTCGGCCTGTCAGGCGGGCAGAAGCAGCGGCTGGCGATCGCGCGGGCGCTGCTGAAGCGGCCGCGGGTGCTGATCTTCGACGAGGCGACTTCGGCGTTGGACCAGGACACGGCGGAGGGATTCGCCAAGACGGTGAACAACCTCAAGGGCAAGGTGACGATGCTGTTCATCACGCATGCGATGCCCAAGGCGCTGCAGATCGACGAAGTGCTGCAGTTGGGCAAGGACGGGTTACAGAAGCTCAAAGTCGTATCGGGGCCGACGCCACCGAGCGAAGGCGTGAAGCTCTCCACGTCCATGTATCGCGCTTGAGCGGGAGAGACCATGGCCATTCGACTTGCGCAACTGGAAGACCTGCCGTCGCTCCTCGACGGCGCGCGGCGCATGCATGCCTTGACGCGTTTCCGGCACCTACCTTTCAGCGACCGACGCGTCGAGGCGTCGTTCCGGGAGTTGATCGAGAAGGGAGCGCCTCGCTACGCATTCCTAGTCGCAAGTTCAGGATCGCCCGAGCGCATCGTGGGCGCGCTGATTGGGGTATTGGAGCGTCACATTTTCAGCGAGACGCTGACCGCCAGCGTCATGCATTTCGACGTACTTCCCGAGGCTCGCATGGGCGGCCACGCGGTCCGGCTGCTGACGGCCTTCGAGGGCTGGTGCAGGAACCGCGGCGTCGCGGAGATCGCGTTTGGAACCAACAGTGGGCACGATGAACGCAACCTTGTCGGCCGCTTTGCGATCAAGGCGGGATATGCGCGGGTGGGTGAGAACTATGTCAAGTCCACTGCCGGAATGACGCCGAACAACATTCGCACAGAGTGAGCGATGTGCATTGTTCAAGACGACTCTAGGCACGCTTTCATTCGTGCGGCGGCGAGCGCGATTGAAACCGAGATTAACCAGAGCGTTGGTGCGGTGGTTAGAAACTCTATTGATTATTCTCAGCGGGAGAAAAAGTATGCGTGCAATTGAACGCTTTCGTCACTGTGTCACTCTGCTCGTCGCCTGCGCTCTGCTGTGGGGTTGCAGCTCGATTCTTCAGCCTCGACAGGCAATCAGCTTTGTCGTTCAGAACAAGAGCAGCCAATGGCTGGATCAGGTGGTGGTCGATCTTGACGACGATGCCAGGTTGAGACATCTCGCCTCGGTTCGACCCGGCGATTACAACGTGGAAGTCGGATTCAACCGTGTTCCGTCTCGAGCAGTGATCACATGGACGCAAAGGGGCGGGATTCGACGCTCTGTCACCGTGCCGGTGGGCAGAGAAATCCAGTCAGGCGAGCGGCTTTGGTCTATCGTCTTCGAAATTCGCGATCAGGAAATGACCGTATTGGTGGGAACCAATTCGGTTGATATCAACAAGGGTAGTCGTGTGATATACACGAATAAGCAATGAGCGTTCGCAAATGCAGCGGACAACAACAACAGTGATCGGGGAGGAATGATGGCACTCAGTATGGAAGCACCAGTCGTCGGCAATTACACGCCGGAAGCCCAGACCAAACTAGATGCGTTTAAGGAGTTTTCAAGGCAGGAACGGTCTCCTAGCTTTGATCCGAGCAAGAACAACTCGAAGATGTTCTTCGTCGCATTCGACGGCACGAGCAACGACCGTGCGGTGGACTCCGAGAATGGCTTGGAAACCAACGTCGCGCGTATTGAGTATGCCGTCAAAAGCGGGCTGAAGGCCGCCCAGGTCGGTGATTCGATCTATCTCGCGGGCCCGGGGACTGGGGGTGGAGCGATCGGCAACCTTGTGGACTCGGTGTCGGGGGACTCCGTCCCGGGAATTGCAGAAAACGGATATGCGCAATTTGCCGCTTATGTCCGAGAAAATCCTACGTCCGACATCACAATTTCTGGCATCGGATTCAGCAGAGGTGCCGGTGTCATGAGCCAGTTCATGGCAATGGTGTACGAGCGCGGTGTGCCCGACCTTTCCAGTGAACGCATCGAGATTGCGGCCGACGGCACGAAGATTGTGACGTACGACAAGTATCTGATCCAACCCGGCGATGCAAAATTCGGAACGATGGTTTCGCTGGACCGCGTAGCTACGAACGAGCGCGACGCCACGGATCGGATGGCACTGATTCCGTCCAAGAGCTTGAGACTTATCTCGATTGAAGCGGAGGATGAACACCGCTCGATGTTCGCGAAGGACGGGTGGGAAGATCGCGAAACTGGAGAGCTCGATCCACGCGTCAGTAAAGTTCTGTTGAACGGCGCACACGCCGACATTGGTGGCGGATACCTGCTGAACGGCATCGCACTGAATGTTCTCGAAGGTGTGTATAACATTTTCCAGAACGATGGGGTGCCTTTGGCCGCGTTGCGGCCACAAGACTTGCCCGGCGACAAGCCGCTGGCGATTCACAACTCGTATGCAGGACAGTCCAACAGCTCTGATCCGAATTTTGGACCGGAGGAAGGTGGGTATGTCTCGGAGCCGCGCGACCAATGGGCCGTGCGCTATAAGAATCCTCCGGCCGTGAAAACCGAGTTCGAAGAGCGGTTTGACGACGGTTCATGGGCCAAGACGCGGACTTATGCAGACGGAAGAGTGGAGCGGATCACGATTGACAAGGACGGGATGCGCAGTTCCGTTGAAGTCAGTGCGCAAGTTGGCAACCGCGTGGAGACCGCAATACTGGACGGTCGCGGCAAGTGGATTTCGACGAAAGTGGTTCAATATTTCGACGATCCCGAGGGGCAGTCCCGAATCGAAACCGTCCGAACCAAGGACGGCACCGAAACCCGAGCTTTCGATACAGGTGGTCGTCAAATTACTCGGGACTATAATGGTCGTCAAGAGACCGAGGATCCCGATACATACGTCCAAGACTCTGACTTCCGCTACATCATCTCTGCGCTTCCTCCGGGGGCGGGCGCCAGCTCGGTCATCCGGATTGGCAACGATACCTATCGGCAGGCGCTGAGCGGCGAGTTCGTGATTGACTTGGGCGATGGGCAGCGGAAGATATTCGATCCGACGACCGGAAAGACATATCTCGACGCCGCTGGTCAAGTGACTGAGATCAAGACCGGCGAAAAGATCGCCGTTGACGAGCGGGGCATGGCCCGCGTCATTCCTGACGAAGCTCCTGTGCCGGCGACCACGGTGTCACAAGCCGCACACTTGGCGTCCGTCATCGGCGATGTCACTTCTCTCGTCAATGCGATTAAGGCTGGCAAGCCTTTGCCCATCACAGCCAGCGGCATCAAGCTGCTAAATACGGTCACGGACGGCAATGTGCCGGGGCTGGCTGCGGTCAACCAAGTCGCTCAAGGGGCTTTGACGCTCTACAACTTGCATAACGCCTTCAGCGGCGGCGCGAGCGACCTGACCAAAGTGAGCGCAACGCTAAGCACTGTAGCCCTGATTAATCAGGCCTCCTTCCTAAGCAATGCGGCGGTGAATTCCGCTCTGCTCGGGAGTAACACAGGCATCTTGGCGGGCGGCCTTGGCGGCACGGGTGTCCTACCCGCTATTGGACTCATCACTTCCATCAAGGCGAAGGACCCGATCGGCGTTGCGATGAGCGTCGGCGTTTTGCTCGACGGAGCCGTCTTCTTGACCACGCCGCTTGGCTGGGTGCTCATGGCCGCCGCCTTTGTCAAGGCAATGAAGGAACCGCCGGAGGCCTGGGGTGTCGGCACCTTCAAGTTCGGTGCTGGCACGTCGCTAGAGCTGCAGACCCAAGGCGAGTCGTTTGGCAAGGCGCGTGTCGACATGCTCATGAAGGGCAACGGCAAGCCCGCGGGTGATCCTGAGTACTTCGGCGGACTCGAGGGTTACCTGCGGGATCAAGTGATCGGCCCGATGCTGGCGGCTAATCCCGATGAGCCCCTCGGCATCATTCCCCAGCGCCTGCCCGTGCTGACTTGGCGCGAGGCGCGCCAGTCCACGCCTGGCTACGCGATCTCCGACATCGACCCCATCACGGGCAAGGAGCGCTATCCCGGCCTGCGCTACAACGATGACTGGACGCCCTATAACGCCGATCCGACTGATCCGGAGCAGCGCCGCAACATATTCGAACGCCTGATCGTGTCCGCGCTCGGTCGCGAGGCCGTGGCGCCGATGTGGGAGGTCCGGACCGCACGCATGCAGCAGGACGCTGGCGACCCAAATGCGGGGCAGACTGAGGAGGTTCGCGCAGCCCGCCGCGGCTTCAATGCCAGTGCCGATCCCGCCACCAACAAGCTGATCCCCGGCGCATTCCGACCCGTTGCACTCGACATGAATGGCGACGGCGTCATCAGCGTCGTGTCTAACGCCGACAACGACCGCTCATTCAACTGGGACGGCACCGGTTTCGACAAGCAGGTCGGCTGGGTGGGGGCTGGCGAAGCCCTGCTGTTCCTCGACCGAAACCCCAATGGTGTGGTCGACGGCGGCAAGGAGTTGTTCAGCAACAGCAACGTGGCCGACGTTGCGAAGGGACTGCGCAGCCTCTCCTGGATCGATGCCAACGTCGACGGCCTGATCAACGCGCTCGATCCGGTCTTCAACGAGCTCAAGATCTGGAACGATGCCAATGGCGACGCCGTCGCCCAGGCCGACGAGCTTCAGACCATGGGGCAGGTCGGCATCACGGAGCTCGACTACAACAATGGTCGCTTCACGCGCAACGGACAGCTGTTCGCGATGAAGAGCCAGGATCTCGAAACCTCGTCCACCGGACAGAAGACTTCGGTCACGCCGGACGGTATCCGCGTCGAATTTGACAATGGCCAAGTGCAGGTGCACGCGACCCGCGTCACCGACGCGAGCATCTTCCCCCGCGTTCTGAATGTTTCCAGCGCCTCGGCACTGGAAGGACAGCCGATTCAATTCGTCGTCTCGCTTAGCGCCGCCGCTTCGAACCCGGTCGAGATCGCGCTCGCACTCGAGTCCGGCACTGCGCAAGTCGGATCCGACTTGGCTTCGGCGATCGAGTATTCGCTCGATAGCGGCCGCACATTCTCGACCTTGAATGGCCCAACGCTGAAGGTGCCGGTGGGCACTGCCAACATCGTCGTGCGCGTCCAGACGACGGACAATGAGTCGATCACGTCGTCCAAAGACTTCGTCCTGAAGGCTGCCACAGGCAAGAACGCGAACTGGGTGACCGGTCGTGGCGTTATCGCCGATGACGATGGTCCGCCGCAAATGGTGCTTAGCGGCCCCGCCAGTGCTGATGAGGGTGCCAGTACGCTCACTTACACAGTGCGCCTCTCTCATGCTGCGAAGAGCGCAGTGACGGTGAACTATGCGACCGGCTCGGGCACTGCCATCGCCGGTAACGATTTTGACGGCGTCGACAGTCAGTTGCGCTTCGAAGTCGGCGAAATTGAGAAGACCTTCACCGTGACGCTGCGCGAGGACGCGCTGGTCGAGGGCTCGGAAGCCTTCGACGTGCATCTGTCCAATTCGCAAGGCGCCGAGATCGCCTTCGGGGCGATGCAAACGACGATTGTCGACAACGACTTCCTACCGGTGGATCCCTATGAGATCAGGGACGACGATCTCGGCTCGTTCAACGAGGACATGAGCGCGACGCCGACCCACACACCGGGCATGCTGGTGGTGAGCTACGCCATGCTGCTGGCCAACGACCGGTATAACGAAGGAGATCCGGGCGCCAACTTGGTCATCGTGGGCGTCCAGGACGCACGCAACGTGCAGGTCACGCTCGACGAGGCCCGCCAGGAACTGCGCATCAGCCCTCCTGCCGACTACGCCGGCGAGGCTTCGTTCCAATACCTTGTCCGCGGCGCGGACGGGGACACGCGCGCCGCCCGCGTTTTCATGAATTTCCGCGAAGTCAACGACGTTCCGGACGTGCGCGTCGAGTTCTCGCCGATGCCGATCTACGGGTACGGTCCTCGGGGTGAAGAGTCCGAGCAGGAGGGGACCGTGCTGGGAATGCGCGGCTACAGCAACCAGGGCATGGTGATGAACCGGCCTTACGTCACCATCGGCGGCCGCGCCGAGCGCTACGACAAGTGGGGAACGGTCATCGGGTACGACGACTACGTAGACCTCGGTATCACCGAGGACTACTACAACCGCCGTGTACATGCGTACGACTATTTGTACAACAGCTTTGACGGCTGGGATGGCTCGATCCGCCTAGCCATGAACGGCAAGGTGTACAGCGTGCCGGTCGATGCCCCGCGGTATGGTCATTCGACGCCGATCGCATGGGAAGAGGGCAACGATGGACGGGTGGTCGCCAGCGACAGCGACGGCGCGGCAGGCTTCCGATTTGAGGTCATCCAGCGCCCGCTGTACGGTCAGCTTGGCGGGGCGGATCCTTCCGATGACATCGATCCGGTTACTGGGGCCTTCAGCTACACGGGTCGTAGGTATGTTGAACAGGACGCGGATGGCAGGTACGTTGGTCAGGACGTCTTGACGGACGACCACGGAGTCCTGGAACCGGCCAACGTCTGGTACGACAGTTTTACCGTTCGCGTATATGACTTGAGCGATACCTCCAACCAGACCTTCCAGGACAAGCAGGTCAACGTCCGCCACTATGGTCCGGCCCCGGGCGCGCAGGTGCAGAGCGGCGGGAAGAAGCCGATCGCTATCGACTTGGACGGCGACGGCTTCCACTTCACCGACGTTGACGACTCCAACGTCTTCTTCGATGTGAACGGCGATGGCTGGCGCCGCAAGATTGCCTGGAACAATCCGCGCGACGGCTTTATCGCCTTCGATAAGAACGGTGATGGAAAGATCACCGACTTCGACGAGATCTCGTTCGTGCCCTACAAGCCGGACGGTCAGACGGATCTGGAAGGCTTGCGTGCGTTCGACACGAACGGCGACGGCATCTTCTCAGCAGCAGACCAGAAATGGTCCTCGTTCGGCGTTTGGCAGGACGCGAACAGCGACGGCGTTACTGATCCGGGCGAGTTCCGTTCGCTCGACGCAATGGGCATCGCCAGCATCGGATTGACTTCCGATGGCCGCTTCCAGGTCATCGACGGGCAGTCCGTGCACGGGACGGCATCTGCAACGCTCGCAAACGGTGGATCGCTCGCCATCGCCGACGTGACGCTGCGCTACAAGAACGTTGGCAAGCTCGGCGATGCCGGACAGGAGGGCCCGATAACCCCCGTGCCGACGGTGTCGCCCGGCACGACCTTCCAGGGTACGGCCGGCGCGGATCTGGTGCTGGGAACGAACGGGTCTGACCTCTTCGACACCGGTGATGGCGACGATGTCGTCACTGACGATGCAGGCAACGACGGCGTGACCACCGGCGTGGGCAAGGATCTGGTCTACACCGGTGAAGGCAACGACTATGTCGACGCCGGGGACGGGGCCGACGTGGTATTTGCTGGGGTTGGCAATGACGTCGTCATGGGCGACGACGGCGACGACATGCTCATGCTGGAAGCCGGCAATGACGTCGGCTTCGGTGGCGACGGCAACGACATGGTGTCAGGCGGCACCGGCAACGACGCGATCAGCGGCGATGCGGGCGACGACCAGTTGCTGGGCGAGGATGGCTGGGATGCGTTGTTTGGACAGGAAGGCAATGACGAGCTGTGGGGTGGCGACGGGAACGACGCACTGTACGGCGGTGATGGCGACGACATGTTGGCCGGGGGCGCTGGCGACGACGCGATGGAGGGCAGCACGGGCAACGACACCTACGACGTCGACAGCACCGGAGACACTGTTCTCGAACTCGCGGGCGGGGGTGTAGACACAGTGCGCTCGACTCTGGGCTACCAGCTGGGCGAAAACGTGGAGAACCTCACACTGCTGGGACACGCCACCATCGATGGCACAGGCAACTCGGCCGACAACGTGCTCGTCGGCAACGACGCGAATAACGCGCTAAGAGCCTTGGGCGGCAACGACACCCTGGATGGCGGCGCCGGTGCGGATACCTTGGAGGGTGGTGCTGGCGACGACACCTACGTGCTGGACAACGCCGGAGACGGGGTGATCGAGCAGGTGGGCCAGGGCAATGACACGGTGCGCGCGAGCGTCACCGCGACCTTGTCGGCGAACGTCGAGAACGTTGTGCTGACCGGAAATGACCGGATTAACGCCACCGGCAACGGGCTCGACAACCATCTCACCGGCAATGCTGCAGCGAACCGGCTGGACGGTGGTTATGGTGCCGATGTGATGGCGGGTGGCCGCGGCGACGACATCTACGTCGTTGATCAGTTTGGCGACCAGGTCGTCGAGCGCGCGGGCGAAGGCATCGACACGGTCGAGGCGGCTATTGAATACACGCTGGGCGATAACGTCGAGAACCTTGTTCTTACGGGGTACGCCTCGCGGGGCGAGGGCAATGCTCTCAATAACACGCTGCGCGCCAACGACAACGGCAATGCGCTGTTTGGCGGCGGTGCCACTGACCTGCTGATTGGCGGCAAGGGCCGCGATACGCTCGACGGGGGCACCGGCGTCGACATCTTGCGCGGCGGCCAGGGCAACGACACTTACGTCGTCGACAACGCCGCGGACGTCGTCGATGAGATGGCCAACGGCGACGCGACCCTGATTCGGGAGATCCGGAAGGTCAAGAACCAGATCGGCTGGGTACAAGGCGGTGGCGAGCTGGTCGACGCGATGGTCGACTACATCGCAGCTCATCCCGACGAGTCCCTCGACGTGCCGGCGCTGGCCGACCGCTTCAGGGACATGGAGGGGGCATGGATCATCGGCTGGAACCAAGACTGGTTCAGCCCCCTGCTGACCCTTGACTACACCCGAGGCTCCCGCGTCGACGGCGGCAAGGACACAGTTGTCTCGTCGACTGACTACACGCTGGGTGGCACGGTCGAGAACCTCACGCTTGTCGGCGACGCGCTGTCCGGCACCGGCAACGCGCTGGACAACAAGCTGATTGGCAACTCGGGCAACAACGCCCTGGACGGACGTTCCGGCGCCGACTTCATGGTCGGAGGAGAGGGCGACGACCTGTACTTCGTGGACAGCGTGGGCGACCGCGTCCTCGAGGCCGATGCCTTCGACAAACCGTGGAGTTATGGTCTGCGGGACATGACGCAGATTTTCAAGAGCGCCGTGAGCGAGGACTGGTGGCCCGCACTGATCGATGAGCGCATGGGGCAGGTCCAAGCCTCTCTAGAAGTCGCTTTCGAGCAAGGGGCCACCAGCATCTGGGAGACCGATGTCTCCTCGATCCTGATGGAGTTCTACAGTGCGCAATACAGCAGCCTGCTCGATGAGCCACTGCCCTACTTCACTGACTTCCTGTCGATGACCTGGGGCGACACGCGCCTGACTGGCGGCCACGACGTGGTTCGCGCCAGTGCCAACTATGTCGCCGACGCCGGCGTCGAGGACGTCCTGCTATCCGGCGAGGCGATCGCCGCCACTGGCAACTTACTGGACAACCTGCTCACCGGCAACGAACTCAACAACGTGCTCGACGGCGGTGCAGGCAACGACACCCTGATTGGCGGACGAGGCAACGACGCCCTGATCGGTGGTGAAGGCGATGACTTCTTCGAATGGAAGGATTCGGACGGACTCGATGCGATCAGCGACCTGTCCGGTCTTGATGTACTCCGTCTCGGCGACGGGCTCAGTGCCGCCTCGTTCGACTACACCACGGAGGAGGTCGATGGACGACAGCGAACCACCCTGATCCGCCTCGATGCTCAAGGGCAAGCGAGCGGCGAAGGCGTGCAGCTGAATGGCAGCGCCGCCACCGGTTTCGAGATTGAGTCGATCCGTTTCTCCGACGGAACGAACAGCACCGTCGAAGCGCTGCTTGCCGCCATCGACGCGCGCAAGAAGCCGGCCGATGGCAGCGAGGACTATGTCGGTACCGAGGGCAACGACACCTTCCGCCTGGCCGATGCCAAGTCGGGCGTTGTCAATCGGTATCACGGTAAGGCCGGCACCGACACGATCGTTGGCGGTTGGGGGTACGACCACCTGCGGGTGTCGTCTACTCTGAGCAGCCTTGACTCGATCGAGGTGCTGGACGGCGTCAACGCGGACTTCAAGACGAACTTCATCGACGGCACGGATGGCGCTGACCGCTGGGACTTCTCCGGCAAGACAGTGCGCAACTTCCTGATCGCTCCCGGCGCAGGTGATGACGTTGTGATCGGCACTTCTGGCGGCGACCTCATTGAAGGCGGTATGGGCGCCGACCAGCTGTTCGGCGGCGACGGAAATGATTCCTTCCTGCTGACCAGGGGCGACCAGTCGGTGGACCTCTACGACGGCGGCAACGGAGTCAACACCATCCGCGACGAGTATGGATACGACGTCCTTCGCGTTGAAAGCGGCCTGACCAACCTGCGCAACATCCAGGTCATCGATGGTGTGGACCGGGATCTCGGCGTCAACCGCATCGTGGCCTCGGACAGTGCGGACACGCTGGACTTCTCCGGCAAGACGGTCCGCAACTTCACCATCGAGGCAGGCGGGGGCGACGACATCGTCACCGGCACCAGTGGTAACGACCTAATCCGTGGCGGCGCCGGCAATGACTCGCTTTCTGGTGGCGATGGCGACGACACGTTCCTGCTCAGTGGGGGCGATCAGGACGGCAAGGATCAGTTCGACGGCGGTGCCGGCGTCAACACGATCCGAGGTGGCTACAACGTCGATGTGCTTCGTGTCGAGAACCATCTGGCCAACCTGCGGAACATCCAGATGCTGGATGGGCTCAACCGGCCTGGCGAGGGTGATCGCATCTCCGCAAGTGATGGCAACGACACGCTGGACTTCTCGGCGATGACGGTGCGCGGGTTCGTACTGGATGGCGGAGCCGGCAGCGACGACATCACCGGAACCGCCGGGGACGACATGTTCCGCGGTGGGACGGGCGACGATGAGCTCAAGGGCGGTGGCGGCAATGACACCTACCTGTGGGGCTACGGCGATGGCAACGACCACATCCGCGACACGGCCGGAACCAACCTGATCCGCCTGCAGGACGGCATCGAACGCAGTGCGGTCAGTGTGGTCTCGTCCGACAGCAGCTTTGCGCTTCGCGTCGGCGGTGCGATTCTGACCATCGATCGCGTGCTCGACGCCTCGATGCAGGTCCGCATCGGGTCGACGACCTATGCGATCGAAGACCTGCAGGAGCCGGCCGTCATGAAAACCCAGGTCACTGCGACCGCCTGGGCGGAGGCTGACGGTGGCGCGTCCGGGCAGGAACTGGGCTGGAGTGACGGTTCCAGCACGCCGGTGTCGCCGAGCGATGACAGTCACGCGACGACCGGTCTGATCGGCACCTCAACGCGGCGCATGAGCGCCTATTGATCGCGGCCGGTCCGGTAATGACCGCATGAAGCCGCGCCTTCGGGCGCGGCTTCACTCTCCCCCATGTCCGCCGGTCGCGACGCGATCGGCGCAATGCAACAGGAATCCGTGATGACTTCTTCCCCTATCCCCGACGAGACTCAAATGGCCTCGGCCCGGCGCGAGCTGGCCAAGCTGCCGTTGCTCGGGCCCGTGGCCTGGTTGCTCGCACGTGACGCGCAGCGCCGGTTCAATTTCTTCGCCGACATCGACTGGCGCTACACGCCGCCCCTGGTGCTGGACCAGTGCAAGCTCTACAACCGTTCGGAGATCCCGTGGGCCTTCGTCAGTTGGGCATGGGTCAGCGACGCCGTGGACGAGCGCCTGCGCTCCGGCGTGCCCACCATCGCGCCACATGAATGGCAGGCTGGCCCACATCTGTGGTTCATCGATGTGCTGGCACCGTTCGGTGGCGCCGAAGACATTGCACGGCAGGCCCTGTCAGAGATTCCGCAGGCCAGCCGGGCAACGTTCTGGCGGCAGGAGGCCGATGGCCGGTCGCAGCTGACGGAGATCGGACATGGCGGCTGAGTCGGCGACCCCAGGGCGCCTGATTGCCCTGGCGCCCGAGGCGCTTGACTTCGCGCCAGACCTGCTGGCGTTGCAGGAGCGACCGCCCTCGAGGCTGCCGCGCACCATCCTGCTGTCGCTGGTCGCGCTGGTCCTTTTGCTGCTGGGGTGGGCGTGCCTCTTCCAGCTGGACATCGTCGCGAGCGCCGAAGGGCGACTGGTGCCGTTGACCTTCACCAAGGTCGTGCAGCCGGCCGAGGCTGGTGTGGTCGCGGAGATCCTGGTCAAGGACGGCCAGTCAGTCCAGGCGGGTGAGTTGCTGATGCGCATGGACGAGCGCCTGTCCACGGCTGACACCACGGCGCTGAAGAAGGACGTGGCACTGCGCCGCCTGACGCTGCGCCGCATCGACGCGGAGATGAGCGACCGTCCAATGCTACCGAGCAAGAGCGACCCGTCCGACTTGTATGCGCAGATCGAAGGGCAGTTCCGCGCGCGGCGCCAGGCCTACCAGGACTCGGTCGCGCAAGAGACGGAGGCGCTGAACAAGGCGCGGGCCGATCTGCTGGCAGCCCAGCAGGTGCTGTCCAAGCTGAGCCAGACGCTGCCGAGCTACAAGCAATCTGCAGACGCCTACCGGAAGCTGGTGCAGGAGGGCTTTGTCGGTGAGCTGGCCGCCAACGAAAAGACGCGTGAGGCCGTCGAGAAGGAGCAGGACCTCAAGACGCAGGCTGCCACCGTGGCGAGCCTGAACGCGACGATCGCCCAATCCGAGAAGCGACTGGCGGCACTGCGCTCTCAGTACCGCTCCCAACTCGAGAACGAGCGCATCGAGACCGTCGGTCAGCTCAATCGCGGTGAGCAGGAACTGGAGAAGTCCAACGTGAAGGCGGGGCTGCTGGACATCCGCGCGCCGACGGCGGGCGTCGTCAAGGATCTGGCGACAACAACGCAGGGCGCGGTGGTGCAGGCGGGCGCGGTGCTGATGAACATCGTGCCGAAGGAGGAGCCGCTGCAGGCGGAGGTCCTTTTGAGGAATGAGGATGTCGGCTTCACCGCTGTGGGTCAGAGCGTCAAGGTCAAGGTCGCAGCCTACTCGTTCCAGAAGTACGGCTTGATGGAAGGCGAGGTCCACATGATCAGCCCCGATGCGACGGATCCGAAGCAGCAGGTGCAAGGGCAGCCGATCCTGACCTACCGCGCCATTGTCCGGCTGAAGGACACAGCCCTCGTCGACCCTCGATCTGGAGAACGCCGTCCCCTGAACGCAGGGATGTTGGTGACCGCGGAGATCCACCAGGGGCGCCGTACGGTGATGGAGTACCTGCTCTCGCCAGTTCAGAAGGTTGGCCAAGAGGCAGCGCGGGAGCGCTGACAGGCAAGGCACGCGATTCGGCCCGGCTGGCAGGCCGGGTCGCGATCAGCGGGAGACCGGTTCGGGCAGGAGGCTCAGCGCCCGGCGCCGCAGCGACTTGGCAAGCGTCGTCGCTGTTGTGTGCCGGCGAGGTCCTCGCGCGATCAGCCAGGCGAAGTTCAGCAGTCCCAGACTCAGGTTGCCGCGTGCGACATGGGCGTCGGCATGACGCAGTCTGCCCAGGTGCTGCCGATACAGGAGCTCCGCACGATTGACGGTGCCGCCGTGCGGACACTCCAGGCCGAAGCGCTCCAGCAACTGCTCGCGCATATCTTCCGTGGCGTTGTGCCGCGGCACCCGCTTCGACAGCGAATTGGCGCTCTGCCGATAGAGGACGAGCGGCGTCGAGAGCTTGGCGACTCGCGTGAGCCGCGACGCGCGCGTGAAGTACTCCCAGTCGTCGGTCTGGTGGTCATCGCAGCGGAATGGGCCCAACCGGTCCGCCAGGCGCCGCCGGTACAGCACCGACGACGGCAGCGTGAAGTTCGTCATCACCATGAGCGGATAGATCCAGCCCGTGAGGCGGTCCTCCGTCTGCAGATTCCCGCGGCGAGTGAAAAACTCCTCGGCCGGCCCGCCGTGCCACGTCTGGAATTCGGTGAAGCAGAGGTCCACCTCGGGATGCTGCTCCAGCAGGGCGACCTGAAGGGCGAGCTTCTGTGGATGCCAGACATCGTCGGCATCGAGCAGGGCGACGAACTCGGAGCGGCTCATCGCCAAGCCGGCATTGCGCGTGGCGGACATTCCTCGATTGGTGTGCCGCACCAGTCGGACCCGAGAATCATCGAACGAACGGACGATGTCCGCAGTGCCGTCAGTAGAGCCGTCGTCGAGGACGATCAGTTCGAAGTCAGTGAAGGTGCTGGCCAGCACGCTCTGGATCGTTGCAGCGATGACTCCCGCGGCGTTGTAGGCCGGCACCACGATGGACACACGCGGAAAGGACGCAGTGGGGACAGTCGGGCGGCGTGCGGCCGCGTCACCCCGTGCCAGATCGGCAGACAACATTGCAGGAATTCCCTCGGACTCTTCGAGACTGCGACGGGCGGTCCGGGGCAGTCAATGCTTGTTCCGAATTGTTCCTGCTTCGAGCTCGCCAAGCATAACGAACCCGTTATCTGAGGGGGATGCCAATGCGCAATAGTGCGCGCGCCACAACGCTGCCTTGGACGCCCGCAAAGCGAGCGTGACGCATTTCCCGGTTAGGCTCGCACATCATGGACCCCTTCGTTAGCCGCGCCCCAACTGGCTCCGCCAATGTGGCTGTTGCCTCGTGTGACTGTCGACTCCTCATACTTCTAGAAGCTGTCAATGACTCTTGCATCCGATTCCCTGAAGCGTTCGATCGCTGCGCTTTGTGTCGGCCTCTTGACCGCATGTGCCGCCGGCACCGATCGCCACGGTCGACCGATCGATCCTCTTAAGGCGATGACCGTCGATACCAGTCCGGATCCCGGGCGGAAGCCGACGCCGCAGGAGGCCGAAGCTGCGATTCGGATGGCCGACAAGGGCGATGTGGTCTTCAACATCGTTGACATCCGAGATGCGTTCTGGGCCGAGGCCTTCACCGGAAAGCCGAAGTCAGGTTGGCTCGTTTGCTACGACCAGACTCGCAGAGGCCTCCTTGGCGTAGTCACAAGCCGGTGGGGGCTTGTCATTGAGCAGGACGGCAAAGACGGATTCAAGCCGACCTTGATGTGGGATACGAAGCTGAAGTGCAGGTCGTGAGTGGAGCGAGCCTCGTGCTCGAATGGCGCGGTCTGCACGGGCGAACCGGTGCGAGGATGGATCGCCGCGTTTTGCAGTGGTGCTCGCCGGCTCGCGATCGACGACGGCGTCTGTGGGTGCTGTTACGGCTGAGGGAGGCGAGGAATGGGAAGGCGAATGTTCTTCGCAATCGTCACGATTGTGTTGGCGGGATGCGCGTCACCGTCGATCAACGGATCAGGCAAGTGGGGCGGTGGCCGTGACTTGAACGGCGTGGTGAGGGGCGAAACAGAATCGCCTGCCCGCAGTTTGCTGATCAAGTTGCAAGGCGTGCTGCGAGCGGATCTGTTGTCGCATCCACAGGCGCTGCAAGACCACCTCGGATTCGCTGTTCAGAATGTCGGAGATGCGAATTCTGCCGACGTTGCTGCAAAAGGCGCCGCACCGCTTGGCATGACGGCCTACTTCAGTTCAACGATCGACACCCGAGGATCATCGCTTACCCTGCTTTGGATCGGTTCGCCGTCCGGGAAGATTCGACGTGAACAGGTGATCGAAGTATTAGGCGGACCGACCGAGGTGTCGCAGGTGATGGGATTTCATGGCCCTATGTTGACGCGAGACATCTATTTCATCGGCGACCGTTCTAATCGCTTGGCCATCGAGTACGAGTTCAAGACCAGCAACGTTTCCCAGATCGTGCTGACGCAGGCACGCTGAACAACGCGTCGAGTACGCTGAGCCCCGGCTCACGAAGACGTTTAGAAACCGCCTACGTCAGCATCTCTACTACCTGGAAACGCGGGGCATCGCCGCGCATGTGGCGGCCAGGTCATTTAATTCCGCAGGTGGGCCGTACAGGCATCTAAGTGGCCTCATCGACTATGCAAACTCGGTCGACCCTGAGTACGCAAGTGCGCTCAGGAGAAGGCTGGATGCACTTCCTTGGGGCAACACCATCGCGAGTGCATTGCCGTACCGAAGTTCGGTCCATCGAAGCAGCGATGCGAACATGACTTGGTTGAGGAAGAAGCCGGCGAGTGACACCACTAGACCCCCCCCCGTCGCCAGCGGTGGAATTCTGGGGCCTGCCCAACCCTCGAGGACCGAAGCCGCGTCCGAGTTCCTTGATCTTGAGCCGGCCAATCTAGGTCTTGGTCAGCCGCTTGGCTTTTCGCGTCTTGTAGTCAATGACGTGTTGAGTAGAGATCTGGATCTCCAACTCCTGAAAGACCTGTTGCTTCTCCGCCTCGGAGGTTTTGTACATGTGAATCCGCGTGAACACGATGTAGCGCAGGACGCTCTGTGCAAACGCCTGCTTAGATACGCGGCTGTTGAGGGCCTGCAGCTCGTCGAAGGGGATGCGGCCCGGCGTCTCCAACGAACTGCTCATGGCTACCAACTGGTTAGCGATGGTGTCGTTGCTGTCAACATAGCGCTTGATTGCTGGCGCCATGCTCTTGGAACCCACGGCCGAACCAATGCGACGAATGAACCAGAACGAGAAGCGTCCAATCACCTGAAAGATTCGGACCTTGACGGCGCGGTCCCGGTCGATGGTGTTTGTCGAGCTGAGTTCTTGGATCGCCGCGCCGAGTTCCGCAATGATGTGGTCGGGCACCTCGGAGAAGGCCTCCACGAACACGCGCAGTCCACGCAGGCCTCCCTTGAATAGTGAATCGATGAGCTTTTGCTTCGCGTCCGTGTCGATCGTCCCGAAGTTGGCCTTCATTGCCATGCCCAATAGCTCGATGCCTTTGATCAACCCGTTGACTTCGGCCAAGAGCTGTAGCACCTGACGTTGCTCATCGGATGCGATCCCCGACTCGAGTCCGCCGTTGGCAGCGTCATCAAAGGTCTGCTCGATATCGTGGTCCTCTACCTGCGCCTTCTCCCGTCCAACCTGCGTGTGCGCTTCGTTGAAGACAAGCACTGGCGCCTTGTCGACCATCTTGTCTAGTGCCTCAGTGTCCTGCTGGAACTGAAGCGGGGCCGTTTCTGCAAACCGAGAGTCAACCGCTTCCCGCAGCGCATCGAAAACGAACTGATCGTTGCTGTGGTGGGCCAGGAACAGGATGGCGTTGCCATTTTCACGCACATGCAGGTTCTGACAGCAGCGCTTGATGAAGCCAAGCGTCTCTTCATTCTGCAAATTCTTGGCGAGGTAGCGGCCAAGGAAGAAGAAGTAGCTGTAAGGGTAGCGGAACCCGACCTCGTCGCCCAGCTCAATGAATAGATCGGCGTCGAGCAGCATGCGCTTGCGATCTTCAAACTTGAGCTCCAGATCGAACTTAGTCTCAAAGGCGGCATGGAAGCTGCGAAGCTCCTTGTCGGACACCTTCTCCTTCTTGACGGAGTGAAGGAACCACGCGAACTGCGAGCAGTAGTTCAAGATCTCGTGCACATGCTCCTGTCGAACGCGCGGCTCCAGCGCCTGCAGGATCATGTACTCGTAGTAGTGCCCCAGCGCACTGTTCTCGAGTTCGCCAGCCCGCCCAACTTCGATGCTCTGCAGCAGGATCAGAACGTAGATGGGGAACGAGGGGACCAAGCCACGCCCTACCACCCTGGAGATGATCTTGTCCGCGTGTTGGGCCTCTTGTTCTGAACGCTTCGTCCGATCGTCCAGACCGAACCACTTGGACACCAATTGAAAGCGCAACCGGAATCCGAACTCGAGCAGTTGCATCTGCACAAAGCTGCGCAGCGAGCTGAAGTCCGCGGTCAACAACGCTTCTTTCAGGTCGAACGCGGGGTCGACCGTCGCGATGATCTTCAGGAACTGCCTGTCGAAGAATTTGAGGACGTCGGACATATAGCGGTCCGGAAACTCGCAACGATCCAAGTTGTCGAGCAAGAGGATGCGTTGCTCGGGCTTGGCTTGAAGCACTTTGCTCGCAGAGTCGGGAGCGTATTGATCGCTGATGGAGCGTTCCAGCAGGCGTTTGAGATCTCGGTCGGATGAGCTCTTCATCGACCGGCCGTTGATATAGACCGGGTAGAGTTCGCGCTCCAAGGCATCGGCGTACAGGCGTTTCAGCAACGCGGTCTTGCCGCTGCTTTGCTCCCCCTTGACGAGCGTTGACGCCGTGGGTGATGCAAGCTCCTTGGAGAGTTCCCTGCTCGAAACGATAAGCGGGTTCTCTTCGCTGTCTTCTTGCTGCTCCAGCTCGGGGTACACGTAAAGGTCAGCCAGATCAACGTGCTCGCGTCCTCGATGGGAGACGTTGGAACCCAGGTCACTGATGAAGTCCTGCCACTCGGGGTTCAGATTCACCACGTTGGCCTTGTTCGGCAGAGCCAAGGTCAACGGATTGCGCGCCGAGAGATACGCAGTGCCGTTCCACCTGAATTCGGTGGTCTCGATGTTGTTCGCCTCGAAGTCAATCAGCGAAGCGTTGAAGCCGGACACGTTTGAGTTGTTCCGATCCTGAAGGACTGCGCCCTCCACATACGCTGTCAGGCCCGTTTCGCTGTCCCGATTCGCACCCGCGTTGCTCTCGTGCTCGTGCCCTGTAAAGCAGATCTCCGCGCACTCTCGAGTGAAGCGGCGGAACTCGCGGTACTGATGCGAAGAGATCCAGTGTGCTGGATGGTGCATTAGCAGAATTCGAAGTGCGCCGATGGGATCCGCGCACTGGTGATGGAGCTTGGTCGGGAACCCCAGACTCCCAGGCGCCGTCCGAAGCTCGCAACTCCAGGCGTTGTTGACGCAATGAACATGGAGTGACTTCCCGCCGACGTCGATCTCGAACGCTCGCCAGATTGGAGAGTGCTTGATCGCAGTTCCGGTCTCGACCTTCTTGGCAAAGTCGTCATAAGCGTCAAACACACTCACACATTCTTCGACGTCTGCCAACTCGATGTTCGACACATGCCCAGACTTGAGCGTGTTCAGCACGAGCGTGCGGATCCGCGCACGTGGTGATTCGAAATCCGCGTCATGATTGCCAGGCACGGTGATGATGTCCGGCGGCTTACCGTGGCGACTCTCGATGTCGGCGGCGATGGTGTGGATGAAACCCGTCGCCAGGTTGTACTCAGCCGATTTTCCAGATTGGGCGATATCACCCGTGATGATGAGTACCACGCGCGTCGCCAGCGGCAACAGAGGTTGCACCGCAGCAGCTATCTCGGCAGTCCGCTTGAGCACCGCATCGGTCGGCTCCTGAAAGTGGATGTCCGAGATCTGAATCAAAAGCGCACGGGCCGCCGGACCGGGGGCGGAATCGCCAGACATAGGTCTCCTCCAGAGATGTTCTATTCATATTTGCCGACCGACAGGCAAGCCGTTTCCATCGTCTGATCGGCTTCATCGCAGGTACGTTGAGACCATGAAACTCGATGTGGCTGCTTGACGCTGCGCAGCGACCTCGGGCGAGGCCTTAAACGTTCTCTCCTAAGGAGAAACGGATTCGGTCTATGGATCCCGACATCCGATTAGCCGAACCCCTTACATGAGGGGGGGAGGCGAGCGCCAAGACAGCGCCGGCGTAGCACCCTCTTCTGACCATTCCAAGGATCAAGCATGAAGATCTTCACCGTCGCCGCGGCACTGATGTTGTCCGTGTCCGCTGCTCACGCCGAAGACTGCGAAATCGCTGTCGCCGGCAACGACCAGATGCAGTTCGACAAGAGGTCGATCGTCGTTCCCAAGGCGTGCAAGACGTTTAAGGTGAACCTCACGCATACCGGGAAGTTGCCCAAGAATGTCATGGGACATAACTGGGTCTTCACCGAATCCTCCGCCATGCAAGCCACGGCCACCGAGGGGATGAGCGCGGGCGCGGCGAACAACTATGTCAAGGCGGGCGACGCCCGCGTGTTCGGCGCAACGAAGGTGATCGGGGGTGGCGAGTCGACCTCCACGGAGGTGGACGTCTCCAAGCTCAAACCCGGCACCGAGTACAGCTTCTTCTGCAGCTTCCCCGATCACTGGACCATGATGAAGGGCACATTGACGGTGGCGAACTGAGAGGGGGAGAAGCGCTGGCGGCCGATCAGCGACGATAGGACGCAACGCGTCGCTAGCAGCCACCAGGCTGACTGCAAACACAGGGCGCGCCCTGTGCGCCTCCCCTCCGCAGCGGGATTCGCGAGGAAGCGCGCTGCTAAGCTGAGCTCCCCTTCCCGCCCTCGCCCCATGCGCCAAGAAGTCGCCCCGAAAGTCCTCGCGATCATCGACCAGTACCTGCGCGATCACGGCAAGCAGAACATCTACGACGTCCTGCAGCGGCTGGGCGTGCGCGACGCCAACAGTCAGGCCACGAAAATCGAGTACGCCTGGGAGGTTCCCACAGGAGCGCCGATCTTCACGATCTGGGCCGAAGGCGTATGCGTGCATCCGCTCTCGGGCGGGATGTTCTCGGTGGAGAACATGAAGGAGCGCAACACGCTGATCAACGGAGACCTGATGAACCCGGGTCAGCTGCGACGCACCAACGAGCGTCGCCGCTTGATGCGCCAGGTGCTCGGCGGCCAGCCGTTCATCGCCGTGCTGCAGACAGACGTACGGTCCAGGGCTGAACTGATGCAGGGCATCAGCGCCAAGCCCGACCTGCGCATCAAGGATTCGCCATGGCATGTCGCGCACTGGGATGCGGCGAAGCAACGAGCCATCCTCGTACGGGGCGAGCCAGGTTGGTGCCCGAGCGAGGCCGAGGTCGATCAGTATCTGGTGCACGGGCATATCGTCAGCCCCGACCAGCCAGGCTTCCCTGAGGCTCCTCCGAGGGAGGAAAAGAACTCGGGGGTACCGACGCTGACCTTCCCCGACCAAGCGCATCGCGACTTGGTCGAAGCAAGGTCGATGGCCGCGATGATGCAGTTCTTCGTCGACGAAAGTCTGTTTCCCGTCGACGTCAGCAATGACAACCTCGGATACGACATCGACGTACGAAACGCCGACGGGGTGAGCGTCTTTCACGTGGAGGTCAAGGGGACGGCGTCCAGTGAGCCGGGCTTCTTCCTCACCCGCAACGAGTGGGCGACGGCTGGAGTCGACGACCTGTGGGAGCTTGCCCTTGTCACCAACGCGTTGAGCGCTTGCCACATCGAGCGATACGCCGCTTGGGAGGTCAAGAAGCGGTTCCGCTTTGACGAGCTGGTGTGGCGCTGTGAGCTCAAGGCGCGCGCTGACTGATCAGCCCCGGTTCGCCTCGGACGCGTCAGCAGAACGCCTGACGGCGAAGCTCAGGGACATCCTCTGCTGGCCAGGTTGCACAAGCCGGATCCAAAGCTGCCCGCCGACAAGCAGGACAAGCTCGCCGTCATCCAGGTCGAGCCGGAACACTGGGCGACATGGCTGACCGGCACGGTGGACGAGGCTCGCGCGCTGTTTCGGCCAGCCCCCGTTGAGGTCTTCGACCAAGCCGACGCGGCCATGACGGACGCCATCCTCCCAGGAGCGGGACGCTGACCGATTTGCAGCGTTCTCGGTCGGTCGACGCCGCGCGTGGTGCGACCGGTCATCAGCGCATTCCTGTCATCCAGGCGCCGACCGGCTCAAGCTCAGACAGACCGGGCTGGTGGCCGGACCAGGCGTTCCACGATCCCGCCCGCGCTCATGACTTCTGAGTGACCGCTGCCAAGCCTCGCGACCGTCGCCGATCGACCCGAAGCGGAAGTTGCCCTTGGTGACGTGAGATGCCCCAAAGCTGACGTTCAACGTTCAACGTTCAACGTTCGAGGTGAGGCGGGGCCGACGGCATTGCGCCTTGCCTCGACCGAGGGGTTAGGCGTCAGTGCTACTTGCTACCTGTGAGGCCCTGAAATAGCGACGCGAACTTGTTGACTACATATGGAGCGAAGAGCGTCATGCCTGCCGCAAGGAATTTGACAATGTCGCTCACTGACTCGGGTGCGTTGCCAGTCTTTCCAAAGCCGTAGAGTGCGAACGTGCCGAAGCCGATGAACATGAACAGGATTGAAAGCATCCCCATTAGTGCAATGACTCGACTCGAGCTGGCCTTTAAGACTGGGATGAGAACTGGCTTGCCCTCCTTGTCGTAGAGCGGCTCCTCGGTGACAACGTCTGGTGCTCCGTTCTGTCCCTTTGTGGTGACTTCCTTGATGACAGGAAGCGGAACCTCTTCGGACAGGGCATCTGCAAGTGACCACGAATCGGGAAGAGACTTCCGAATTGCCAAGATTGCAATCAGTGAGCCGAACAGAACAATGATGGGAACGAGGTAGATGGCGATGTCGGAAGGGGGAATCCAGGAAGAATTAACGGCGGCTGCTGAAGCTGACGAGGCTGCTGCTTCCGCTGCCTTCGCCGCTGCTTTCGCGGCCTGTTGAGCGGACGCTGCGGCTGCTGATGCTTGATTGGCGGCTACGATAGCCTCGGTTTGTGCGCTGGCGGGTGGCGTGCCTACAACGATGAGCACGACGACTGCTGCCCTGAATAGATATGTCTTGAACACTCGCCCCTCCGATCATGGACAAAAAGTGGCGCAGCGAAGTCTAGGGTGGATGCCTCGGTGGTCAGCCGACATGCTTCCACAATGCTGATGATGCCCGGCGTGTGACTCTGAGGCCCAACGTCGGCCCTCAGCGGGAGGCGAAGCCGTCCGCTGCAGCAAAAGGTTGAACGTCATCGCGGCACCATTGGACGAAACTCGCCCAACGCGTTCCACTCGGGATCAAAGTAGCTCGTGATTTTCAGTGGGCTCGCAGCGTTCCCCCGCAGGTCTTGGTTGATCGACTGCACGAAAGAGTCGGGGTCAGCCGTGTGATAGCGCCACTCCTTCTTGCCGCCGCCGGTGATGCATACCCCAGCACATCGTCCGCCGCCATTGACGGCCCCTCTGCTGCTGGACCATCAGCGCGAGCGCATCCGCTACCTGCACTACAGCCGCAGCACTGAGGACATCTATGTGTACTGGTGTCGCGCCTTCATTCGGTTCCACGGGCTGCGCCACCCGCGGGACATGGGCGGTCCGGAGATAGAGGCCTTCTTGACCTGGCTAGCTGACGAACGACAGGTGGCCAGCGCCACGCACAAGCAGGCGCTGTCGGCCTTTCTTTTCCTCTACACCAACGTGCTGGACGTGGAACTGCCGTGGGTCGCATGCATTGAGCGTCCGCGGGTGCACCGCCGGCTGCCTGTTGTGCTGAGCCGGGAGGAAGTCGCGGCGGTACTGAACCTCATGACAGGCGAGCTTGGCCTGTTGGCCCGGTTGCACTACGGCATCGGCATGCGCATCAACGAGGCGCTGCAGTTGCGCGTCAAGGATGTTGGCGGCAGCATGCCAGCTTGGTCTTGAGGGCGTCATGCTCAAGAAGGCCGACTCGCCGTATGTCTCCAAGCGGAGCGACACCTGGCTCAAGCTCAAGTGTCAGCGACGACAGGAATTCGTCTTCGTCGGCTTCATCGATCGTACGAACTTGGCCCGCGAGGTGGGCGCCTTGCTGCTGGGGTGCTACGAGGGCGCAAAGCTGCGCTAGAGGATTTCGCGTTGCACTCATGCACGCAGGCTCCCTTGGGCGCACGTAGCTAGCCCGTGTAAAGCGTGCTTCCCCGCCAATACTGCAGTTCGGGGTCGGCATCAATCGAGTCGGACCCACGTCTCTCCGCCAACTTGATGAGGTGCACCAACCCGAGACTCGATCGCATCGCGTTGCGCGTGTAGTCTGATGCGCTGGGCCGCATTGGGAGGGAGCGGTGCACTTGATCCTATATTCTGCGGGCGGCCCAGCGGGGTTGCGCATCGAGGTCGCTACCGATGCATCGGGGCGTGCGGAAGCGCTGGAACTGCATTGCGAGGTCCCGGCGAGGGCGTCCGTGTCCTTCAAGGTGCGCCAGCCCTTCGGCATCCCTTCTGGGCTATTCGCCAAGGACGATGCCGGCGTCGCCCGGTTGAAGTCGTTGGCCGCTATCCGCAGGGACGTCGCATCCGCGGAAAGCGAGGCGGTTAAGGATCTCGAGAGCCGCTGGCGCGACTTCGTGCAAGCCGTCTCATCGACGCAGGTCGTGCTGGGCACGAGCGGTGAGTTCGCGGGTGCTCGTGTTTTTCCTGCCGGCGCCGCCTTCGCGTATGGGCGGGCCGATTTCAACCTCGGCGCCTGCCTATCGCAGGATGGAAGTGCGGCCGTCCTCTTCAGAGGCACCGTCGAGGTCGCGGCCGAGTGTCAAGCGCAGCTCGGCGCGGCCGGCGAGGCGAAAGTGACCATCGCGTGGCGAATCGTAGTAGACGCGGAGGCCATCTCTCCCGGGCTCGAGCTGCACCTTCCCACGCTTGGCATGCGCGGCCCCTCGCTGTCGTTCCCTTCGTTCGACTGGAAGCCCGGCTGGACGCTCGATGCGTTCGACCCGCGCCTAACCCTCCCGCAGCTTCCCGGCCTGCCGCTGAAGGTGGTGCCGAAGGCGGTTTCGTTTATCGCCAGCTATGCGGCCGGGCCCAAGGAGCTGACGGCGACGCTGAAGGTTTCCGACGTGACGATCAGTGCGCCGGTCGTCGGGGACATCCTCATTGGGACCCTCGACGTCCACTTCGACGGTAGCACGGTGAGGGTGTCGCCGTTCCAGGCGGCGCTCAATCCCGTCCAATGGGAAGCTTCGCCCAAACCCCTGCCACCGCCGCTGGATAACTTAGTGCTGCACGCGGAGCAGAACATCCTGCATCTCGCGTTCGATGTCTCGGGCGGCGCGACTGCATGGATCGGCTGCTACGAGACCACGCTGTTGGTCTATCCCGCCACGCAGCCATCCAAGCGACTGAAGCTGGTGCTGGAGCTGCCGTTCAAGAACGGCCGCTTCGGGGATCGCGTGAGCATAAACGGCAGGGATCACACCCGCTCCGTTCGCGTGCTCGAGCCCACCATCCAAAACCTGGCTTCGCTGATTCAGCAACTACCTTCGATGGGCGGCATCGCGTTGCGCTTCGGCATGAAGGGGCCGGACCTGCCCGACGCGGATGCCTTGATCGAAGTGCTGGCGGCGATCCTCTCGGCCATCGCGCGCGGCGCCGCTGGCCTGGCCGAGGTGGTCCGCGCGGTGCTGGAGAAAGTGTTCAGGCTCCTACGTTCGGCGGCGCAGATGCTGGGCGAGCTGGAGATGCTCGTCATCGTCGACGAGAAGACGTTCGCGTTGCAGCAGGTGATCGTGTCGCTGACGAAGAGCCGCGTGACCGAGACCTTCCGCGAAGAGGCTGCGGGCTTCGAGCTGACCGCGCCCGGCTCCGCGGAGCTCGCGCTCCTTATCGATCTGAGGGCTGGCGCCCGCGATGCCTATGCGGTGGTCACCTTGACCGATGACCAGTTGTCCACGCTGTCGCTGGGCACGGACCTGTGGTTCGGCGGCGCCACGCTGGAGCGGCCCGCGGGCCAGTTGCCGGCCCCGGGATCGAGCGCCCCGCCGCAGAAACTCGTGAGCGTGCAGTTCACCACCAAGGGCGCCGGCGTGAAGCGCCTGAGCCTCGTGCCGCTAGGCGTGCGCAACGGGCAGCCCGCTTTCCTGCGGGCCCTGAAGACCGCGCTGCCGCCGCTGCAGGGCGCCGCGATCGACTACACGGGCTACGAATTCGAGCCGATCGACCAGCAGGTGAAGGTGATCGCGGAGTTCGGCAAGCTCAAGGGCCGGCTGCTGCCCTTCCTCGCCTCGCCCGCGGCGCAGGGCGAACCCGGTGCCGCCGGTTGGCTGAAGCAGTACATCGAGATCGATCACTCGGGCACGACGGCCAGCCTCGTGCAGGGCCGCCTCACAACCGACCTGTCCGTGAAGCTGCACCTGCTCGGCTCCACGATCCAGTCGCAACTGAAGCTGCAGCTTGATGCGCTCAAGATGACGGCCGGCATTTCCAGCGGCCTCGTGCGCATTTCGGTGAAGGAGGAGTTCTCGCTGTTCGGGATGAAGGTGGAGTTCTCCAGCGACACCGAGCAGTTCATCCTGGACCTGCAGGGCTCCGACCCGCGCCTCTACCTCGCCGACGGCGTGAGCGCACGGCTGGTCTTCAAGGCGATCGGAACCGACATCAACGGCAAGCACCTCGCCTTCGACATCTCGCACTTCACGGTGCACGGCGGCGGGCTCGACCTCGACGCGAAACTCGCTCAGCCCTACCGCATGCGCCTGAACGGGCTCGGCACGGAGTTCACTTTCTCCACCGCGGACATCAAGGTCTGCAACGGGCAGGCCGAGTCGTTCCTGCTCAAGGCCAAGGGGAAGCTCCCGCCCGATTTGCTGGGCGACGTAGACGTCAAGCTGGAGCTGGACTTCGGCGTCAAGTCCGACGGCGCCATGGGCCTGCGCGATGGCCGCCTCGACCTCGCGTCCAACGACGCGCTCGTCCGCAGCGAGAAAACGCACTTCGACTTCCGCCTCGAATCGATGGGGATGCGCGTGTTCGAGTCGGGCGGGGACCTGCATTTCTGCGCCTTCATCACTGGGTCCGCCAAGTTCAAGCCCACGGTGTCCGAGCTGGCCGACGGCATGCTGAGTAAGCTCGCTGGTGTGGAGCTGCGCTTCACCGACCTGCCGGTGAGCGGCGACTCGGACGTCATCCGCCGCGAACTGCGCAAGCTCAACCTGTCGTTCGTCGTCGCGCTCGACGAGCCGATGCGCGCTTCGCTCTTCCAGATGTTTTTCTTCGAGGTGCGCAGCATCGGCCTGGAGCCCGGCTGCTCGATGTGGGGCGACAGGCCTTTCGCCCTGGTGATCGGCGGCCAGGTGCGCTTCGCCGACACCGGCGACGTCGTGCGCGCGGAGTGCGACTTCCACCGGATCTACATGGCGCCGGGCATCGGGACGATCGTGCCGCGCATCAAATGCGAAGGGCTCGGCGTCGCGCTGCGCCTGGGAAGCGCCTTTGAAATCGACGGAAAGGTCGTCGCCGTCGACGGCACGATGGAGCATTCGCTCGAGAGCCGCAAGCCCGAGCCCCGCCTGCAGGCCAACGGGTTCATGGGGCAGGGACGCGTGGCGATCCAGGGGCTTCCGCCGCTGGCCGCCTCCTTCGGTTTCGTAGAGGTGACCAAGCCCGGCTGGGACGCGCCGCGCCGCGCCTGGTTCGTCTTTCTCGAGGCGCAGCGCATCAGCTATCAATTCCAACTCGGACCGGTGCCCTTCTACCTGCGGGAGGTGGGAATCGGCCTGGGCTACTACTTCACGTATGTCGGCATCAAGGCGATCGACGAGGCACCGAACCTGATCGCGGTCATCAAGGAGCTGGACAAGATTGCGAGCACCGCCCTGGAGCCGGCCAAGTACGAAACGTGGGACATCTCGGACCAAGCCGACTACACGCTCGTCGCGCGCGCGATGTTCTCGATGAGCAGCGCCAGCGCCCCGCAGCAGCCGCTCACCTGGAACAAGGAACAGGAGGCCGAGCTACCAAACCTGATGCTGCTCAACGCCGTCCTCGCGATGCGCAAGAGCACCTTCATGATGACGGCCAATGCGTGGCTCGGCTACAGCTACTACGACTGGGACGACGCGCGACAGATCGGCGCCAACCAGCTCGCCGGCAAGCAGGCCCTCACGGGCTACGTGATCCTCGCGGGCGAGCGCAGCGAGTTCCTCGCGCGGCTCGTGAGCAACCCGGGCGCGGAGATCGGCTCCAAGCTTGCGCTGCCGGACGCCTTCCGCAGCGCGCTCAAGGAAGTTCAGTACGACGCCACGCTCTACATGCGGCCGGGGCTGCTGCACTTCGAGTTGGGCTGGCCCAACCGCATCCGCTGGACGAAGAACATCGCGGGCGTGAACATCACCGTGGCGGGCGGCGCGATCTTCCGCGTCCACGACGGCGCGCTGCTCGCAGGCCTGAACTTGGAAGGGCAGGTCAGCTCCGAGCTGTCGGGCCGGCTGGATGCGGGCGTCGTCGGCATCAGCGTGCAGGCATCGCTCTATGCGTCGCTCGTCGCGCGCATCATCGGCCACCTTGATTCGCGCAGCGCAGCCGCCTCCCTCTACTACTCGCTCTTCGCGCTGCAGGTGCGGTTGCGCTTCCAGGTGTCGGCCTGGCTGGAAATCAAGGCGTGGATGTGCAAGATAACGATCCGCGCGTCGTTCTCCTTCAGCCTGCAGATCGACCTGATGGCCGAACTCGCGATCCAGGGCGACCTGCGGATGGGCACACGGATGCGGGCGACCATCGCTGTTTCGGTCTTCGGTCGCTCGCTCGGACTGTCGGTGGGACTGGCGGTCACCCCGGGCCTCGTCGACAGCGCCGCCGCTCGGGTGGGCCGCTTTATGAACCTGAGCCTGATCCAGGACACGCCGTCCTCGGTCGCGCCCATCGGCACGCAGGACGACGCGAACCGGGAGGCCGCGAAGGTCGGCGAGGACCGGCGCAAAGCGCGAGAGGTCGCCGCGTCGGCCAACAGCGGGCCGCTCGCGCCGGTTCCGCACGACGAGTGGGTACCCCCGGCGCTGGTCGAGAAGCCCGAGCCACGCAACGACCCCATCGTGGCGACCGAGTTCACCGTCGTTCTGACGTACCCGAAGGTCGCGCCCCAGGGGCTTGAGGCGAACGTCACGCCGTCCGACTGGGTGTACATCACTTTCGTCCCAAGGGATGACGTGACCGATTGCGCCTCGTTCTATGCGGCGCCGCGCCGTGAGGATGTTGCTACGGGCGACACCACTATTCCCGACCACTACATCCAGCTCCGATACATCCCGGCGTCCCTGGAAGGCAAAACCCTGTATGTCCACCAGGCCGGCGCGTGGCATGCATTCAGCTTGCCGGCGAGCCAGGCGGAACTCGAGACCTTCGTGCACTGGGACGCGACGATGGCCTACACCGAGTCAAACGAAAAAGACAAGGAGAACCACCAGCCTCAGGCTGCCAACGGGACGGCGAGCCTGACCGAGTTGTTCTTCGCATGCTTCCGCACGGAAGCCTTCGAGCACCCCGGGGTCGGGCTCGGCAAGCCGTATTACGAACCGAAGCCGCAACCGCCGCTCGATCCGAAGGCGCCCGCGCGGGCCGCGAGCGACCAGGAACGGTTCAACCGGCAGGAGCGCGGATACCTCGGCGCGATCATGCAGGACCCGGCAGACCGGCGCTGCCACGAAGCCCGTGACTTCCTGCTCCACAAGTTCGCCTCCGATCTCTTCGATCTGGCCGGCGATGGCCGTGTGCCTGAAACCGTGAATGCCGCGCACCTGGGGCTCACGCTGCTGGTCCCGCGTGCCCTCGCGAATGCGCTGGGGAAGGACGGTTTCGAAGCCGTCGTGCGCAAGCGCGTGGACGACTACGCGTCGTCCGCCTGCGGCCACGTGGATTCGAGGGCGTGCAAGGTCTTCAATCCTCCGTCCTCGCAGTTCGCGCTCCGCAGGCCGCGCTTCATGGGTACCGGCAGCGTCATCCAGGACCGGGTCGCGAAGCTGCAGTGGACGCTGCGCTGGCCCGACGAAACGGCCGAGGAAGCGGCGGAGGACTACGTGAAGCACTATCGCGTGGTGCGCCGCATCACCGTCGACGGGGTCGAATACGACAGCCCCGCTGTGACCGTGACCTGTGCCGATGAAGTGGAGCACGTGTGTGAGAACACCGTGTGGAAGCGCGTGCTGCACCGTTCGCCCTACCGCTACACAGACGACTTCGGCGACCTGCCCGTCGCGCTGCGCAACCGGATCTTCCGGGGCGACACGCAAGCTGTAATCCGCTACGACGTCACTCCCGTCTGCATCAGCGACACCGACGGCCTCGTGTGCAGCGATTTCATCGTCGTGCCCCAAGGGGCTTACCACGTGCCGCGGCTGAAGCTTGCGATGGCGACGCTCGAAGTCGACCCGCGCGAGTCAGCGAAGACGCCAGGCACCATCGAGCGCTTCGAGCTCGGTATGCGTGTCGAGGCGGACGAATCTGACCTCGATTCGGCGCCACAAGAGTTCCCGCCGCGCGACACGACTCTCGTATGGCGGATCTTCGCGCGCGGCGAGGACATCCTGCCCGCGGGCCAGTACGGAGCGGATGCGCAGTCGAAGCGTCCGCTCGCGGCCCTCGTCGGGGCCGGCCTCGAGGAGTTGCCCGGCGACGTGACGGTGAATATCTCCGCAGAGGATACGGACTGGCCGGTGCTCGTCATCGAACCGGGGGATGCGAGCGTCACTGAGTTCGTAAACCTGATCCGCGACACCGCTGCCCCGCGCGCATGGACCTTCTTCGTTCAGCTCGTGCTGCTGAGCAAGGAAGTGAAGCCGGTGGTGCTCGCCCGCTCGAAGCGCCTTCCGGTGCAGACGTTCGTCCGTGTTGCCTCCGCGAGCGGCGGCGCGCCAAAGGCCCCGATGCAGGTAACAGCGTTGGAATACGTCCGCATGCCGTTCGCTGCCGAGCGGGCCGACGTGCTTGCGCCGGTCGCGGCCGGCGACCTGATCGCCGTGCCGGGCCGCGCGGCGCTGCCGGAGCCCGTCCTTTCGCCCATAAACGGCGGCGATGACCTGCAGGTCACGCGCAACGTGCATCCAGAGTTTGGCGCGGTCTCCAGCCTGTCGTGGAGTCTTAAGCCGCGCGGCGTCGGACGCAAGGACGCGGCCCGATACCGGCTGCGTTCGGGTTTCGACGTCTATGCGCTGAGCCTGGACGCGGGCATCGACCCGCGCCTGCGTGTCTCCTGGCTTGCCGCCAGACGGCAGACTGCCGTGCGGCTCCTCAACCCCGACCACGCAATAGTGACCCCCGCGGAAATCGGCGATCCGGCCAACTGGAAGATGCGTTATCCGAGTCACGCGAAACGGCGCTCGTCCAACGGCGCGTGGTACTCGGACGCGGAATCGTTCATCGACTGGCCTGCGTTCCCCGTGCGCCTGCATCCGCTCCTCGAACCGGGTTCGGAGCTGATCCAGGCCTTGTTGGGCCGCGGCAAGCCCGACGTGATCGAACTGCGCATGAAGTGGCAGCGCGGCGAAGTCGTGAAGTGGCTCTTCTCGCTTGACCCGCCGCTCGGGTCAGGGTGGGAGCTGAAGGTCACGGCCGATGGCGCGGATCTCTTCGGCAGCTCCGCCGAGGGCCTGCGCGCCGCACTGCGCGCACTGCGCGCGCGCCCAGAAGGCGGGGATGCGACGAGCCAGAAGTGGGATCGCGTGGGCCGTTCGGGGTGGGTGCTGGAGCTGCGCCCCCGGTGTCTCGATCCCGATCCGAACGTCGACAAGCGCTACGACCTGCTCGATCCCGCCTTCGAGCTGGTGCCCATGGCGTACGAGCGTGACCTGCACCCGGTGATCGAGCATGTGCTCGCGCTGATGCGCCGTCCCGTCGACGATACGAAAGCCCCGTTGTTCGAAGTCGATCGCAGGCCCGCGCCTGTAGTCAAGGCCGATCGTCTGGGCGAGTTCATCGCGGAGACGGGCGATGCGGCCGATCCGTACGGCTGGGCCGCGCTCGACCGGCTTGGCCTCGGGGTCACGGTCCGCCTTTTCGACACGCATGATGACCGCTTCGTGCGGCCGGACGGGTTCCGCCGCCAATTGCGGGCAGCCATCGAGTCGGCGCGGGACGCGTACCCAGAATTCTCTGAGTACCTCTTTGTCGAATACCTGCTGCAGCCCGGCGCCATGACGCAGCGCGTGGATTTCACGCACCTGCCCGATGCCACCGGTGGATTCCCTTGGGGCGAACAGGACTACAGCATCGACGGCAAGACGCTTGCGATGGCGCGCATCTCGGTGCGGCCGCGCATCCGCAGGAAGCTTATATACAGCGCCATCGTGCATCACGGGAGCGTCATTGACCCCGTCTACGCCGCGGCCGCGACCTCACCGCACGCCGACGTCGTCTTTGGCAGCGACGGCGTACAGCGCAGACTGAAGGGCAGGACGCTCCACGACTTGCTCGCGCTCCCGGACGCGCCAGTGCCGCGCCACATCTTCTGGCGCGACGTGACGCCGCTCAAAGGCGCACGTGCGCTGGACGAGGAGCCGGGCTCAGCCGTCGCCAACGAACCTGACGCGTTCGGGCAGTTCGGGACCTGGGACGGATGGAAGGATGACGAAGATTTCCGCCAGAGCCTGGAGCGCTTCCTGCGCGCCGCGCGCAATGCGATGAAGGTGGAAGCCGAGCATCTGGCCATCCTGGAGGGGAACGCCGACGCTTTCGCCGCCATCGTGCCCGAATGGCTGGGCTGGAATCGGCGGTACTTCGAGTACTCGGCCGATCCCAGTCCGCCGAAGGGATCGACGATTCCCGCCGCCATCGGCGCGATCGAACAGATGGAGCCGGTGCTGGCCGCGCCCGATACGGCCAGGCGAATCTCGGTCACCCTCCCTGAACCCGATGGCTATGCGCATCGCCGCGCCTTCGCGGTGTTGCCGCGGTGGCGATACGAAGCCATCCTGGATGCGCATGGCTGGCTCCCGGGGCTGTCGCTGCAGGATTTCCTCGAAGCGACAGGGACCACGCAAGGCCCGCCGTTCGCGGTGACGAGCATCGAGCGCACCGCGCCCGTGCTGCCGCAGGCCGTCAAATCGTTGGGCCGGCTGGGCGACACGCATTGGTGGGCGAAGGACGGCGTCTATTACGCGCAGCGAGCGAACGAGACCGACGTCATGCTGCGGCTGCAGGGTTACGTGCGGGCCGGCAGCGTACCGGGGAACGCACTGGCCGTCGCCTTTCCGCATCATCCTGAGCAACTGCTCGACGAGTCCAATGTGGCCGTGGGCCGCAGCGTGTCGCGCTCCGGCCTGCAGTGGAACTTCGCGCTGCATGCGGCCGATGCGCAGTGGGCGGGTCCTTATCGCAAGGAGACGCCGGGCAAGGCCATCGATTGGCTCGACGCGGCGGAGCTGAAGCGGGCCGAGGGCACTGATGCCGTTCTCGGGCGCGAGAGCGAGACCTTCGCGCAGTCGAGGGTCAAGGTGGCGCGCTACCAGCCGCATTGGTACCGCCACACGGTACAGGCTACGTCGGCCGCCGGCACGGTCGTCGCGGAAACGACGGCGGCCTATCTCGCCGACGCGGCTGCGGTCCTCTCGGTGCCATCGGGCAGCGCCGTGACTCTAAAGGACGGCCATCCCTGGAAGGCCTTCCTCGACGGGGGCGTGGGGCCAGCAGCGGTCCCCGAATCTGGGGAAAGCGCTTCCGCGCGCTACAAGATCGTGATCCCCGCAATTCGCTATACCGACACGACGGACGCCGTCACCGCGAAGCTCTGGTCCGATCCCATCTCGCGCCTGCCGGACCCGGAAGTGGCCTACGACCTCGAGTTCGTGTCTGCTCCGACCGCGCTGCGGTGTCAGCGGGTGGTGAAGCCCCTCGCGCGCATCGTGCGTTCGGCCTCGACCGTTCCGGAGAAGCGCGCCCTGCGGGCGATGGTCACGGCGACGGATTGGAGCGTGCGCTGCAACCTGACCGAAGCGCACGGGCAGGCGCCCACCGTCACGGTATCCATCTCACCGCTTTCGCTGGCCGTCCCGATCGGCATCGACGACGACGCCGCGACGGCGATGAAGATCGACGAGTATGTCATCGGCGGGAAGGTGCGGGTCCCCGGCGGCTGGAGCGACGACTGGCTCGAGTGGTTTGTGGGCAAGTTCGTCGAGGGCGGCCGCCCCTCCCTCGCGGGAGAACTGTGGGCTTCCATGGCCATGGCGGGCGTCGGGTTGCCAGCATCGCAAGGATCGGCGCTGGCCGTGTTCCCGCAATACCTCCTCAAACGCGTCGTGTTGAAGAAACCGCCGACCGCGGACGAAGCGAAGGCGCTGGCCGCGGCTATCGACGAATGGATAGGTGTGCTGGCCCACAGCGGAACGCCCGTGTACCAATCGCTGGGCAAGGCCTATGCCGTCGTGTTCGGCGACGTGCGAGACCTCCGCTGGCCCTACGCGGGCGGGCAGCACACCGAATCGCTGCCGTGGATAGAAGGCATCCCCGAGCCGTCCGATCCCGCCGAGGTGGCGCCCGAGCCGGGCTCGCTGCCGCGGCACCTGGTCCCGGAGCTCATGACTCCGGCCGAGTTCGAGGCGGCGGCCAAGCGAGCCGCGGCTGACGGCAACAAATATGGCCTCGAGTACCTCCAGGAACTCTGGCGCGAACAGAAGGCCCGCGCTTGGGACCGCGGACGCCTGCAGGTCCGCGCGACCCGCGGCGACGCGGTTCCGGTGGAGCTTCCGCCGATCGACCTGCCGTAACGCAACCCGCAGGAGCAGACATGAAATTCGATGAGATCAGCCAGCTGGGTCGCCTGCATGTTTTCGGCGGCGTGACCGATAGCCGTTACGCGTGGCTTCTCAAAGGGCGCGCGGACCGCGTGCCCGCGAGCGGCACCGAACGGCCGGACGAAACACCGGGCGTCTTCAGCTTGCGAACATTGCTGCTCGGCACCGAGCGCAGGGAGATGTGGAAGATCGATCTAGGGACCTTCCCCTTTCAGGATGCCGCGCTCTTGGACTTCCATGCCGCCACGGCCGACCGTGACGATTCTGTCTTCGACCTCGACGTCATGGGCGTCTCGATAGGCGTGAAGCTGCAGGCGGTTGCCCGCTGCACGCTCTCGCCCTTGTGGGAGCATCCCGGCGGGCAGGAACCGGACGCGGCGGATGAACTCCTGGTCTCCGCCTACTCGCTGCGCGCGGGCTCGATGCGGATCGCCGTTTCGCACGCACCGGCGGTCGCCGCCGCGCTGCAGGGCCTAGATGCTTCGAGGGACGTCGAGCTCGTCACGGACGGCATCGAGTACACCGCGAAGGTGGTGGCGCCGGACGGCACAGGCATCGACTCGCGCGTGAAGCTCGTGGTGCAGGCAGATGGCGCCGGCCGTCTCGTCCTTTTGCGCAAACAGGAGCCTAAGGCCGATGCCGCTTGGCGTCAGGTCTGGAGGGCGCTCAACGACATTGCGGCCTGCACGAAGCGGACCGCGTGGTCGCGCCTCTCGTTCCGTGTCGATGAGAAGCTGCCGCAGCTCAGTTGGCGCGCCACCAGGAAGGACGGAAAGATCGCCATCGTATGGGACGAGGCGCGCTTCGACGACGACGCGGCGGAGATCACGCTGGCCGACCAGCCGCTGGAAAGCGTTCGGCTGCCGGCGGCGAGCGTGATGCGTCTAAACCGCGGCGCGACCTTGCGCCTCGGCCGCGGCACGCTCGTCGTTGAGACCTTCGGCGCAGGGAAAGCCCCCGACCTGGCGTACACCTGGAGCGCGGTGCCCGATCCGACAACCGGCAGGCCCGTCGAAGCACTGGCCCTCGTGCAGAGCATCCCCTTCGTGCACGCCGCGCCAACCGTCCGGGCCACGCTGCGCGGCATCCACGCGGGGAGGGAGCAGGAAGGCGGCACGGTCATCGGGTTCATGATGCTTGATGACGGGTGGGCTGAGATTCCCTTCGCCCATGACCTCGCCGACGACCGAAAGCTGCCCGCCGTCATGGTGCCGCGCGACGTCGACAACGCGCGCGGTTCGCTGCGGATTGGCAACCGGCGCCACGAGTTCCACGAGCCGGGCGCGACGCCGCTCGTAGCGCCCTGGAACCTCGTCATCGACGAGCCCTCGGATTTCTCCGCGCGCTTCGAATTTGATCTCGCATCGGGCCGACTGCTCGCCGCGCAGATCGGCTTGTCGGGCTCCGCCATGACGGCGCGCGGCATGGCCTGGCTCGCGGCTACCGCGCCAGACGGCGACGACGCGCTGCCGCGCGTTTCGGACGATGCCGACGCTTTCTTCGACATAATGCTGCAGCGCTGCGAGGGCAAGCCCGACGCGGCGCCGTTCCTCGTATCGAAGCTGCGCATGCAGGCGCCGGCGATGCCCGACGGGGGCTGGGATGCCTTCACGGCGGCGCATGAACGCCAGCCTTCGGTTGACGCCGCCCACGCCCTCACCGTCAACGCGCCGGTGCTGTCGCCATCGCAACGCGAGCAGCGTGTCTGGCTGCGGCACCCGACACTGCCGAGCATCCAGGTCGTCAGCGCGACGCGTTCGGACACAGCGTCCACACGGCCCCACACGAGCCGCTCCCTCACGCCTTTCACACGCAGTGCGGCGCCGCTGGAGCTCGAAGGCACGATGACCCTCTTGCCGGCGCTGGCCGCAGCGACCGCCGCATCCTTTTCCGCACCTTCGGTGAAGGGCGACAAGGCACGGCCGCTCGTCCCGCTCGCGAGCCTCACTCTTGCGGGCTTCGAGTTGCTGCCGGGCCGGCCGGGGCAGTTCAAGGTCTGCTCTCACTACAACCTCCCGGTGTGGGATGACCTGTACGTGCGTGCCGTGGTCCCGCCCCCGGACGACGTCGAGAAAGTGCCGCCGCCCGTGGTCACCGCACTGCAGCCGACCCGCCTTGGGCAGCTGATGGACGAAGCCGCCCGTCTGCGCGACGGCGCCGCGGTGAAGCACAGCCTGATGTTCGGCGAGGGCGCCTTCAACGCGGACGTCGCCTCCGCCCCGGGGAACCTGATGCCGGGCCTGACCTGGACGGCGTTGCAGCAGGTCGACCCTAGCATGGTGCTATCGGTCGACCTCATTCGCTTCGGAGCCGCCACGATTTCGGCGAAGCTGCCCGACGGCAAGGACGGCGAGCCGTGGACCGCCACGGGTGATGCGCTGCTGGAAGGGCCGAAGCGCAAGTTGCTGATCAAGGACACGCATTGCTTCGTCGAACCCGAGGGCGACTTTTCCCTCGTGGGCTGGTCGGTTGTAGAGCGGCTCGAGAACGGTTACGTGCGCGATGGGCTCGGCGTTTCGGTCGCGCAGGCGGTGAAGCAAGGGCCTTTTTTGCTCACGCGAGACATGAAGAATGTGGTTGGCGCGCCGTTCCAGCTCGTCACGACCACCGAGCCGGTCGTCGTCGAAGGCCCCCATGGCGTGGACTGGCGATTCACGCTGACCGACGCACCGGTCGAGAAGGGGGGGCTCATGCCGGGCGCGTCTGGCGCTCCCGTCTGGAGCTTGTCGAGGGCGCGGACGGCGTCGGAGGACCTGGCGATCGTCCCGCTTCCCATTGGAGGTTGCCTGCGCTTCGTGCCGACGGCCCTGCGCAAGCTCGATATCGCAACCGGTTCGGTGGCGCTCGCGGAGATCGATGGAACCCTCGTGCTCGGTGTGGACAACCCCGCGCTCGCGCAGGATTCCCTGCGCAGCGTGACGCTTAGGCTCGAAGGCGCTGACGGCAAGCTTAAGTTGAGCGGCGTAGCGGTCAACGATCCGTCAGGCCGAATCGCGTGGGAGCTCGATGCGGCCGCCGAGGATTCCTTGTGGGGCGGATCCGCCCGTTTGAGCGGCACGCTCGCGCTGGCCCCCGACAAGGGCCTGTTGTACGTCCAGAATGCCAGGATGTCGGCGTACGTGCTACGTGGCGAGATGGAAGTCGAGGTCCCGTCATTCGACGCCTCGGCCGTCGAGATCGACCTAACCGGCAGCGCCCCGGCGCGACCTCTCGACGTGACCCTGGCCTCCTGCAAGCTCGACCTTGCGCGTGGACGCCTCGCCGCCTTGGCGATTTCCGTGATGCTGCGGGGCGGGGTCGCATGCACCGTCGCGCACACGCAGCCCTACGGCCAGAAGGGCGCCACCACTGCATCGTCCGACTGGTTCGGCAACGAGCTGTCCTGGCAGGCCCGCATGGACGCGAGCCGCGGCACCTTCGTTCTGGAGCAGCCGGGCGCCGCGTCGCCGCTGGTCTTCTTCCCCGGCGGCTCGCCGGGCACGGTCGCGGGCGGGGTCGCGTGCATCGCCTGCGAGCCCGTCGAAGCCGGTGGCCTGCGGCTCGCTAGCCACTTCTTCGAACTGGCGATTGCCTGCGGCGAACTGCAGGTCACGCACATGCTGCGGTCCGATGCCTCCGGAAGCGAAGCCGACACCTTCCGCTTCGACGGCACGTGGCGGCTGCGCAGCTTGATCGCGTGGCCGATGCTGCCGCGTGTGGTCATCGATGCGCAGGATAGCGTCGTCGTGGACTTCGCCGGCCGCCGGCAGCTCGTGCACGAAGCGGCCATCACGCTGGCCGACCACCGAATGGACGGACGGGCCGTGAAGCTGGGGCCGAAGGGCAAGGGCATCGGTCCCGCCGCATCGACGCCCGAGGCCGTACGCACCTGGCTGGCCGAGGCAAAGCACACGTTCTCGCCGGACCGTGGCGACGCGGTCCTGCAGTTCCAGTGCCTGGCATCGCTGCAGTTCTGGCAGGCCGGCGCGCTGGCCGGCTTCCTCGAAAGCGTCCGCTTGCCAGGTAAGAACAGCGTCTTTGGATTCGTGCCTGGGTACATCGGCGGCGACCCGACCAAAAGCTTCCTGCGGCCCGGCGTGCGCCGCATCGACCAGGGTCATGCGGGCCTCTTCGACCGCCAGGTGACGGACGCGCTGAAGAAGCTTCCCGCCGAAACCTGGCTGCTGCTCGGAGGCATGACGGCCCTGTGTCCCGACGGCGCGCAGAGGCACGCATTGCTCCACATGCCCTTCATCGCAGGAATCTGCGATGGCAACGTCGCGCAGCCCCTGGCTGACAAGCTCGCGCCGCATGCCGTGGGCGGCACACAGACGCTGCGGATGTCGCGCCACGACGTGCTCACGACGCGGATGGCGATCACGGAGGGCGCTGCCGTTTCCACCGGCGCGCTGGTCGTGCGGCCCTTGCCGCGCGACCTGCCGTTTGCGCGCGACATGCGGCCTGCCGACGCCGTGTCGGGGGAGGCACTGTCGCGCGGCTGGTTCGACGCCGACGGCATGCGTGTCGCCGGCTGGCACGTCGAGCAGATCCAGAGGCCCGGCCCTACGCCGTACAACGCCGACGAGCTCAAGGCACTGCCTTTCGTCTATCCGCGGGCGGCCGTGATGCTCGCCGACCTTTTCGCAACGCCGGGAATCGGCAGTACGCAGGACGCGCTCAGCATCGTTGGCCGCATACCGGCGCGCGAAGGGAGGTTGAAAGATCGCCTGCCGATGAAGGTCTACGTCAAACTCGTCGCGCTGCCGCCGCGCCATTCCGCCGCGCCGAACGGACCCGAGGTCGCCGCGCCGCGCGGCGACCTCATCGTGGGAAGCAGCTCCGGCGTCGCATCGGCCGTCCTGTCCGAAGCCGACCTGCAGGTCCGCGACCCGAAGCACTTCATCGCCGTCGCCCTGCGGCTGGCGAGCGACCCCGCCTACGTGATCTGCCGTCGTGTGGGCACCACGATCGCCTACGAGGTGATCGATTTGCCGGGCCGGCAGGAGGATCCGCTTGAAGCTCCCGTGGCGCCGCTGCGGGCCGCGGCGGCAAAGGCGCCGGACGGGCGCATCACGTGGCCGTCGCCCGGCCGCAGCCGGGCCGGGGACCTCGATCTCCTGGTGCATCCGCGCGTGCCGCGCCAGTATTCCGCGCCCGTTGCGCTTGCCGCGGTCGAGGGACACGTCGAGATGCGTGCGCAGGGCGAGCCCTTCGCGCTTACCGAGGACGACCCGGGCCCGACCGATACGGTCTGGATGCAGGAGTGGGAACACGTCGCGTTCGAGACGCGTGCGGCGCCGCCCGACGATGCAGCACCCTGGATGCGCGACGCGGGCGCGCCGACGCGTCCCGTCGTGCCGTCGGTCACGCAGATTTCGCGCGCGCTGTTGCGCATGGACCCCGCGCTAGCAAACCAGGTGCCGACTATCCAGACCTACCTGCCGTTCCTCACCGATACGCTGGAGTTTTCAACGCGGACAGGAGCATTCGTGCAAATGGGTCTGCGGGGCCTGCGAAGCGTGAACGCGGTCCATCGCCCAGCCGAGCCGGCCGAGGCGGGTCCGGCCGTCATGCGCGCATTCCGCAGGCCGCGTCCCGTAGCCTTGCCGCCAAACGAGGACCAGCCCGATACCTGGCGCCGCACGGTCGGGTGGTACGGCCTGCCCGGGCAAAGCTGCCTCGCACTCGCCGACGAGTGGGACTCGGTCGCCGCGCCGTCCAATGACCAGGGGTTGCCGGCATGGTGCCTTTTCATCGGGCGAGCTATGCCTGCCGAACTCGAACCGGGCGAATCGCCGGACTCGCCGAAGCGATGGCGCGGGTCGGTGACGGTGCAGTGCAGGGTCAAGGACGCGAATCGCGACCTTCCAGATCCAGCTGGCATTGTCCTGCAGCTCCTCGAATTCGCGGCGACCGACGAGAGCCTGCGCACTGGGGTTCGCGCAGGTTCGAACTGGATCCCGTTCTCGGGAGTCGAGCGCTTGGATGACAACCGGCTGCTCTTCAAGGTTCCGAAACTCACCGAGCCGCCCGGCGCCGGCCGCTGCACGTTCGAGTGCGGGTTCATCCCAGGCCCCGAAGTACCTTCTCCTGCCTCGGGTGGTCTGCAGCTGAAGCCGCCGGTGCGCATGGGCCTGGACCGCGTCGAGTTTCGGATGCTCACGCTGTCGGCGCGGCACCTGCCCCGCGACCTCTTCCCGCTGCCCCTGCGGCGGCGCACCGTGTTCTTCGCGGATCCGTCGTTCGACCGGCACGTCTCCCGCAGCGACCCGCTGAGCGTCAGCCAATCCTTCACCGCCGGGCAGTCCGACGAGGTGTTCAACGCGTGGGTCGATCGGCAATCGGTATCGCCCGACGAAACCATCGTGCTATGCGCCAAGGCCGGCCCGCGGCGCCCGGACGGAAGTTTCTGGCTCGAAGCGAAAGTGTTGCGACGGGGCGCGAAGGAAGACGAGCACATGCGTTTCGAACTGGGCCCCGGGGACACTCGCGACAGCGTGCCGCTAGACGCGAACCGCTACTATGTCCTGCCGCTCGGCATGCTGCGATCCGCCAAGGCCCTCGGTGCACCGCGCGCGGGGGATGCCCTGATGCTCGACGTCGTGTGGGCACCGACGGTCGATCCCACCCTGAAACTAGAGCGCCGCGCGAGCCTGGTGCTGCCGGTCAAGTCCAGATCCTGCCTTCCACCGCCGCAGGCGATGTACTCGTTGATCGGCTACGACACGGCGAACCTGAAGGCGTGGTGCGCCGCGCATTCGAGCGTGCCTGCGCCCGACACGATGACGACGCAGGTGCTGCCAGCCACTGGCACCCAGCAGGACCGGCTGCTGCGCCGCGGAGTTTTCCGTTGGACGAGCGTTGATCGGCCCGGCAAGGCCCGGCTCGGCTATTCGATCCTGAAGTTCGACAAGACGACCGAGAGCACGCACGTTCCCGGCAGGCCGGAGCTCGAAGAGGATGTCGAACGACGCGTGGCACTGCAATAAACCGACACACCATGCACTGCGTTTACCCTGCCAATACCCACTGGGCTTGCATGAACCACCCACAAGAGAATCCAGCATGTCTGCTTGTTCGCGTTTCCCGGGCGGCCTTGCCGGGCGGCCGAGTGCAACTTTCTAACGGAACTGTGACACCGGATGAAAGTGCCAACATGGTAGGCACCGGGGCGCAGCTCCACTGTCTTCCCGAATTGCCAACTGAGTTCAGGCGACCGATAGAGCTGAAGCCGCGGCTGCTGATGTTGGCCCCAGCCGTCACGCGCGACGCCCGCAACTGAAAGTGTTCCACAACTTGCACCTACAGAGCCGACTAAGCCTTTCACCCGGGAGCATTCCACATGAGCATGAAGATCGAAGTCGAGTTGCCCACGGACCGCAAGAAGACCGGAACCCTAAAGCTGGTGAGTGCCACCAGCGGCTTGGTACTGTTCGGCCCCGTTGCGGTCTTGGGGCGGGCCGCGCGCAATACCGCCGCTGCAAACGGCAATCCGAACGGAGACGCCCTGCTGCCGTTCGGTGACACGCCTGTCGGCACGTACAGCGTTCCCGCGATCGTGTCGAACGGGGGCAGCACATCGCGTCCCATCGCGCAATATGGACAGAGTGGCTCGATTCTCCTTGATCCCAAGGGTGGCGACGCACTGCAGGCTAAGAACAACGGCCGCACTGGGCTGCTCATCCACGCCGGCCGACATGCGTACTCTTCGGTCGTCGATTCGAAGGCGCTCAAGCCTACGAATGGATGCATTCGGATGCGCGACTGGGATCTGCAATTGCTCATCGACGCCATTCGCAATAACGGCTTGCTGTTTCCGGGGACGCTGACCGTCACGGTAGGCCCCGCAGGCGTTCAAGGTGATATCGACGAGTCTGTGTCAGATGGAGATCCTCCGCCCTTGGATGGACCTGTACTTCCTTGACTGAAGCCATATCTGATTGACGATCCCCATGCCCCCATTCGGAGGCAGTCCGATCACTTGACTTGGCCTAGCGTAGTGTGGGGGTTCGGGTTTCCACAAGGCTTACCATGGCCTGCTGCGACTTGAAACACGCGTGTCTAGAATCGCCGCGGGTCCGGCGGGTCGGCGCGGACCGACCGCACGAAAGTCCGCTATGGGCAGAGGCTGTGTGAAAACCCTCCTGGTGATCTGACCGACGCTGCCTAGATTCATCGTGTCGATGCGACATGGTGGAGGTGACGATGGCGCGATTCGTCGAAGGTCAGGGGCGGCATCAAGTGACGCTGCTGCCAGAGTGCCTGGATGACTTCATCGCTGAAGACAATCCTGTCCGCGTCATCGATGCCTACGTTGAAGAGCTTGATCTCGAAGCGCTTGGCTTCGCTGGCGCCACGCCAGCGGCGACAGGACGCCCGGCCTACCACCCGGCGGTCCTGCTAAAGATCTACATCTACGGCTATCTCAATCGCGTCCAGTCGAGCCGGAGGCTCGAGCGCGAAGCACAGCGCAACATCGAGCTGATGTGGCTGACCGAGCGCCTGGCTCCGGACTTCAAGACCATCGCCGATTTCCGCCGTGACAACGGACAGGGCATCCGCAACGTCTGCCGTCGCTTCGTCGAGCTGTGCCGGCAGCTGAAGCTGCTGAGCGGTGACGGCGTGGCGGTCGACGGCAGCAAGTTCAAGGCCGTCAACAGCCGCGACCAGAACTTCACTGCCACCAAGATCGAGAAGCGGCGTCAGCAGATCGAGGAGAGCATCCAGCGCTACCTCGCGGCACTCGACACCGCGGACAGGACGTTGCCGCTCATGGAGTTCGGTCCAAGGTATGCCCAGCTCAGTCACAAGCTGGATGGTCTGCGTGAGCAGATGCAGCGGCTAGACGAGATGGAGCAGCACGTCCTGAAGCAGCCAGACAAGCAGATATCTCTCACGGATCCGGACGCACGCGCGATGGCGACCCAGGCCGCGGGCAGCGGTGTCGTGGGCTACAACGTGCAGGCAGCGGTCGACACCAAGCACCACCTAGTGGTGGCGCACGAAGTCACCAATATCGGCAGCGACAAGGGCCAACTCAGTGGGATGGCGCGCGCGGCCCAGGAGGCGATGGACAAGCAAAGCTTGAAGGTCTATGCCGACGGGGGCTACTTCAACGCCCCGCAGATCAAGCGCTGCACGGATGACGGCATGAAGCCCTTCGTACCCAAGCCGATGACCTCGAATGCGAAGGCTGAGGGCCGCTTCGACAAGACCGACTTCATCTACATCGCTAAGGACGATGAGTACCGATGTCCAGCGGGCGAGCGAGCCACCTATCGCTTTACGCGCGATGAAGACGGGCTGCAGATCCGTCGCTACTGGAGCAGCGCTTGTCCCGGATGCTCGATAAAGGCTGAGTGCACGCCTTCCAAACATCGCCGGATTTCCCGCTGGGAGCATCAAGAGGTGCTCGATGCAATGCAGCGACGACTGGACCGAAACACCGATGCGATGATGATCCGGCGAAGGACCGTGGAACACGTCTTCGGCACGCTCAAGCACTGGATGGGCAGCACGCACTTCCTGACGCGCAAGCTCGGCAACGTCAGCACCGAGATGAGCTTGCAGGTCCTGGCCTACAACCTCAAACGGGTGATGCAGATCTTGGGCATCAAGAAGGCAGCGCAGGCGATGAGGCTGGTGGGCGCGTGAGCGCCCTTTAAACATCGCATCGCAACTCGGATACCCAGAGCACTCCTCAAGCTCCGACGAGCCCTCGGAGAGCCCGTTGGCGCTTCGCAGGGAACGTGCTTGACCCAAGCTCGTGGCGGGCCGCAGTCAAACTGCGTTTCCACACGGCCTCGGCAATGAGAGAGTAAGGGGCGATGTCTCTGATGGGTTGGTCGCTGCCGGTCGCCGGGGATGCCTGCAGTCGCTCGCGTCTGATGTGGGTTGCTCGCAGTCGAGTGAGCGCTGATGCGCCCGCAACAGCCTGCCGACAGCACGGTCCCTTGAACGACCGCTGCCTGCAGGCGCTGACATTCAGACGGACCAGTGCGACCTGCCGGGTTCAGCCTAATGCGGTCACCCGGCGTCGTGTGGCCGCTTTGCAGCGGGAGCTGTCCTTCTCCGTAGAGAATGCACCGCCCAGAAGCTGTCGTCCAGCGCCAGAGCGGTGACTTCGTCGTCGTCGAGTGCACGCTGACGTTATTGCGCGCCGACGGCAAGCTGTCGCAGCTGGCGGCACGCGCTGCCCGCCTTCGCGATGCGCTCTGCGAGAGTAGGCTGACCTTCCTCTCAACCTCGTCCTGAGCCAATATCCATCACTGCGTTGCGACGGTCCGCGACGCCTCTGAATTCCTAGGCCGTACTCACCGGGGCTGACTTGCTTCGACCACATCGTGAAGGAAGTTGCGAGCTCGGCCAGATTGCAACTCGGTCACGTCGACGCGGCTCTGAACCTGCACCGTGCTCATACAGAATGAACCGCAAAAGCAAATCACTTCGCGGGCCGCCGCCAACTTTGACCAGGGGGAAAGATGTCAGACGAAATCAGCGAAGAAGTTATCAAAGGCGCGTTGAAGGCGCTGTCGTGGGATGCCCTTGCGGCACATCTCGAGAGCGCCAATCTAGACGACTCTCAGATCGAGAAGTTGCTAGGACTGGTTAAGAGAAGCGAAGCGTTGGTCCAGAAGCGGACCGCGCCAAAGCAGGAGGCGAAGCGAGACAAGTTGCTTGAGTCTCTGGCTGACTTCCTCGATCAGCATAAGCGCGCAGAAGCGGCCACGCACGTACGGTCATACGCGGATATGTTCCGCATGATCGACGGCTGCTATCAGGGAATTCTGGATGAACTCAAGGAATGTGACGCGGCTTCATTCTCCCCAGAAAAACGAGTGTCGGCGCTGCTTGCGCGCTCCAACCACGAGTACGCTGATTTACTAAAACGTGGGAACGATGCTGTCGAGCGAGGGGAAATGCACTTCGGCCAAGTGACGCTGAAGAACGCGGAAGGGAAAGACTTCAACGTCGCAGCTGTTCACTCCGCACTTGTTGATGCACTGGGCAGCACCATCGGAATGGAAGCTCACCTGAACAAGTGGTTCGACAGCGAAGGAATTGTCGTACTTCCATCCCTGCCGGACACCATCGACGAAGACCATTACGCCGTCGGTACGGCGCAGGTGCTCGCCATTTCATGGAGAAACTGGCAGCGAGCCGAGCGACGTCATCGATACCTTGATGGAGTGTTGCGGGAACATACGCAAGGACTCGGCCCGAACCTAGTTGAGATGGGCGTGTCGCGTTTGATTGAAGCCTTGCCGTCAAGCGACCTGGACAGATATGACTTCATCGCCAATGCGCGGCTTGATGAACGATTCAAGCAGCATCTTCTCGACCTCTCTTCCAAAGGGGACCTCCGCAGTCTGTTTGTCGGTGTCGAGGGAGTCGCCTCGCTGACTCCTCAGCAGACGGTCTCCGTTTGGGAGATGCATGGGGCGACGAGCTTGAGTCAGCTTTTGGCTCACGACGTGACAAGCGATTTTGAAGAGTTCGCCGGGCTCAGGATTGTTGAATGGGTACGGGGGTATGCGGTTCTGCAAGCCATCGCGGAGGCTTGTCGCGATTTTGACAAGCCAGAGAGCATGTCCATTCGCTTCAGCAGGTCGGACTTGGTCGCTCGGCTTCAGCGCCTCGGCCTTGCTGGGCCGAAGGCATCACTGTTCATTGACCATGTGACGTTCAGGCGTGAGAGTCGTGACCTTTTCGACCAGCCGCTACTGCGCTTGCAGGACGGAAGTCTTGTGCTCGTTGGCCTTGCCGCTGGCAACTGCTCTATCCCGCGGGCAGTTCTTTCGACACTCGGCATGTTGAACATCAACTTGGACGGGAAGGGAAGCAGGTTCGAAAGCTATGTCATTCGTACGTTGAAGCGGCTTGGCCACGAAGCGAAGAGGATTCGCTGCAAGCGCGCCGGAGAAGAGTACGACTATGACGTGGCATTTGTTTGGGGCGACTATCTCTTCCTCCTTGAGTGCAAATGCAGGAGTCTTTCTGGGAACGACCCCATCGGGGCGTACTACTTCTCGCTTGGCATCAACTCGGTTGTGGGCCAGGTCAAGAGGCTTGCCGAGGGGCTGCGCAAGCACCCCGACATCCTGTTGGAGTACATGCCGGAGGCTGTCGGTAAGCAGGTGGTCTTTTGCGTCCTGAACTCACTGCCCTACGCGCTGATCGGCGGCATCGACGGAATTCATTTCATTGACGAATCATCGTTAATGAGGTTCTTCATGCTTCCCAAGCTTGGCAGCAGGAGGCTGGACCCGAAGTCTGGCTACGGAGACATCGAGCCTGGCACCCTCTTGGCCTCGTTGTGGCGAAGCGAATCTCCGACGCCCGAAGACCTAATTCGGCATCTCGAGAATCCCATCCAGGTGGTCATCTCCAATGGTCATGTCGAGCAATCCCCCGCCTGGAACCTGCTTGGCAAGGGAACGATGGGCGCGCTGATCGAATACGGCCAAGTCGACATGACGCCTGAGAGCATGCGCGCCGCTTTGGACGCTGGCGGTTTCAGTGCACCGGCGAACGAGGCCCAAGGGCAATAGGGCAAGTCGAGAGCCGCGAAGTCCTTCCCGTTGAGGAGTAGGCCGCGCCGCAACTCTCCGAGACGCAATGCAGGTTGCGATTCAGCCATGGCTATTGAGCCTTGCGGTCGCCGCAATCACCCTGCTGACAGCCGTGATTGTGGGCTCAGCATTGGGGGCTGCCAGTGCAAGCGGCCCACTTGCCTTCGCGGCGGCGGCTCAGCGTCACGGGTTGTTCTATTTGGTCGCAACCGTTCTGTCGCTGTCCCTCCTGTGCCTGGCGTACTTCGGCTCCCGCTTCTGGCGTTTGGAACGCACCTAGGCAGGCAAAGGCTGCCCGCGTCGAGACCTCAACCAGCGGCATGTATGCAGCGAGTGCGGTCCTTCAGCTGCTAAGGTTTAAGGAACGCTGCCGGCCCCATCTCGGTCATTGAAGCCACCGCCCCCGGGTGTTTTAGGGCACAGTTCGATGTCTATTCATGCTGTCGCCCTCAGTTCAAGCGCATGGCGTTGCCTGCGCCATCGGGCGTTTGCCCGGTCCAATCCTGAAAGTCCAGAAGAAGGAGTTGGGGGCTTCGAAACCGAGCAGTAAGGCGATCTCGCAGCGGGACGCCGTCGTGTTGCCAAGTTAAGGGCACACCAGACTTTCGCCCGTCCCATTGACCAGCGCCCGGAAGCTCGCGCCTTCGTCTTCGAGGCGGTGTTGCGGGGAGCGCTTGCTCATGCCAGGCGCTCGGCCGGCTTTTCGATGGCGGCGGCATTACTCGGCAGCAACTCCAGCAGCACGGCTAGCATCCGCCACGGGCCGAATCTACGTAGAGCATCGACCGGTCCGCGTGGACCAAGCCGCAGGGTATTCGTCTTCCAACGACAGCATCTGAATACCGCGGCTGACCCCAAGTCTGATTGCGCAGCATTCGGTAACATGTCTCGCGTCAGAGGAGGAAAAGAAGATGTCCAAGCGACTCGCCAGCTTCGTGGTTTCAGGCGATTCAGTCAAAGTGGTCGTGGCGCAGGTGTCGACCGACCCACACGACCCTATCTCAATCGAATACGACCAGACGTGGAACCTGCAGTCCGGCGCCAGAGAGCCTGCGCTGCACGTGCTTCACCAACGGTGCGCGAGCTTTCTGAAGGAACAGCAAATCAAGGCGGTGGTCTTGAAGGCCAGCGCCGCGCCGCGCTCGATGGCCACGCTCTCTCTCCTTCACAGTGCCGAGGTCCGCGGCGTCGTTATCGCCGCCGCCGCTTCCGTGGCAGAAGTTCGGTCGCTAGCCAAGGGCGTCATCAGCCGCACGTACGGGGACCGCAAGGTCGACGAGTATCTGAAGGATGAGGCCTTCTGGAATTCCAAGACCACGGGCTCGGCGTTGCGCGCGGGAAGCCGTGAGGCCGCGATGCTCATCATTGCCGCCAAGGAGATCTGATGGCCGTCGTTCCGCCTTTGCAGCTCTTGGGCAAGCTAGGGGCCGGCGCGTTCGGCGAGGTCTACGAAGGCCGGGATGGGGTTCACGGCTGCGTTGCCGTCAAGGTGATGTCGCGGCGTCCGACCGAGACCGCGGCGGATTGGGACGACCGCAAAGCTGGGTTGCTGGCCGAGGCGCAGAGACTTTCTGCGGCTGAGCACAGGAATGTCGTGCGTGTGCACAGCCTCTCTGAGACCACCTGCGGCGACAGCATCCATCTTTGCATGGCGTATTGCCCGGGCGGCTCGCTGCAAAGCGCCTACGAGCAAGGCCCCATGTCACTCGACGCGGTACGCAAGATTGCCACCGACGTCACGCTCGGTCTAGATGCGCTTCACGCGCGAGGCATGCTCCATCGCGACATCAAGCCCGGCAACATCTTGTTGGACGCTCAGGGCGTCGCCCTGCTTGGGGATTTCGGTCTAGTGACGGACCGCTTGCTACTTGGCTACGGCTCCGCAGTCGGCTACACCGATCACATTGCCTACGAGGTTTGGTCGACCTTTTTGACCAGCCCGAAGTCCGACATCTGGGCGCTCGGTATGACGCTGTACCGCCTGCTCCACGGCCAGCGCTGGTATCAGGCGGACCCTGCACCGCGCACCACGGTCCCCGCCGGCGGCTACGCAGACAAGCTGCGCTGGTTGCCGCATGTGCCCAGCGGCTGGCGCCGCATGATTCGCAAGACTCTCAACGATGACACCAGCCTACGCTTCCAGTCCGCACAGCAGCTCCTAAATGCTCTGTCTTCACTGGATACGACAGCCTGGCGGGTGCAGGTAAATGCCGATTTCGTACGCTGGGAACTCACGATGGGCGACAGGCTGAAGGTCGTTGAATGGTCGTGGCAGTCGCCGCGCAAGCACCGATGGGTTGCATGGTCTGAGCCGCTGGGGTCAACGGGCAGAAAGAAGACGTTGGGCGGATGCGCCACGCTTCAGGGAGCGCGGCAGACCATTAGGGAGCTCGAGGAGTTCTTTGAAGGATGCTAGCCGCGACGCAGATATCGAGGCAGGAGATGCGAGCCTAGCGGCTGCGGCAGAGCTCGCCGGCCACCGAATGCCACGAGAGCCGAAACGCGCCGCTCATCCGAACAAGCATCACAATATGAGTGGTTGGCAGACACCCCTTCTGCCGGTAGCCAAGACCGGCCACAGAACCGGCATCTTGGAGCTGCCACATCTAGCGTTGTCGACTTCTTGGGCATTCTTCGTCGCCTTCCCCTGGACGTTGCCTCAAGGCTGTTTATATGTACAGTATAGGTGCCAGCCAACGGCCTTGCAATGCGAAGGGGGACAACTGTCTGCTGGTCTTCTTGCGCTATTCGCACCGGTGCGCCGTGGTGCTCCTGCCCTTCGCAAGCCGGATTCGCGCTTCCGCTGACTGACTCTAAGCTGTCCCTGGTCTTCGCGACTGAGGGCGGTTCGAACGTCGAGTGGGCGAGGTAGTGCCGTGCTTGCAAGTTTGAAGCATGGACCGCGTGCGCAAGACAACGTAGCCGGTCGCGCTCAGAAACCGAAATGAACTAGCGCCGGTATGAGCTAGACCAAATGCCCTTCCAGCGAACGCGAAGGAGCGGTTCGCAGTCGCAGCTCTGGTCGTTGCCAACCTGCAGCGGGCGAACCCTAGCCCGAGCGAACGTCGCCACCGCCATCGCGCCATCCTGTGTGGCATCAGCTGCGCCAAGCTGCAGGTAGCGGAGAAGTTGAACAACAAGTAGGACGCCCGCTGTAATCGAAACGAAGCCGACCGACATTTCCGGCGTGCCCGCGGAGAACCGCTCCAGGTCGCCTTCCGACAGCTTCCCGCAGCCACCCGCGCTGAGAAGGAGCTCGACGTCAGCTTCGGTCAACCCCAGCTCGCGGGCATAGGCCAGTCGCGCTTCACCCTCGAGCATTTGAAGGCTTGCTCGACGCGCCTGAATGACGGTGTTTCGGGACTGCAGCGGGTTATGGCACTTCAAGCACGCGGTGCCCGCGCCCAAATCGAAGATGCTCGCCTTCGCCGTCAGCCCGTCCGTGCTGCCGCCGATGAGCAACTGCGGCAAAGCGTTCTGAAGTGCGTGTCGTGGCTTGTTCTTATCCACGCAGGAAAGCACGATGGGGAACTTGAACCCACGTTCAAGTGTGCGCATTTCAGGGTTTGGCGCGAACTTGCCGCCGCTCGCAGCAAACGTCTCCCACCACTCGGGCAGAGCCCTGCATTCAAAGCCATGCGTTTGCAGATAGGCCTGCAGCATTTGCGCCTTAGATGCACCGTCGTCGTCCCGCGTCGATAGCGCGTAGCGGTTGTCATTGGTCAGGTCCAGGTCGTCCTTGTCGACGGCGCTGCACGAGCCCTTGAACCCCGAGCTTCCCAAGCAAAGCGCAGCGGCCTGGGCAACGGCACCAGCGCCAGCGAAATAGAAGTGGGGCAGCAGGCCAAACTCGGCGGCCGCAGGGCCGTCTCCGAGCTCAGCCCAGCTGTCGGCGTTGGACACCGTCCACGCCGAGGTGAAGAGAGCACGGACGAACTCACCCTTGCCGGGCTTCATGCCGCGGAAGAGCTTGAACACTTCACCAGCGGCGTAGCTTGCGCACAGATACGGGCCGATGGACAGGCCGCTCTGCGGAGGCGTCGCCGGCACCTCGCCGTCAAGGCCCACAAAGTAACGCCAGCCATCGGCGTAGAGCCGCCAGTGCCAGGGCGCCACCGGCGTACCGTTCCCGATGAGCAAGGCCACGTCGTGCTGCGTGCCGAGCCCAGCGCGCGCGACTTTGATGTGAGGGCCGCTGACCAGGCGCACGCACTCTTCAAGGGTTTCAAGAAGCGTGGCCTTGACCCCAAACGCGGCCACCCCCGGCTGCACCGGGACAGTCGCGGGAACATCAAGGACAACTTCGTCAACCACCTTGAACTGGCGGCTGAGGAGGTTCACCAGCATCCAGACCAGGTGCTGCACGCCAAGCGCAGCCGCCATAGGCTCGCTCACCTGCACGAGGACAACCCCGGTCTTCGTGGCCGCCTGTTCGTCGAGCACCCCCTGGGGGTCAGGGCGCAGGTGCCGGTCCGCGAGGAAGTCCAGTTCGCTCTTCATGATTTCACCGCAGATCAAAAACTGGGCTTTCAGCCTCGTCCGACAGGGCGACGCGCAGTTGCGCATGTTCGTCCGACAGCAGATGCCAGTACTTTTCGAAGTACTCGTGGACGCCGAGGCCGTTTGGCCATCGGCTATGCCAGTGCCCGTAGCGCGGCATCACGATGGACACAGCCCGCCGGCTCGGCGTCATCTCGTCGTCGTAGGTGGAGTGTTCGACGCCGGTGCCAGGGTGCGAATGGATGGCGCCGACGACCGTCCATCCGTGCTGGCGCGCCAATGCGGCAACCTGGACCATTGCCGGACCCGGCACCGCGTAATACCGCGGGCGGTTCACCTGGGCGGGCAAGACCAGCGCCTGCACTTGGGCGTCGCCCTGCTCATCGAGAAGGCCGAGCCACAGGCAGGCCGACTCGAGTGCGCCGGCCGTGCGCAACATCATCGCCGTGCGTGCCACCGTTGTCGTCGGCACCGTCAGCACCTTCCCGGTCGGCCTGTACGCCGAAGGCGGCCGCGGACGCCAGAGCGAGGTTTCGTCATTCATTGTGTTGAACGCCCGCGGTAGTTGGTCGACGCCAGCGCGCGGCGGATGGCCGACAGCGTCGTCAGGAAGTTCATCCGCTCAGGGTCCCAGACGTGTTCCGGCTTGACGTCGTGGTTCACCTTGTAGAACTCGAGCGTGCTGGAAGAGCAGACGACCTGGCCGGAACTGCCGCCGTAGTTGGTATGGAAGTGGATGTCCGGCAGGCCCTCGCAGGAGGGAACCCAACGGACATCATCAGGGAACACGTAGTTCATCGTGACGGGGTTGATGAACTGGGCGCTGGGAGGGCCCTTGGGATAGTGGTCGAAGACCAAGCGCAGCAGGTACAGGTCCACCTGCCCTTGCTGTACGTTCTCGGCCATCATGGGGACGAGCAGCGTCAGGTCGTCGGGCTGACACCAGCCCTTGTCCGTCAGCGTGTTGTCCTTGAGGACGAGTTGCAGGTCACGCTGGAAGGCCTCCCTTCCGGCGTGAACGTCCTGCACTGGCATCGGCGCAATCACAGCCCTGCGCCGCCGGTCGGGCCGACGATGACGAATTTGTGGCTCTTCGTGCGCTTGTCGTCGAACAGCTGCCGCATGGTGTTGCCCAAGTAGGGCGTCATGTCCACTCCGCCGTCGGTCTGCAGACGGTCGTCGGCGCGGCGGTCCTCGCCCAGCTCTTCGTAGGCCTCGTCCCACGCAGTTTGCAGGGTGTCGGTCCAGGCGACCCGGAACTTCACGGTTTGCACCGATGCGACGTGCTCGAAGTGCAGGTTCGGGCCGTGCTTGTCGTCGTCTTGGTCATCGCCGCCCTGCGGCTTCTTGTCGAGTGCTGCGTCGTTCACTTGATACCTCGCTTACGGTTTGCGCCGGTTGTACGGCGACTGATTTACGGGTTTCAGCGAGACCCCTTTGTCGGAGGCCTTGCTCTGGACAGCGGCGGGCGAGCGCTGTAGCTTGAGGGCTATGACTCTCGTTGGCGTATTTCCCTCTGCCAGGGCCTTCAGCCGTGCTACCTCGGTGTCGCTCCACCGGGTTCCTGTCTTGGCTTGGCTCATCAAAATTCCTTCGAGGAGTTGTGACACGGCGTAGTGTACCAAATTCGTTCGCCATACCGAACGACACTATCCAAGTGGATTACTTGGATACCGACCTCATTCGTTCGGTGTGGCAGTACAATCGAACGTTTGCCCGCAACGGATTGCGATAAACATGGCCACACTCGGTGAGAAGCTCAAGGCGAAGAGGGCAGAGACCGGCAAGTCCCTGGACACACTGGCGAAGGACGCACGGCTCAGCAAAAGCTACCTGTGGGAGCTTGAGAACCGAGAGTCCCCCAAACCGTCACTGGACAAGCTTCAGGCGATAGCCGGCGCCCTCAACATCGACGTCGCGTTCTTCATGGATGACAGCATCGAGGACCTGCAAGAGGACTTGAAGGACCGTCAGTTCTTCCGGAACTACACCAAGCTCAAGCCCGAGACCAAGGAGCAGCTTCGGGTGATGATTGAGGCGTTGAAGAAGACTGGCGGCTGACAGTGGCGCCGTTGGAGCAGGTCACACCGTCGAAAGCAGCAATTCGCCTGACCCATCTTCTGGATGTGGCCTTCGATGAGTCGAGCCGCTTCCCGGTGGATGTGCCCAGCATCGCGACCGCCGTCGGGAGTCAGTTCAAGTTGGACGACGAAATCACGGTCGTGGAGGCTGCCAATCTGGAGAACTTTGAGGGCGGCCTCTTCCGCCTCGAGCCCGGTCGCTGGGCCATGCTGTACAACGAGCAGCTCAAGTCACCCGGTCGGGTTCGGTTTACGCAGGCGCACGAGCTAGGTCACTTCTTGGTTCACCGCCTCCTGCAGGACGAGTTCCATTGCTCGCAGGCAGAGGTTGCGGGCTATGAGGCGCAGCGCAAGGCAATGGAGGCCGAGGCTGATGAGTTCGCCTCGACGCTTCTGATGCCGGTGAAGCAGTTCAAGGCAAGCCTCGCCGGACAGGCCATCGACCTGGACATGCTGTCGACGGCATCAAAGAAGTTCGGCGTCTCGCTGACCTCTGCGGCACTACGGTGGATTCGGTCCACCGAGGACAGTGCTGTCCTGGTGCTGTCGTCTGATGGCTTCATGAACTGGAGCGTCTCCTCGGACAGGGCGTTAAAGAACGGCGCGTACTTCAAGACCCGCGGCCGGGTCGTTGCGGTGCCCGACGGCACCCTGACTGCTGACCAGGAGAAGGCCTCCTGTCGACTGGGCGAGAGACTGCCGTTGAAGATGTGGTTCGAGAACGCCCACCCAGACGCCGTGGTGCGCGAGATGAAACTCCACTGCGACAACTACGGCTACACGCTGTCGCTGCTGCACCTGGGGAACGGCGACAAGGTATGGGCTCCGCGCGATTGGAACAACGGTCCGTAGCTGCGGCGAATGAACCGTGCCGACCATAAGCATTGCCCAGTCTTGAAGGCATAGCAGTTGTAGAGGGCCGCGCGAGGTGAATGACAGGTGATGGCCGCTGCCGACGTTCAGGCGGTTGAAGGCGAATGACTCACCTCAGCCGAGGCTGTGTGAAAACGCTGCTCCATTGAACATGGGCGAAAAGTCGACCTCTCAGATCGGCTCAGGATCGACGATCGCACGGGCGCCAATGCTGTCGAGACCCCAGAAACAGCACGCGCGCCGAGTTTTCACACAGCCTCAGCCTGAAGCCGTCCTCAGTCAATCGGCATCAAGCGAGGCGCCAACGCTGCTGCCAGCCTCAGTCGCTCGGGTCCGGAATCTGGATGTGTTAGACCTTTGTGCGGTCACCTTCGCTGCTTAGGGGCCCAGTTCGCTGCTGGCATTGCCGAACATTGGTGTTCACGTCGTCGAACTGAGCGTTCAGCTTCGCCGAAATACGCATCAGTACCAACCATATAGGCGTAGTCGTGCTTGGCGAAGATGGCACGCACTTGAAGGCGATGTTGAAATGCGCCGACGCACGCACGTACGAGGACAAGCGGATGCGAAAATCCAGTGTCGCGCGTCCGTGACTTCGGGAGTCGGCTCCGCAGCCTTCCGCGTAAGCTTGGGGGTGACTGAACTCGTTCAAGGCACGTATTGAGAGGCCGTCATGAAACGTGTCCGTGTGGCGCCAGGAAAGTTCGTGATGATCAGCGACGAACTAGCCAAGAAGGCTGCGGAGATTCGGATGCCTACGAAGGAGGAATTCCGCGCCTTGCCGGCCGAGCCAGAAGTTGGCACTGGACTGCTGGCAGGTTCCAAGCGCCTGCACCGCCGCCGTCCGAAGTGATCCGTGGGCCTTAGCACGGTTCCCCCGCAGGGCCGCAGTTTGAATGTTGCACTGTCGGCGGCGGACCCAAGTCCGTCTTCTTTGTCAGCCCGAAGTTGTGACGGCGTCTACTCAGTGCTTTCACACGGCCTCAGCCTGAACCGGCCGTCCGGGACTTGTGACCAGGGCACGCACCCGCTACCGTCACTGGGTCGTGTTCCGTGTTTAATGGCACCATCCCAAACGCGACCTTGCCCGGCCTAGTGCCGGGCTCTTTCTTGGTTCTTCGCCGATGCGCGGGGAAGAACGAGACGCGGCCAGGTGCATTTCGACGGACGTTGAGGTTCTATGAACTCCCTCAGCTTGGCGAAACGCCAGTGTGCGGGGCCGGGNCAGGTCCGTGGACAACGCGCTGCGTTGCCCACCGACAAATTGGGAAGCTCCCTCGACTCCGAATTCGAGCCTTTTCGCTACCCACAAACACACCTAAGTGATCGAGGAGCTTCTCGGCCACAAGTGCTCGATTTGCGTGTGGGTAGAGGAAGAAGGGCCCGCTCCCTGTAAGAGGCGGGCCCCTACCCACAGAATGTGGGTCTATTGACACTCAAAACGGAATATCGTCATCCATGTCATCGAAGCCGGTCGCCGGCTTCGGCGCGGGGGCCGGGGCGCGAGGTGCCGCGGCGCGCGGGGCCGGCGCGCGCGGTGCGTCGAAGTCGCCGCTGTCGCGACCGCTGCCGCCACTGCCGCCACTGCCGCGCTCCGACGAGCGCTCACGGCTGTAGCCACCGCCGCCGCCGCCCATGTCGTCGCCGCCGCCTTCACGGCCGCCCAGCAGCTGCATCTGCTCGGCGATGATTTCCGTCGTGTAGTTGTCCTTGCCTTCCTTGTCCTGCCACTTGCGGGTCTTCAGGCGACCCTCGACATAGACCGGACGGCCCTTCTTCAGGTACTCGCCGGCGATCTCGGCCAGGCGGTCGTAGAACACCACGCGGTGCCATTCGGTCTCCTCCTGGCGTTCCCCGCCTTCACGGCTCTTCCAGTTGCGCGTCGTCGCGATGCTGACGTTGCACACCGCGCTGCCGCTGGGCGTGTAGCGGAGTTCGGGATCACGGCCCAGGTTGCCGAGGATGATGACTTTGTTGACCGAGGCCATGAGGGTTGCCTTCGCTTGCGTGTCGTTGAATGTTCGGAATGGGAAACTCGGCGCCGCCCATCGCCCGGGACATCGGGTCGGAAACAGCGGCGCAGGGGGCGGATTATGCCGTCCGCCCATTCCGCCGACGATCCCCGGGAAACGCCGATCCGCTGCCTGCTTCGCGTCAGCCGATCACCGGATTCAGGGCCGCCGTTGCCGCCGCGCCCGCCCGGGCGGGCCGTCATCCCATGCGGCGCCGGCTCTGCTTGTGCGCGTACATCGCCGCGTCGGCCTGCTGCATCAGCTCCTCCAGCGTCAGCGGTCGGTCGGCGGCCATCGCGGCGTCGCCGACGCTGAAATCCAGCGCGTAACCCCGCTGCGCACGCAGGTTGAGCGCCCCGACCTGCGTGCGCACCCGCTCCAGCGCGGGCGACATCTGCTCGGTCGCCGTGCCGCTGAGCAGCACCACGAACTCGTCGCCGCCGGTGCGCGCGATCACGTCCGAGGCACGCAGGCAGAAACGCAGGATGTCCGCAAAGGACTTCAGCGCCCAGTCGCCCTCCGCATGGCCATAGCGGTCGTTGACATGCTTGAAGTGGTCGAGGTCGAAGTACAGCATCGTCGCCGGCCACTGCTTGCGCCGGCACAGCGCCAGCACATGTCCGGCCTGCGATTCGAAGCCACGCCGGTTCGCCAGCCCGGTGAGCTCGTCCACCATCGCCATGTACATCGCCGCGAACTGCTGCTCGACCATGAAGGCCAGGTCGCGCAGCGTCGCCTGGTCGTCCGCGTCGAAGCCGCGCGGCACCCGGTCGATCAGGCACAGCGTGCCGAGGCGGTGGCCACTCGGCGCCCGCACCGGGCAGCCGGCGTAGAAGCGGATGTGCGGCGCCCCGGTCACCAGCGGGTTGTCGACGAAGCGCGGATCGGCATGGGTGTCGGGGATCAGCAGGATGTCGTCCGACAGGATGGCGTGGCCGCAGAAGCTGACGTCGCGCGGGGTCTCCGGCACGTCCAGGCCCTGCGCCGACTTGAACCACTGCCGGTCGGCGTCGACCAGGCTGACCAGCGCGATCGGCACCTCGAACAGGCGCCGCGCCATGCGCGTCAGGCGGTCGAAGCGTTCCTCGGGGTCGGTGTCCAGCACCTGCAGCACGCGCAGCGTGGCCAGCCGGGCATTCTCGTCGTCAGGCAACGGCGCAGCGATCATGAGCAGGTCTGTTCGGTGCGGAGGAGCAAGGCGCTCGGAAAGCGCCGTCCACGACGGATCGGGACCGGGTGAACGGCGGGCCCGTCGATGTGCAGGACAATCGAGGGCTCCATGAGTTCGTCCAAGCATCATCCCGTCCCGCTAGCCATCCTGCAAGAGGTGTTCGGTTACAGCGCCTTTCGCGGCCAGCAGGCGGCGATCGTCGACCACGTGAGCGCCGGCGGCGACGCGCTGGTGCTGATGCCCACCGGGGGCGGCAAGTCGCTCTGTTACCAGATCCCCGCGATCGCCCGGCAGCGCGCCGGCCATGGCGTCACCGTGGTCGTCAGTCCGCTGATCGCCCTGATGCACGACCAGGTCGGCGCGCTCGAGGAAGCGGGCGTCGAGGCCGCCTTCCTGAACTCCACGCAGACGCTCGAGGAAACCCAGCGCATCGAGCGCGAGATGCTCGCCGGGCGCCTGACGCTGCTGTACGCGGCGCCGGAGCGGGTCAACACGCCGCGCTTCATCGCGCAGATGCAATCGTTGTACGAGCGCGGCCTGCTCGCGCTGTTCGCGATCGACGAGGCGCACTGCGTGAGCCAGTGGGGCCACGACTTCCGCAGCGAATACCTGTCGCTGAGCCTGCTCCACGAGCGCTTCCCCGACATCCCGCGCATCGCGCTGACCGCGACCGCCGACGACATCACCCGCGCCGACATCATCGAGCGGCTGCAGCTCGACAGCGCGCGGATCTTCGTCGCCTCGTTCGACCGGCCCAACATCCGCTACCTGATCGTCGAGAAGGACAGCCCGCGCGAGCAGCTGCTGCGCTTCATCCAGGACGAGCACGAGGACGAGGCGGGCGTCGTCTACTGCCAGAGCCGCAAGAAGGTCGACGAGACGGCGGAGTGGCTGCGCGCGAAGGGCATCAACGCGCTGCCGTACCACGCCGGCATGGAGCAGGAGCAGCGCAAGCGCCACCAGGACCGCTTCCTGCGCGAGGACGGCATCGTGATGGTCGCCACCATCGCCTTCGGCATGGGCATCGACAAGCCCGACGTGCGTTTCGTCGCCCACCTGGACCTGCCCAAGAACATCGAGGGCTACTACCAGGAGACCGGTCGCGCCGGCCGCGACGGCGAACCGGCCCAGGCCTGGATGGCCTACGGCCTGGCGGACGTGGTGCAGCAGCGCCGCATGATCGACGAGAGCCCGTCGTCCGACGAATTCAAGCAGGTGCAGCGCGGCAAGCTCGACGCGCTGCTCGCGCTGGCCGAGGCCATCGACTGCCGCCGCGTGCGGCTGCTGGCCTACTTCGGCGAGGACAGCCAGCCCTGCGGCAACTGCGACAACTGCCTGAATCCGCCCGCGACCTGGGACGCGACCGAGGCGGCCCGCATGGCGCTGTCGTGCATCTACCGCTTCCACCAGGTCACCGGTTTCAGCTTCGGCTCCGGCCACCTCATCGACGTGCTGCGCGGCAAGGAGACCGACAAGGTCGCCCAGTACCGGCATCACGAACTGTCGACCTGGGGCGTCGGCGCCGCGCTCAGCGAGCAGCAGTGGCGCGCGGTGATCCGCCAGCTGATCGCGCTGGGCTATGCGGTGACCGAAGGCGAATACAACACGCTGTCGCTGGGCGGCGATGCCAAGGCTGTGCTGCGCGGCGAGGTGCGCATGCTGCTGCGCCAGCCCGCGGTGCCGACGCGCAAGAGCAAGTCGAGCCGCGGTGGGTCGTCGTCCAGCCGGCGCTCGGAGGCCGAGGCCGACCTGGACGCCGCGGCGCAGGCGCGCTTCGATGCGCTCAAGGCCTGGCGCGCCGAGGTGGCGCGCGAGCACGGCCTGCCGGCCTACGTGATCTTCCAGAACGTCACCCTGGCCGAGCTGGCGCGGGCGCAGCCGCGCTCGCTCGACGAGATGTCCGGCATCAGCGGCATCGGCGCGAAGAAGCTCGAGGCCTATGGCGAGGCGCTGCTGCGGGTCCTGGCCGAGGACTGAGCCGCTTGGGCCCTCGATCGCGTCACGCGATCGTCACCAGGAAAACTCACCGACAAAAAGAAGAACGCCCGGCAACTGCCGGGCGTTCTCGTGGGCGATCGCTACAGCTGGACCGTCGCGGTCGCCGCCTTGACAGCGCAACCGCCGGAGCTCAGCAGAGCTGGGTCGTGCAGCCGGCCGGCGCGGCCGAAGCCAGCTGCTGGCCGTCGGCCGCGGTGTCGCGGCGGCCGGTGATGTAGACGGTGGGCAGCTGTTCGCGCTTGGCGGTGATGACCACCGGATCCAGCGTGATGACGGCCGCGCGTTGCTCGCGCTGGTCCTGCACGTGCAGCAGGCTGACGGCGATCGCCAGCGTGGCGCCGATGCCGAAGGCAAAGGCCTTGAAGCTGGTGCGGGCGGTCTTGAAAGAGGGGGTGCTCATGTCGATCTCCTTGATGGGGTTGCGTGTGTCAGTGAAGTCAGTGTCGTCATCGCGCCCCCGTTCCGCGAGCCGCAAGCGACGAATGCGCGCGGCGACGGAGTGAACTGCGCGGAACCGCGACGAATGGATGAGCCCAAACGGTCGATCGCCGGGATGCCCCATTCCATCGGTGTTTCAAGCGATCGAGCCGTAAAAAAAGAAGCCCGCTGGTCAGGCGGGCTTCGAAATGCCGGGGGAAGCGTGGCGTCTATCGGAGCGCAAGCCGCGGGGTCATCCGCGCGGCTTGCTGGCCTGGTCGGCCTGAGGTCCCGGCATGGTCTGCTCGGCCCAGTGCAGGGGCAGGGGATGGGACGGACGCGCGGCCTCGTTCGTGTCCGCCAGCCACAAGGCGATGACGGCGGCGCTGGCCACGGCGGCCAGGGCGGTGAGGAAGGTCTTGGCGGCGTCGTTCATGGTGGTCCCCTGCGGTGCGATCCCCGTCCTGGCATTTCAACGAGGATGCACTGTGCGCCGCCACCGGCGGCAAGACCACGACGACGCGACGAATTGCCGCTATCGCGCGCCGAAATGCCGGTCGGCCGGGCGAATGGGTCCTGGGGGGCGATCCTGGCGGGGCTTCAGCCGCGCGCTGCCCGTGCTGCCCCAACCTGGGGCGGCCAGACGGCCAGGCGCGCCGCCAGCGCGGCGGCCGGCTGCGGCCGGCAATAGAAATAGCCCTGCTGCTGCCAGCAGCCCAGCGCCAGCAGCGCGTCGCGCTGCGCTTCGGTCTCGACGCCCTCCGCCACCACGTCGATGCCCAGCGCCTCGGCCATGCCCATCATGGCGCGCACCAGCGCCCGGTCGTCGGCGCTGCTGGGCAGGTCCCGGACGAAGGCCCGGTCGATCTTCAGCCGCGCCGGGCGCAGCAGCTTCAGGTAGGCGAGCGAGGAATACCCGGTCCCGAAGTCGTCCACCGACAGGCTCAGCCCCAGCTCGGACAGGCGCGCCAGGGTCTGGAGCACCGTGTCGGTGTCGGTCAGCAGCGAGCTTTCGGTCAGCTCGATCGCCAGCTCGCCGGGCGCGACCGCGTGGCGGCCCATCGCCTCAGCGATCCGCTCCGCCAGCCGGGGCTCGCGGAACTGCAGGGCGGACAGGTTGATCGAGATCGGCCCCGGATGCCGCCCCGAGGCCTTCCAGCGCGCCAGCTGCGCGCAGGCCTGCTCGATGGTGCTCCAGCCCAGGTCCAGGATCTGCCCGGTCTCCTCGGCCAGCTCGATGAACTGGCCCGGCATCACCAGCCCGCGCTGCGGATGCTGCCAGCGCATCAGCGCCTCCAGCCCCGACCAGGCGCCGGTGCGGGCATCCACGACGGCCTGGTAATGGAGCAGCAGTTCGTCGCGTTCCAGCGCCAGCTTCAATTCGCGCTCGAGCTCCATCCGCTGCACCGCCGCCGCATCCATGTCCTGCTGGAAGAAGCTGTAGCGCGAGCGCCCCAGCTGCTTGGCGCGGTACATCGCCAGGTCGGCATGGCGGACCAAGGTGTCGAAGTCGTCGCCATCGCGCGGGAACAGCGCGATGCCGACGCTGGCCGACACGCTGGCCACGCCGCCCTCGAGCTGCAGCGGCGCGTTCAGCGCCTCGATCAGGCGCTGCGCCGCGGAGGCGACGTGCTCGCTGGAATCGCGCATCAGCAGCAGGAACTCGTCGCCGCTGACGCGGCAGGCCAGGTCGGACTCGCGCACCGCCTGGCGCAGCCGCTCGCTGGCCTGCAGCAGCATGCGGTCGCCGGCGGCATGACCGAGCGAATCGTTGATCGCCTTGAACCGGTCCAGGTCGACGAACAGCAGCGCCAGATGGCTCTGCTCGCGCCGCGCGACCGCCGCCTCGTGCAGGAAGACTTCCCGGAACAGCGTCCGGTTGGGCAGGCCGGTGAGGTGGTCGTACATCGCGAGCTGATGCAGCTGCGCGTTCTTGCTCTCCATGTCCGCCAGCAGGCCGGCGATCTGCTGCCCCATCTGGTCCAGGTGCACGCCCAGCTGGCCCAGCTCGTCCTTGCGGTTCCAGCGCAGCCGCGGCACCGGCTGGCGCTCGGCGATCGCGTTGGCCAGGCGCTTGAGCCGGTCGATCGGGCGGACCATCCTCAGATAGAAGACCATCAGCACGATGCCCACGCCCACCGCCACCTGCGCGGCAACGATCAGCGCCGTCTGCCGGCGCCCCTCCTCGAGCATGCGTTCCTGCGCGGCGTCGTCGAACTGCACCCGCAGGCTGCCCAGCACCTGGCCCTCGCGCTGGATGGTCGCGGCGAGCGTGACCGTCGGCCAGCCAGGGCTGCACTTGGCGCGCACGATGTCGCGGGTGTCGACGCGCTCCTCGTTGAGCTCCACCGCGCAGACGTTGACGTCCGACAGCAGCTGGTCGAGCGCCCGCTGCACCGCCGGGCTGTCCACCGTCCACAGCGGCTCGACCAGGCCATTGGCGGCCAGCGTCAGCACGGCCGCGCGCTGGCCCTCCAGCACCGGCTCGAGACTGCGGCGGATGAACGCATCGCTGTAGGCGAGCAGCGCCAGGGCCGGCGCCGCGATCCCGACCACCACCGCGAGCAGGATCACACTGCGCAGCGACAGCGACGGCGCTTTGAACTTCATCGAGGGGGGAAGGGCAGGAGGGGGATGCGGCGATTCTGCACCCCCATGTGGCCGGAGAGCCCCCGCAAAGGCGGGGTCGCGGGGAAGGATTTCGGCATTCCTCCCGCTGCCATGCGGTGTCAGCAGGGATCGGCGCTGGAACGGGGCTGGCCCTATCATGGCGAGTTCGCCTCCAGCTGTGTCCGGCCCCATGTCCACGAAAGTCCCGCCCGCCGTCCCCGCCCCGTCCGAGCCCACGGCCGCGCCGCAGCCGGGCCCGGGCGGCCGGTATCTGGGCCAGGTGCTGGGGCGGATGGGGGACGAGCCGCCGATGATCCGCGTCCGCGGCGCCCGCACCCACAACCTCAAGAACATCGACGTCGACCTGCCGCGCAACCAGCTGGTCGTCATCACCGGGCTGTCGGGCTCGGGCAAGTCCTCGCTCGCCTTCGACACGCTGTACGCCGAGGGCCAGCGCCGCTACGTCGAGAGCCTGTCGGCCTACGCGCGCCAGTTCCTGCAGCTGATGGACAAGCCCGAGGTCGACGTGATCGAGGGCCTGTCGCCGGCGATCTCGATCGAGCAGAAGGCCACCAGCCACAACCCGCGCTCGACGGTGGGCACGGTCACCGAGATCCACGACTACCTGCGCCTGCTCTACGCGCGCGCCGGCACGCCCTTCTGCCCCGACCACCACCTGCCGCTGGAGGCCTCGAGCGTCGGCCAGATGGTCGACGCGGTGCTGGCCATGCCGGACGACTCGCGCCTGATGGTGCTGGCGCCGGTCGTGCGCGACCGCAAGGGCGAGTTCATCGAGCTCTTCCAGGACCTGCAGGCGCAGGGATATGTGCGCTTCCGCGTCGACGGGCAGACCGTCGAGGTGCCGGACCTGCCCGCGCTGAAGAAGGCGGAGAAGCACGACATCGATGTGGTCGTCGACCGCATCAAGCTGCGCCACGACAGCGCCGACCAGCTGCGCCAGCGCCTGGCGGAAAGCTTCGAGGCCGCGCTGCGCCTGGCCGACGGCCGCGCGCTGGTGCTCGACATGGACCGCGGCACCGAGTCGATCTACTCCAGCAAGTTCGCGTGCCCGATCTGCAGCTATTCGCTGCCGGAACTGGAGCCCCGGCTGTTCTCGTTCAATTCACCGGTGGGCGCCTGCCCCTCCTGCGAGGGCCTGGGCCTGGTGACCGTCTTCGATCCGGAACGCGTCGTCGCCTTCCCGACGCTGAGCCTGGCCAGCGGCGCGGTCAAGGGCTGGGACCGGCGCAACGCCTACACCTTCTCGATGCTGGAATCGGTCGCGAAGCATTACGACTTCGACATCGAACAGCCCTTCGAGGAACTGCCCGAGCTGGCGCGCCAGGTCCTGCTGCAGGGCTCCGGCGAGGACGAGATCACCTTCACCTACCAGGCCGAAGGCGCCAACGGCCGCAAGCGCAGTGTCAGGCGCTCCCATCCGTTCGAGGGCATCCTCCCCACCCTGCAGCGGCGCTTCCGCGAGACCGATTCCGCCGCGGTGCGCGAGGAACTCGCGCGCTACCAGAGCGCCAAGCCCTGCCCCCATTGCGAGGGCTCGCGCCTGAGACGCGAGGCGCGCCACGTGCTGCTGCAGCCGGCCGACGCCGCCGAGGGCGAGCGCGGCAAGCCGATCTATGAGGTCGAGCACGCGACGCTGCGCGAGGCGCTGGCCTATTTCGAATCGCTGAAGCTCAAGGGCGCGAAGGCGGAGATCGCCGACAAGGTGATCCGCGAGATCGCCTCGCGGCTGCACTTCCTCAACGACGTGGGGCTGAACTACCTGAGCCTGGACCGCAGCGCCGACACGCTGTCCGGCGGCGAGGCGCAGCGCATCCGGCTGGCGTCGCAGATCGGCTCCGGGCTGACCGGCGTGATGTACGTGCTGGACGAGCCCAGCATCGGCCTGCACCAGCGCGACAACGACCGGCTGATCGCCACGCTGCGGCGCCTGCGCGACCTGGGCAACTCGGTACTGGTCGTCGAGCACGACGAGGACGCGATCCGCGCCGCGGACCATGTGCTGGACCTGGGCCCCGGCGCCGGCGTGCATGGCGGCCGGATCATGGCGCAGGGCACGCCGGAGGAGGTCGCGGCGAATCTCGAATCGTCCACCGGCCGTTATCTCAGCGGCGTGGAGCGCATCGAGGTGCCCAAGCAGCGTCACGCGCTCAGCGACAGCGCCGATCCGCGCACGCTGAAGATCGTCAACGCGCGCGGCAACAACCTCAAGGGCGTGACCGCCGAATTCCCGGTCGGCCTGCTGACCTGCGTGACCGGCGTGTCCGGCTCGGGCAAGAGCACGCTGGTCAACGACACGCTGTACGCCGCCGTCTCGCGCAAGCTCTACCAGAGCCATGCCGAACCGGCCGAGCATGACGAGATCGAAGGCATGGACGCCTTCGACAAGGTGATCAACGTCGACCAGTCGCCGATCGGCCGCACGCCGCGCTCCAACCCGGCGACCTACACCGGCCTGTTCACCCCGATCCGCGAGCTCTTCGCCGAGATGCCGACCGCGCGCGAGCGCGGCTACGGCGCGGGCCGCTTCAGCTTCAACGTGGCCGGCGGCCGCTGCGAGTCCTGCCAGGGTGACGGCGTGCTGAAGGTGGAGATGCACTTCCTGCCCGACGTCTACGTTCCCTGCGACACCTGCGGCGGCAAGCGCTACAACCGCGAGACGCTGGAGGTGCTCTACAAGGGCAAGAACATCTCCGAGGTGCTGGGGCTGACGGTGGAAGACGCGCTCGCGTTCTTCAGCGCGGTGCCGACGCTGGCGCGCAAGCTGCAGACGCTGATGGACGTGGGCCTGGGCTACGTGAAGCTCGGCCAGAGCGCGACGACGCTGTCCGGCGGCGAGGCGCAGCGCGTCAAGCTGGCGCTGGAGCTCTCCAAGCGCGACACCGGCCGGACGCTGTACATCCTCGACGAGCCAACCACCGGCCTGCACTTCGCCGACATCGCGCTGCTGCTCAAGGTCGTGCACCAGCTGCGCGACGCGGGCAACACGATCGTGATCATCGAGCACAACCTGGACGTCATCAAAACCGCCGACTGGCTGATCGACATGGGTCCGGAGGGCGGCTCCGGTGGCGGGCGGCTGCTGGTCGCGGGCACACCCGAGGACGTCGCCGCCTGCGAGGCGAGCCACACCGGCCGCTACCTCAAGCCGCTGCTCGCGCGCGGCTGAAGCGCGCGGCTCAGGGGCGCAGTTGAGGGGGCGCGGCTGAGTCGCGCGCCAGTTCAGGCGGCGCGGCGCTTCGCCGCGATGGCCAGGGCACCCAGTCCCAGCGCGAAGAGCACCCAGGTCTGCGGTTCCGGCACCCCCGGCACGACGGGCAGGTTGCCGCCACCACCGTTGCCCGCCGGCAGCTGCGGCAGCGTGATGACGCCCGGTCCGCCGACGCCGGTGGGCGGCGGCGCCACCGGCGCCCCGCCGCCGCTGCCGCCCGGCGTGGGCGCGATCAGGCTGGTGTCCGAGGTGGCCGTGGGTGGCAGCGCGGCGGTGCGCGCGAAGCTGCCCGGATCGCCGGCACCGCCGTCGGCGGCCGCACCGGCCGCCGGGGGCTCGAACATCAGCGGTTCGTCCTCGGCCTTGGCGGTCGGGCCACCGGCCGCGGCCGGCTTCAGCGGTCCGCGCGCGATGCGGCTGACATTGCGGCACACGGTCGGGACGAGGATGCATTGGCCGTCCTCGCAATAGACCAGGCCGCGCTCCAGCGTCTGCGCCGTCCACTTCGTCCGCGTGACCGTGCGGCAGACCGAGCCGGCGCCGAAATGCATGTCGCGGATCTCGCTGCCGTACTCGTAGCGGCCGACGATGCTGTCGCGGTGGATGTCGACGATCTCGTCGTACTGGCGCGCGGCCATGCGCGCCTTGAGCTTGGCGCGGGTCGCCGCCGGGATGTCCTTGTACCGGTCCACGGCCGCGACGAGGTCGCCCATGAAGGGATTGACCCCCGGCTTGTCCCAGGAACAGTTGGGCAGCGTCACCGTGGACGCGGCCAACGCGAATGCGGCCACCAACGACATGACAGTTCTCTTTTTCGGCGGCCGCCTCCGCGAGACATCTCGTCGGGGTCAAGCCTTGCCGTTTGTGGCTCCTGTTTCCATCCGTCGCTTTGCATCACCGGATGTGACAGGAGTTGCCGCGAGTGTAGGGAGCGAAGGCCCCTCGCATCGGGCCGTCCCCCTCAGCCGGGGGTATGGCCGCGCGTGGTTTTTGTCACGGTGCTCCCGCAGATCGCACGGGCGGTGAAGAAGCGGTGACGGCATGGACAAGACGGGCCGTCCAGCCAATCGCTGGTATCGTGCGTTGTCCCCTGCCTGTCCTCGCCATGTCCTCCCCCACCGCCGCCCGCCACGTCCTCTACGTCGAGGACGACCGCATCAACATCGTGCTGATGGAGGAGGTGTTCCGCCTGATGCCCGGCTGGACGCTGGACGTGGCCGAGACCGGCGCCCAGGCGATGGAGATGCTGCCGCGCGTCATGCCCTCGCTGGTGCTGATGGACATGAACCTGCCGGACATGAATGGCCTGGAACTGATGGCGCTGGTGCGCGCGGATGCACGCCTGGCCCAGTTGCGCTGCATCGCGCTGTCGGCCGACGTGATGGACGACCAGCGCCAACGCGCTCGCGCCGCGGGCTTCCAGGATTACTGGCTCAAGCCGATCGACGTGCGCCAGCTGCGCGCCGCGCTCGAGCGGCTCTGAGGCGATCGCGCCGCGCCTCCCAACGGACCGGCGCGGACGCAAAAAAGCCCGCGCGAGGCGGGCCTTGTCCTGAACGCGGAAGAGGCCTTGCGGCCTCGGCGCTCAATCCTTCAGGTGGCTGTTGATCAGGCGGGTCATCTCGAACATGTCGGCCTTGGCCTTGCCGAAGATTTCCTTCAGCTTGGCGTCGGCGTTGATGACGCGCTTCTGCGCAGCGTCCTGCAGGTTGTGCTTCTTGATGTATTCCCAGACCTTCTTCACCACGTCGGTACGCGGCAGCGGCTTGTCGCCGACGATCGCGGCCAGCGCGGGGCTGGGGGTCAGGGCCTTCATGAAGGCGGCGTTGGGGGTGCGCTTCTTGGCGGGAGCGGCAGCCTTCTTCGCAGGAGCTGCCTTCTTCGCGGGCGCGGCCTTCTTCGCAGGTGCCGCCTTCTTCGCGGGCGCGGCGGCCTTCTTCGCCGGTGCCGCCTTCTTGGCCGGTGCCGCCTTCTTGGCGGGCGCGGCCTTCTTCGCAGTTGCCATTTCGATTCTCTCCATCAAGGGTTGTTGATGTGCCGGGCCCTGGTGAAGGTCTGACGCCTTCGGTACTCGTTGGCACCCTGCGCGGGCAATGGTACTGCGCACCTCCTGCATTGAGAAGGCTCTGGCAGGGGGAAAACGGCCTCGAAGTCAACGCCGTCCCCCGTGTTTGTCGCGAGCGCGCATCAATCTCCGCATGTCCGACACGCGCGATGCCTGCGCGCCTACGGGGTTCCCCGTGGTCGCCGTGGTCCGCGCGACGCGCGCCTCACGGCGCCGACAGCACCGGCGCGGACCGCTCAGTACACGTCGCGCCGGTAGCGCCCTTCGCGGATGAGCGCGTCGACATCGGCCTCGCCGAGCGTCTCGCGCAGCACCGCGTCGACGGCACCGGCCATGCCTTGCAGGCTGCCGCAGACGTAGATCGCCGCGCCGTCCGCGATCCATTCGCGCAGACGCGGCGCCTCGCGAGCGAGCAGGTGCTGCACATGGACGCGTTCCGCCTGGTCGCGCGAGAAGGCCCAGTCCACGCGGGCCAGCACGCCGTCGCGCTGCCAGGCCTCGATCTCGTCGCGGTAATGCGCGTCGTGCGCCGATTGCCGTTCACCAAAGAGCAACCAAGCCCTCACGGCGCCGTTCCCCGTGTTCATGCGGGTTTGCGCGCGGACCTTCAAGTGCGCCCGCAACCCCGCCAGCCCGGTGCCGTTGCCGACGAGGATCAGCGGCCGGTCGGCGTTGGCGCCGATGCGGAAGCTCGCATGCGGTCGCAGGCGCAGCGCGACGCCGCCACCGACGGCCAGGCGCTCCGTCAACCATCCCGACGCCAGGCCCGGCGAGCCGTCCTCGCGCTCGGTGCGACGCACCATCAGTTCGACGCGGCCGTCCGCGGGCAGCGAGGCGATCGTGTACTCGCGCGGTCGCCGCGCGTCGTCATCGATCGCATCGGCCGCGCCGGCCGCACGGACCGCTTCCCCGGCCACGCTCACCTGCACGAGATCGCCAGCCTCCCAGGCGGGCAGCGGCGATCCGTCCGCCGGCACCAGCTCGAGGTGGAACACCGGTCCGCCCTGGCTCCCTGGATTCAGATGGCGGCGCGCCGCCAGCCGCCAGTCGATGAACACCGGCGCCTCCCACTCGGCCAGGTCGGCGGTGCCGGCCAGGTGGCTCAAGCGCTGCCGCCACTGCGACAGCGCGTGTTCATCGGCCCGGTCGGCCTCGATGCGATCGAACATCGACCGCGCGCCGCGCTCGCGCAACCAGACGTCGAGCGCGCGGCCGAAGCCGCAGAAGTGGGTGTAGGTCGCATCGCCCAGCGCGAGCACGCCCACCTGCAGCGACGACAGGTCCAGGCCGGTAGCCGCGTCCGAGGACTGTGCCGCCATCAGGTCGCGCGCGAACGGCGCCGCGCTGTCGGGGGCGTCGCCCTCGCCGTAGGTGCTGGCGATGAAGAGCGCATGCCGCGCGCCGCGCAGCGCCTCGCGGTCCACCTCGCCGAGCGCGGCGACGCGCACCGGCATGCCGGCCAGGTGCAGCGCCCTAGCGGTCTGCCAGGCGATCTCCTCGGCCTGGCCGGTCTGGCTCGCATGCAGCACCAGCACCGGTGGGCCGGCATCGGCGGCCGGCAGCAGCGCGGCGGATTCCGCGGCCGCTTGACGTTGACGGCGGCGATGCCGCCACCACACCGCGGCGCACATCAGCAGGTAGAGCGCGAGCAGCAGCAGCGCCGCCGCGGGACGGGACAGGATCGCAGTCATCAGAGCATCAGCGCGCGCATCGCCGCGGAGAAGCGCTCCTCGAAACCACCGCCTTCGGCCGGCGGGCGGCGCCGCACGAGCCGCGCGGCCAGGCCGAGCCGGTCGGCCAGCGCGAGGCCCTCGTCGGGCCCGAGCACCATCAGCGCGGTCGACCAGCCATCGGCCGCCATCGCGCTGTCATGCACCACGGTGACCGATGCCAGGCCGTGCTCGACCGGCCGCCGCGTGCGCGGATCGATGGTGTGGGAGCGCCACTGGCCGGTGGCATCGACGAAGCACTTGCGGTAGTCGCCGGAGGTCGCGACCGACAGGCCGTGGAGCGCGATGCGCAGCGGCGCCAGGGCGCAGTCGGCGGCGGGCGGCTCGAGGTCCACCCACCAGGGTTGCCCGTCGGGCTTCAAGCCGGCGCCCCGCAGCTCCCCGCCGATCTCGACGAGGTGATCGCGCAGGCCGAGCGCGCCCAGCAGCTCCGACACGCGGTCGACGGCGAAACCCTTGGCGATCGCCGACAGATCCAGCGCGACACCGCCGGTCTGCGTCAGCGTGCGACGCGCGCCGTCCCACGGCAGCGCGTCCCAGCCGCAGTGGACGCGGGCGCAGTCCTGCGGCGACGGGGCGCGGAACGCGGGATCGTTGTGGCGCGGCGCGAGCGCCGTCTCGCCCGACGGACCGAAGCCCCACAGCGCCACGAGCGCGCCGGCGCTGGGGTCGTAGGCACCGCCGCTCGCGGCGGCGATCTTCAGCGCCGCATCGAGCACCGTCGCGAAATCGTCCGGCAAGGGACACACCGTGCCGGCGGGCGCGCGGTTGAAGCGGCTCAGGTCGGAGGCGGCGTCCCAGCCGCTCATCTGCGCGATGACCTCATCGCAGGCGCGGACGATGGCTGCCTCGATCGCGGCGAGCCGCAGCCCGCTCGGCCCGATGAAACGCACCGACCAGGTCGTGCCCATCGTCTCGCCGTCCAGCGCGTGCAGCACCTGCCCCAGCGCCGGCGGCTCGCCATCGATGCGCAGCGGGATCAGCACGCGCGGCTCGGGCGCGAGGCCCGGCGTCCGCGCGTGGGTCGTCCCGCTCGCCGGGCTCACTTGGGCAGCACCTCGAAGGTGGCGCTGACGCCGGCGCGCTGAACCGGCGCCTGGCGCGTGCCGGCCGGCGCGTTGGGGCCGCGCGCCGGGCCGGTGCTCGCGCCGAGGAAGTAGCGGCCCGGCTCGGTCCACTCGACGGTGAACTCGCCCTGGGCGTCGGTCTTGAGCTCGACCTCGCCGAACTTGTAGCGGTAGCGGTTGCCTTCACGCACCAGCTTCAGCTGCACGTCGGCGGCCGGTTTGCCGTCCAGCAGGAGACGGAAGCGCGTCTTGTCGCCATGGCTCAGGTCGGTGACCGGGCCCAGCGGCAGCAGCTCCAGGCCATCGCCCTCGGGCTTGAAGTCGACCTTGCCGGCCTCCTCCCTGCTGACGAAGGTCTGCTGGCGATTGGTCATCACCGTCAGCGCGGTGATCTCGGCGTCGGCCGGCACGTCCTTGGCGAAGCTCGCCGGCGTGCCGCGGAAGCGCTTGGTCTCGCCGCCCTGCTTGTAGCTGCCCATCATGGACTGGCTGACGTTGCTGATGCGCCAGGTGCCGTCCTGCGTCAGCTTCACGTCGAAGCTCTCGCGGTGGCGGGCGGTGCTGCGGTTCTCGGCCTCGACGGTCTTGCCGTCCGGCGCGGTGATGCGCAGCGTGTCGAGCTTGAGCGCGCGCTCGAAGTTGAAGAGGTCTTCCGAGACCGCCGCGTCGAAGGAGGCCACCGGCTCCTTGCCGTCGAAGGCGGACTTGTTGGGCAGCAGCCAGGTCATGTGGGCGTGCGCGGCCAGCGGTAGCAGCGCGGCGACGGCCAGGGCGACGGGGGCGAGGCGGGATGCGATCGAAGTCTTCGTCATGGTGGAGTGCTCCGTGTCGTGTCGGGGGACGGGATGCCGCTCAGGGCTTGACGTTCAGTTCCAGCGCGCCGAGCTCGTGCTCGCCCTGCGCCTTGGCGGTGGCCGCGGCCTTGACCGGCCAGGTCAGCGGCAGGCGCTGCACCTCGCGGCCGCCGGCCTCGCGGCTGGACTCCACGACGATGTCGTACTTGCCCGGAGGCAGCGCGGCCAGCGCCGGATGCGTGTCCAGCGAGATCGCATGCTCGCCGGGCGCGCGCGTGGCGGCGCTCACGCCGTCGGCGGGCACCGTCAGGTTGCGGCCGCCCTGGCGCCACCACTGGCGCATGTCCTTGAGCCACTTGGTGCCGGCGTTGTTCTGCTTCTTGATGTCGTACCAGACCGCCAGCTGCGCGACGGCCGGGCCGGACTCGCCGGCCTTCTCGACCCAGACGGCGATGTAGGGACGGTGGTACTCGGCCACGTTCAGGCGCGGCAGCTCGAGCTTGAGCTGGACGGTGGCAGCCCAGGCGGACGAGCCCGTGGCCAGGGTGCCCAGGGCACCGATCGTGAGGAGGGTACGACTTGCGGAGCGATTCATGGTCGATGTCTCGGTGGAGGTCGGGAGGATCCTGGCGATGGCTCGGAACGGGAAGAAGGGTGGGAAGGACAGCGGGAAGGACGGGACCGGCGCCGCGCCGTGGCGGGCGCCGGTCGGGGTCGTGTGGGGATCAGGTCAGTGGATCAGCAGCAGCGCCAGCAGCGCGGGAATGACGAGGCCCAGGCCGACCAGCGGCCAGGTGCTGGGCCGGCTGACCGCATGGAACTTCAGGATCAGCAGGCCGGTGACGGAGAACAGCAGGCAGGCGACGGCGAAGAGGTCGATGAACCAGCTCCAGGCCACGCCGGCATGGCGGCCCTTGTGCAGGTCGTTGAAGTAGGAGATCCAGCCGCGGTCGGTGTCCTCGTACTCGACCTCGCCGCTGTCCCGCGCGATACGGACCCAGGCGTCACCGCCGGGGCGCGGCATCGCGAGGTAGACCTCGTCGCGGTTCCATTCGGCCTCGCGGGCATCGATGGGCCGGCCGAGTTCCTTCGCCAGCCAGGCGCGCACGGGCGCGGGCACGGCGGCCTTGCTGTCGGCTTCTTCGGCCGAGCGCGGCTTGAGCGTCGCGGCGAGCTCGGCGGGCAGCTGCGCCGTCTTGCCGACGATCGCGGGTTTGGACTCGATGTCGGCCGCGTGGTTCAGCGTGATGCCGGTGACGGCGAACAGGATCATGCCGATCAGGCAGATCGCCGAGCTGATCCAGTGCCACTGGTGCAGCTGCTTGAGCCAGGCCGCGCGCGCGGCGGGGCCCTTGCCGGGCTTGGCGGCGGAGGAAGGGGAAGTGTCGGCCGGCGTCATCGGAACGGTCTCGCGCGCTCAGGTCTCGGCCCAGAGCCGCAGCAGGTTGTGATAGTGGCCGGTGAGGGCGGTGGTCTCGGCGTCGTCGCCGAGCCGGGCGCGCAGCTTCTGGACGGTCTGGTCGAGCTCGAACAGCATCGCCCGCTGCCAGTCCTGGCGGATCAGGCTCTGCGTCCAGAAGAAGGAGCACACCCGCGCGCCGCGCGTCACCGGCGTGACGCGATGCAGGCTGGTGCTGGCATAGACGATCAGGTCGCCCGCGGGCAGCTTGACCTCGTGGGTGCCGTAGGTGTCGACGACCTCCAGCTCGCCGCCCTCGTACTCGTCGGGCTCGCTGAGGAAGAGCGTCGAGGACACGTCGCTGCGCAGCGGCTGGTCGCTGCCCTGCTGGCGCATGATCGCGCCGTCGATGTGGAAGCCGTACTGCTCGCCGCCCTCGTAGCGGTTGAACAGCGGCGCCAGGGTGCGCAGCGGCAGCGCGGCCGAGATGAACAGCGGATGCCGCGCCAGCACCTGGCGGATGTGGGCGCCGATCTCGCGCGCGACCGGATGGTCCACCGGCAGCTGGCGGTTCTGCTTGACCTTCGCGCCCTGCTCGCCCACGGTCGCGCGGCCGTCGGTCCAGTCGGCGGCATCCAGGAGCTTGCGCATCTCGCGCACGTCCTGCTTGCTGAGCACTTCGGGGATGTGAAGCAACATGTCCGGATCGATTCGGTTCGGGGGCGGGACGGACGAACGGCCCGCCCCCGCCAAAACGGGAACGGGCCGCGCGTACGCTACCTCAATCGGCTCAGAAGCCGATGTTGGCCATCAACGTCACCGCACGCGGAGCGCCCAGCACCAGACGGCTGCCGCCGTTGTTCAGCGAGGACATGTATTCCTTGTCGAACAGGTTGGTGACGTTCAGCTGCAGGCTGAGGTTCTTGTTGACGCGGTAGGCGCCCATCACGTCCACGACGGTGAAGGCCGGCAGCGCCGCCAGGCCGTTGGCCGGCGCGGCGTTGACGGTGACGATGCGCTTCTGCTCCGCCGTGTGGCGCACGCCGCCACCGATGGTGAAGTCGTTCCACTGGTACGAGTTCCACAGCGTGGCCGACCACTTCGGCGTCCAGCGCACGCCATCGGTGGTGGTCTGCACGCCGGTGGTCGAGTTGAAGCTGCGCTGGCTCAGCGCCTTGGCGTCCATGGTCTGGAAGCCGGCGGTGATCTGCCAGAAGTTGGTGATCTGGCCGACGGCCGCCAGCTCGATGCCCTGGACGCGGGTCTTGCCGCTCTGCGTGGCGACGTTGGTCACCGCGTCGACGCTGACCTGGCCGTCGTTCTCGCTGCGGTACAGCGCGGCCGTCAGGTTCAGGCGCTTGTGCAGCAGGTCCCACTTCGTGCCGACCTCGTAGTTCTTGGTCTCCTGCGCGTCGGCGGCGGTGCCGTTCTGGCCCGAGGCGGACAGCGTCGAGTTGGCGCCCCCCGGCGGCGTCAGCGAGTTGGCGGCGGCGGCGTAGACCGTGCCGTTCTCGGACAGCTTGTACAGCGCGGCGACGTTCCAGCTGGTCACCCACTTGCCGGTGTCCAGCGCGCCGGTGGCGGCGCTGCTGTACTTGACCTTGTAGTGCTCGGTGCGCAGGCCGGCGGTGAGCTTGAGCGCGTCGGTGACCGAGATCGTGTCCAGCGCGTAGATCGCGGTGGTGGTCGTGCTGCCCGAGGTGTCGGCGGCGGCATTGCGCACCGAGCCGCCCAGGTCGACGTTCGGGTTCGGGTTGTACAGGTTGGCGACGTTGGTGCCGGCCGGGACCACGGCGGTGAAGCCGCGGTTGTCCTGGCTTTCGTACATCAGTTCGATGCCGGTGGACAGGTCATGCTTGAGGCCGCCGGTGGCCAGCGTGGTGTTGAGGCTGGTCTGGTTGGCCAGGATCTCGTTGGTCTGGTTGACGCGCTGGCGCGAGCGGCTGATCGTCCAGGTGCTGCGGTCGGCCGGATCGACCGCGACGATCGAGTTGATGCCGGTGACCAGGCGATCCATGTAGGTGCGGCCGTAGCGCGAGACGTTGCGCACCGTCATCTGGTTACCGATGTCCATCTCGAGCTTGGCGGTGACCATGTCGGCCTTGACGTCCTCGTAGTCGTGGACGCTGCCGTAGAAATTCTTGCGGTCGACCTTGGGCGCGGCCATCAGCGCGGCGGCCTGGGCGGGCGTCACCGTCGCGGACGACACCGCCGTGTAGCCGGGCCAGCCGATGGTCGGCACGCCGCCGTCCGGGCGGTTGTTCTGGCGCAGGTGCTGCGAGTACAGGAAGAAGCGGGTCGGCGTGTTCAGGCCGAACGCGATCGAGGGCGCGATGCCGTAGTTCTTGCGCTTGACCTCGTCGCGGCCGGGGACACCGTAGTCCTGCCACACCGCGTTCAGGCGCACGGCGCTGTTGTCGAAGATCTTCTGGTTGACGTCGACCGAGGCCCGCTTGCGGCTGGCGTCGCCGATCGTCACCGAGCCGTCGATGAAGTCGTCGATCTGCGGCAGCTTGGTGATCAGGTTGATGTAGCCGGCGCTGGCGGCACGGCCGGTGTCGGCGCCCGCCGGGCCCTTCACGACCTCGATCTGCTCGACGTTGAACACGTCGCGGGTCACCGCGCCCAGGTCACGGATGCCGTCGACGAAGGTCGAGGTGCTGGCGCTGAAACCGCGCATCTGGAAGGTGTCGCCGGCAGAGGTGTTGCCGTTCTCGCCCAGCTGCATCGTGATGCCGGGGGTGTTCTGCAGCGCTTCGATCAGCGAGACCGCGCCCTGCTCGCGCAGCACTTCCTTCTTGATCACCGAGATCGTCTTGGGCGTCTCCAGCAGCGGCTGGGTCAGCTTGGAGGAGGCGCTCTTGTCGGCCTTGTAGGCGGACTGGGCGGTGCCTTCGATCTTCACCTGGGGCAGGTAGGGCGCGGCGGAGGAGGACGCGGCGGTCGAGCCGGCGTCGGCGGGGGCGGGGGCTTCGGCGGCGTGGGCCAGCGGGAGGGTCAGGGAGGCGGCCAGTGCGGCCAGCGGGGCCACCGCGTGCTTGCGGCTCTTGATGTAGCGGGACATGGGGATCGAGCTCCGGGGGGAGAAGTTCTTATGGAAATCGGCTCGGCTGGCTGCGCGCTGGCGGCGTCGTCCCGACGCTTCACGGCGCACGGTGGCGGGCCCCTCCCTGATCGCGACTGGCTGGCGGTGGCGGGTGATTGAGGCCGGTTCTGGACTCAAAGGCCGCAAATGCTAAGCATTCTCATTTGTACATGTCAAAGATTTGCTGGTGAATAGCGCTTCCGCGTGGCGAACGCGCGACGCCTGGGCCTGCTCGGAATCTGCTCGGAAATGCAAAAACCCGCGAGACGCTGGCGCGTCACGCGGGTCGGAGGGGATGGCGGGCGGGGAAGCGCCCTGCCCGTCAGCGGGTCGTCAGTTCAGCGCGTCCGGCGACTCGTTCGAGCGATGCTCGGGCAGCTTGGGCGCGGTGCGCAGGCTCCAGATCATCGTGATCGCGAGGATCGCCACCACCACGCCCAGCGACAGCAGCACCGGGATCTTGATGACGTCGATCAGCATCATCTTGGCGCCGATGAACACCAGCACGACGGCCAGGCCGTAGCTCAGGAGGTGGAACTTGGACGCCATCGCCGCAAGCAGGAAGTACATCGCGCGCAAGCCGAGGATCGCGAAGATGTTGGAGCTCAGCACGATGAAGGGATCGCTGGTGATCGCGAAAATCGCCGGGATCGAGTCCACCGCGAAGATCACATCGGTCATGCCCACCAGCGCGATCACCAGCAGCATCGGCGTGGCGATGCGCTTGCCGTTCTCGAGGGTGAAGAAGCGTTCGCCGTCGAAGTTCTTGCTGACCGGCAGCACGCGACGCAGCAGCTTCAGCGCGGGGTTGTCCTCGAGGTCCGGTTCCTTGCCGGCCGCCCACCACATCTTGATGCCGGTGATCAGCAGGAAGGCGCCGAAGAGATAGAGGATCCAGTGGAACTGTGCGATCAGCCAGCCGCCGACCAGGATCATCACCGTGCGCAGCACGATGGCGCCGATGATGCCCATCATCAGCACCCGCTTCTGGTAGGCCGAAGGCACCGCGAAGTAGGTGAAGATCATCAGGAAGACAAAGATGTTGTCGACCGCCAGCGATTTCTCGATGAGATAGCCGGTGATGAACTCCAGCGCCTTGGTGTTGGCGAGCGCCGTGTCGCCGGTGCCGTCCTTGACGGCCCACCACAGCAGGCCCATGAAGGCGACGCTCAACGCCACCCACACCAGCGACCAGTTGATCGCTTCCTTGACCCCCACCTCGTGCGCGCCCTGCTTGCGCAGGACAACGAAGTCGAGAAACAGCGACACCACGACGATGCCGACGAAAACCACCCACAACCAGGTGGGCACGATCGTGCTCATGAAGACTCCTTGCAAGAACGGGGCGGACTGTACCGATCCCCAAGACACTCGCGGCGATCGAGCGACCGCCGTCCGGCCAAAAGGTCTTGCAAGACTGGCGCCAGGCCGCGTCGTTGACGGCGGTCCGGTGTCAGGTGCAGAGCCCGGCTGCCAACAAGGCAACGTACTGACGGGCGTCTGCCGCGGCCTGGGCCGCGTGGCTACTCCCCTTTCGGAAGGTTCGGATTATCTTGTGTTGTTGGCGATTTCAAGTTCGTATTTTTCTGATGATGCCTGCCGGTATGCTGAGCGGCATGAAAACGCTGACCCGTTGGCTGCTTCTGGCGGCCGCGCTGCTGCTGGTGGCGCATCTCTACCCTGGCGTCCAGGTGAAGGGCTTCGGCACCGCGCTGATCGCGGCCTTCGTGCTGGGCTTGTTCAACACGATCCTGCGACCGGTGCTGGTGCTGCTGACGCTGCCAGTCACGCTGTTGACGCTGGGGCTGTTCCTCTTCGTCATCAATGCGCTGCTCTTCTGGGCCACCGCCACCGTGCTGGACGGCTTCACCGTCGCAGGATTCGGCGCGGCGCTGATCGGCTCGCTGATCTACTCGCTGTGCGGCATGGCCATCGACGTGCTGATCGAACGGCTGTTCCCCGACAGCGAATGAGCCCACCTCGCTGGCTAAGGCACCTCCCGTCATGAAAAAGGCCGCTCATCGAGCGGCCTTCGTTCTGGCGCCTGCGAGATGCGCTCAAGGCTCCGCGCCAGGCGGCACCCCACGCGGATACATCTCCATCAGCATCTGGCGGCGCTCATAACGAAGATCGCGCAGCCTGGAGTCGATCACCGACGCCTCGAACTGGTCCGCCGAACGGGCGCGGCCCTGGCGTTCCGCCGACGCGAGGCGGTCGATCGCGCCGGTGATGTCGCCGAGTGCCGCGCGGTTCTCGCCCTGAGCCCGCAGCGAGCGCAGCGGTTGGCCGAGCTGCTGCCACAAGGTGCCGCTTTCCTGCCAGGCCAGCGCGTCCTGCGCGTGCAGCGCCAGGTGGGTCTGCAACGCCTCGGCGGCTTCCCGCTTCACTTCCGGCCGCGGGTCCGCCTGCGCCAGATCCGCGCGGATCATCAGCATCGGGCGCGAGCGCTCGTTCTTGAGCGGCTCCAGCGCCGCGAAACCAGCATCCGGCCTGCCGCGGGCGACTTCCAGTTCGGCATGCGCGTAGACGAGCAGCCGCTTCGCGCCTGGGTCGGCGCCGAGCAGGCCCGCCAGCGCGTCGGCCGTCTTCAGCGTGGCTTCGGCGCGGGAGAAGTCCCTCAGCTTGATCGACGCCAGCGCGCTGGTGTAGCGCGCGGCGAGCTGATCGATGTTCTTCTCGCCGGCTCTCGAGCCAGCGTCCAGGCCCTGGAGCACGCGCCAGGGATCGGTGCGCTGGTCCATCAGCACACGGGCGCGCGCGGCCATCAAGACATGCTCCGAGGTGCCGACCAGCTTGGTCTGCGCGGCCGTGCCCAGTCGCGCGCGCGCCTCGCCGATGCGCTCGCTGGTCAGCGGGTGACTGCGCAGGTAGGGATAAGCCCCCGAATCCATCAGGTGATAAGCCTGCTCCATGCGCTCGAACATGCTGGCCATGCCGGCGGGCTGGTAGCCCGCCTGCGTCATGACCTGGAAGCCCACCCGGTCCGCCTCGCGCTCCATGTCGCGCGAGAAGTTCAGTTGCGCTTGCGCCGCTGCCGCCTGGCTGGTGACGATCGCGGCCTGGGCGCCGTCGACGCTGCGGCTCTTCGCGGCGGCGAGGATGCCCAGCAAGAGCCCCACCGTCGCGAGCGCACTGGTCCGGGCATCGCCGACGATGCTCCGCGCGATGTGCCGCTGCGTGACGTGCGACAACTCGTGCCCCAGCACCGAGGCCAATTCGTCACGCGCCCCCGTCATGGCGATCAGCCCGAGGTGTACGCCCACGTAGCCGCCGGGCAGCGCGAACGCGTTCACCGAGCGGTCGCGCACCAGGAAGAGTTCCCAGGCGAAACGGTCGCTGGTGTCGTCGCTGATGTTGCCGAGCCGGCGCGCCGCGTTCACCAGCGGCTGCCAGGTGTTCTGCGCGTACTCGAGCAGCAGCGGATCGTCGATGTAGTCGGGGTCCGGCCGGATCTGCCGCATGACCTGGTCGCCGAGCTTCTTCTCGGCGCCGATGCTGACGTCCGCGGACACCGAGTCGCCCAGGGCGGGCAGGTTCACCTGCGCAGCGGCGCCCTGGCCGAGCAGCATCGCGCTGAGCAGCACCGCCAGGCAACGACGGCTGAAGGGAATGGGGTTCGGTCGCTTCAAGGGATCTCCAGGGCGGGAACTATGATGACGCCTCTTCGGTTTCGCGATTGTTGCCGCGCCCATGAGCTCGCCTCTGACCCATTTTGACGCCGACGGACAAGCCCACATGGTGGACGTCTCCGGCAAGGATGTCACGCACCGCGTGGCGCGCGCGGCGGGGCGCATCCGGATGAAGCCGGCGACGCTGGCTCTGATCCGCGATGGGAACGCAAAGAAGGGCGATGTGATCGGCGTCGCGCGCATTGCCGCGATCCAGGCCGCGAAGCGGACGTCGGATCTGATTCCGCTGTGCCATCCGCTGCCGATCACGCGGGTGGCTGTCGAGTTCGAACTCGATGAGGCGGCGAACGCGGTGGTCTGCACCGCGCAGGTCGAGACGCTGGGGCGCACCGGCGTCGAGATGGAGGCGCTGACCGCCGTGCAGGTGGGACTGCTGACCGTCTACGACATGTGCAAAGCCGCTGATCGGGGCATGGTCATGGAGCAGATCCGCGTGCTGGAGAAGCACGGCGGGAAGTCGGGCGACTGGACCGCCGAGGTCTGACTCCCCAGCCCCTATCCGCTTGGCTCGCCCGATCAGCGTAGTTCGCGGAAGCTGTACTCGCGCTTCGGCGCTTCGCATTGGAAGGGCTTGGCTGCGGCGCCCAGTTGCGCGACCTCGTCGCATTCGTTGAGCCACTCCTCGCTGGCGACGTTGCGGAACTCGCGCAGGCGCTGGACCAGGTAGCGCGCCTTGTCGGTCTCGCCGACCGCGTTGAGCGATTTCGCCCAGGCCATCAGCAGGCGCGTGTCGATCAGGTGATGCCCGGTCTGCCGGGCTGCGGCGAGAGCCACGGCTCCCGGCGGTTGCACCGTGGCTTCGGCGTAATCGGCTTGGAGCGCGAACAGCGGCGAACGCTGGCCAGCGGCGATGCGGTCGTCGAGCGAAGCCGCACCGGCCGGCGGCGCGTAGATGTGCACGATGCGCAGGTAGTCGATCACGACCAGCGGCACGGCGGCCGCAACCACAAGCCCGAGCGCCGCCAGCCATGGTCGGCGCTGACCGGTCGCCGGCGTCGACTCGGCGACATCCCCCCCCGCCAGACAGAGCCCATAGGCGAATGCAGCCGGAAGGAGGAAATAGGCATACCAGAGGGGGTACTCGAACTGGCTGTGGAGGCCGATCATCGCGACCAGCATGGCCGCGCAACGCGTGGCCGCGCTTCCGCGCACGGCGCGGGCGAAGCCCTTCCACAGACCCAAGGCGAGCAGGGCTAGCGTGAGCAGGCCCAGGGGCAGCCCCATCTCGACGAGCAATTGCAGTTCGAGGTTGTGGGTGTGATCGAAGAACGCGACCGGGCGGTCCGGGAACGGCGTCATCGTCCAAGCGAAGTTGAAGTCTCCCCAACCGGAGCCGGTCAGCGGGTAGCGCTGCAACAGGCCGATCGCGTTTTTCATGATCGCGATGCGCGACGGAGAACCCGCGCCTTCCTCAGACACGCGGGACTGGGCGCCGAAGGCGTGATGGCTCAGGGCGGTGTAAGCCTCGAGCAGCCCCCAGCCGATGGCGAACATGATCAGCGTCGATCCCAGCGCGATGCGCACGCGCGGGGCGAGTCGGGCATCGACCGCGCCCCAGAGGGCGAGCATCGCCACGCCGATCATGCCGGTGCGGGAGGCGCTGAGCAGCACGCAGAAGACGAAGAGAAAGAGCAGCACGTGCAGCGCGACGGTGCCGCGCAGCGCCCCCCCCAGACGACGGGCAAGCCAGCCGCCTTGCGCCAGCCACACGGACGCGACGCACGCCCACATCAGCAGGCTCGCGAGGTGATTGGGCTGGCGCATGTTGCCGACCGCGCGACCGACGAGCCCCGAGCGTGCGATGACGTTGCCGTCGGCCAGCGACGGGAAGAACATCTGGACGAGGCTGACGGCAACGCTCAGCACACCAGCGCCGACGAGGGCGACGCAGAAGAGCGTCAGCACTTGGTCTCTCTGGTTGGCCACCACGGCGCGACCGGTTTGCACGGCGAGCAACGCGCCGAGCAGCATCGCAATGCTGGTCAGCGACATGGACCAGGGGAGCCCATGGGTGAACGGTGCCGCCAAGGCGACGGCGGTCATCAGCAGCAGGGAGAGGGACACGCCGTCGTTGCGCCAGCCTGCGCGCAGGGAGCGCCCCCACGCCAGACCGGCGACCAGCAGCCCGAGACCTGCAAAGGCCATCAGCTGGTTGTAAAGCGTGGCCGACGGCGTCTGGTTGAAGGCGATCAGCGGGGCGAGCGTGACGCCAACGAGCAGGCCCAGGAGGATAAGCGGCCGGCGGGGCGGTACGACCGACTGCCCCGGATCAAAGGTGGACATATCGGCGGTACGAGTCGTCGCGGCGGGCGTCATGGGCAATTTGCGTCTTGCGGACTGACTACTTTACTGTCCTGGCGCATCAACGCCGCCGACGCCTCACTCATCAGCGGGTAGCGGCGGAAGCCGGAGCCGTCGGTATCGAAGGTGACGCGCTGAAGCGTTGCAGCACCGCCAGATTCTGTTGTTGTGAGGCCAGCGGGTCACGAACATTGGCTCGTGGCGTGCTGTACTCGAGTCGCACATTGTCGTCGGTGCTAACCCACACGGCGGGCGCTACGCCTGAACTGGCCACAAAGCGATCCACCCCATCGGGTGCGAGCAACCGGTCTCCGATCAGCGCTCGGAGTGGCCGGCCAAGGATTGTCCGAACCTCCTCAAGCTCCGCAAAGGACTCCAGCGTCTGCACCGCTTGCAGTCGAGGCATCGCGCGAGCGGGATCGTTGGTGGCGACCAAGACGCCCTGCCCACCCAACACATACAGGCTCACGAAGTGGAACGAGCTGCGCAGGCTGGCCACGACGGTTAGGATGTCCTCAGGCGTCAACCGGTGCAATTGCACCCACTGCTGTAGCACACCGTCCTCCGTCATCCTGCGCTTTGCCAGTTCATAGAACTCATGGTTGTAGAGCGAGGCGGCGCCCGCGAACCAGATAGAAGTCAGCTCGATGCTGACTACATCGTATTGATCTCGCGACAGCAACAGTAGATTGCGGCCGTCGGTCACACTGAGGTGCACGCCTGGCTGCGACGAAACCTGACGGTTGATCGCCGGAAAATGCTGGTCAGCGAGCCGCACGATATCGGCGCTGAGTTCCGCAATATCCACTCGCTTGAAACCCGCCTCGTGAAAAACGCGGCTGGTTGCCCCGGTTCCGTAGCCGATCACAAGCGCCCGCTCCCGACGCTCCTGATGCATTAGCGGCGCCATCGCGAAGCCGATCTGTGCCTGCATCTCTCCGGTGAGCCAGTCATTGCCTTGGAATTTTCCGTTGGTCAGCAGCGTCTTCAGAGGCCGGCCTTGAAGGTCGCCTTGCGCCACTGCGGTTAGGCCACCGTCAATGCTTTCTGCGTGGTCCACCACACGCCCCCAGTCCTGCGCCGCGAAATACACATTGGCACCTGAACTGAGAGTGCGGTAATCCAGCGTGGCGTCGCGGTGTTGCCAAAGGAGCCCGAGTGTTGCGACGGCGAATAGAGCGACCCAGCGTCGCGATCGTCCAGCAATGGAGGTTGTGAGCAGGATGAGTCCGAGCGCTATCGCGCAGAAAGCGATCAACAGAGCCGCATCCAAGCCGCCCCAGCGCGGCAACACAACGAATCCAAACAGCAGCACACCGACGATATTGCCCAGGGTATTGATTGCCGCCGCGGCACCGAGTCGCTTGACAGTAGCGCCAGAGGTCGCGATTTCCATCGCGAAAACGTAGGCCGCGCCGATGCACAGGGTCGGTGGCACCATGATCAGCATGCATACCATGCCGCGGATCGCTTCGCGGCTGCCGAAGCTTCGTACCGCCCCGTACTGTTGAAAACTGGCGAAATAGTCTGGGATAGCGTTCCATCCGCCAGTAGTGAGAACAATCGACGCGGCAAGGCACAGCAGGGCTGCGGCCAGGCCGGCCACAGGGGACAGTCGTCCGAGGAGTCGGCGCGCGCCTTCGCCCCCGAGCGATAGGCCCATGAGGAACGCGGCCAGCATCAACCCAAATGCATAGACGCTGTTGCCCGCCACGATCGACAGCAGGTGCACGTAGGTGACCTCCAGGCCAAGCGACAGCATGCCACCGATGCCCAGCGCCGCCATGGCCAACGTCACCTGCCGGCTGCCGAACGGCGTCTGGCTGGAGCCGGCCAGAGCGGCCGGCACGGCAGCACGGTCTGCGGCCGGCTGCTTGAGCAATTCAAGCGCGCCGAGCGCCACCATGAGGTTGAGCAAAGCGGCGATAAGCACAGTGCGCTGGATACCCACCGCCGGAATCACGAAGTAGGCCGTCAGGAGTGCGCCGAGCGCCGCGCCAATGGTGTTGCAGAAGTAGAGCCAAGCCACCCGATTGCCCAGCGAGCCGGCGGTGGCACCGAGCGCCTGAGCGAGCAACGGCAGCGTCATACCCATCAGTACCGTCGGCACGGAGAGTACTGCAGCGCCGAGCGCGATCCGCAGCACCAGCAGCTGTGGCGCGTCGGGTGGCACGCCCGCAGCCAAGGCCACGTATGCGGCCTGCGCGAGATCGAACAAGAAGGGCGATAGCACGCAGTAGCCTGCGATCGCAAGTTCGACGATGGCGTAATCGCGCAGCGGTCGATGCGAGCGTGTCGCTAGTACGCCGCCAATCAGTGCGCCGATCGACATGCCGCCGAGGAATGTCGCCAACACCGTGAAGGTCGCAGTGGCCGTGCTGCCGAAAACCAGAGCCAGCTTTTTCGCGAAGACGACCTGATACACCAATGCCGCAGCACCGGAAGTTACGAACATCAGACCGAAGCGATGCAGCCATCGACGCTGCACTTCAAGCTCCGCAGTGGCTTGGGGGCTTGGTGCTGGTTCGATGGGGGTGATCGCGTGCGCCTCGAATTGGCGTCGCCACGAGATCTGCAAGACCACGACCGCGATCGTGACGAGGAGCATACCGAAGGCGATCCATTGATGCTCCTGCAAGAAGGGCATCGCAAAGCGCATGCACAGCACCCAGACCAGCCACTGGCCAAAGCCGGCGATAACGACCCGCCGCTTGGCTGCCGACGTCCACGGAACTCCAGTCGTGACCATTGCCATTGCGCCAAGCACGAATGGGATGGCCACTATCAAGTCAATCAGATAGTGCTCGCCCAGGGCGATTGTTGCCGAGGCAACGCCCAAGGTCGCCAAGGCGCCAACAAGGCGCGGCAGCCAATGCCGCACGGTCTGCCATAACACGATGCACGCCGCCAAGGCCCAGCCGAAGTGCATCGACGGCATGCCGTTACGGGGATAAGGGGCAAGCACAAGGACCTGCTGAAGAGCAACGGGCTTGGCGATTGCAGTCGCGAAATCCACGTCACCAAAGACGTAGCGCGGGCCTGTGATGGGAAACAGGTGATAAGCGACGCAGGCGGACATCGTCATCAACAGCCATATCAGCGTCACGCTCGGCACATGGGCCCGCTTGCCTCGCAGTTGCAAGGCCACAGCGGCCAGCATCAGCGCCGGGGTGTACGTGTAGAGCGACTTGTTCAGTTCGAGCAGCCACGGCAATCCGCGGACTGTCTGCGCGATCCACGCCACGAAACTAAAACCCAGTAGTTGGTCCATGGCTAGCGCGTGCGTGTCCAAGACCTCGGGATGGGCCGCCGCGCTCAACTGGAGCGCGGAATCAGGCAAGACGATGTTGAGCAACAGCAGAATCAAGACTGCACGCAAGCGATGCCCGATCAAGTCTGCCGGCACGGAACGACCGGCGACCAGCGCACGGTGAAGGAGTAGCCCGATACATGGCACGCTGTAGGCCACCAACATATGCTCAGGTTGGGTCAGCCGGAACACCTCGGGTAGCAGGAACGCAAGCAGCGTCCCGATCACGGCGCCTCCCGCCAGCGACACCGCCATCGTGATACGGCTGGGCACCGTTCCCCAGAAGAGGATTACAAACAGCACCGCAACGCTGTTCATGACGTAGAAACGCTGGACAGCGGTGCCGAAGAGCATGTTCGGGACGATCGAGGCACCAGGCCAGCGGCAAAGTCCCAGGCTGGCCGCCAACGCGACAATCAGCAACGCGATCAATGCGGCCTTGATGGCCAGCTTTGTGTCTCGCTGGCTCGGATCGCTCACGAACGCGGCGGAGGAGAGCACCGGAGGCAACGACGCAGCGGGAAGGGAATCAGTCATTGGGACGTACAGGATCCGCGAGATCGATATCGAGCGATGGAACGGAGCTTCAGAATGCGTCGATCGGCGCGAATCCGACCGGATCGCCTGTTGTCTTGTCGATCAGCACCGACCAGTCCAAGCGGCGCGCGATCACCGGGATCGCTAACAACTGATCCGCAGAGCGGCCCGTGCGCGCGATCGCCGCGTCCACATCGGAGCGGTCTGCCAGCGACGTCAGCATCGGACCAATTGGCTTGCCCGCCTTCAGGGTCTCGCGGCGGGCGTCTGCACCCCAGGCCCGCCAGAACAACGGCCGGGCACCCAGGTCCGCCCCGGCCATCGCCATGAAAATTGCGTCGCCGCGTTCCTCCGCTGAGGGTTCGACCGTCGCCACCAACCGCGGCCCGTCCAGCGGCAAGGACCGCAAACCTTCCGGCGCGCGCGGCAACTCTTCGCTCACGACCTGCACCGCAGTGGTGACTCGGAAACGCGTCCCCTCGAGCGCCAGCGCGACCGGGCGCGCGATGTAAACCGTATGTAGGCCGTAAAAAAGCGCGGCCAATTGCAGGGCGACGATGACCGCGAGGTCTCGTTTGAGCACTTGCATCGGCTTGCGAAGATCGAAGATCGCCAGCGTGATCAATGGCCCCATGATGATGTCGACTCCCATCACAAGGAAGAGCAGTTGCTCGCCGCCGGAGATCACTCGATAGGGCCACGGGTACCAGATTAACAATACCAACGCTGCGACAATCATCGCCACTGTGATGCAACTGACCATGTGGATGGCACTGGCGCGGACACGTTGGCGCCATGCGAGGCGGGCGTCATAGGGTGGCGTCGACGACGTAGGCATGGGCAGATCCAAGAGGCGGAGGCAGAGGGCGTGACCGTCAGGTGCTCGTGTACCTCTGCGAGACGGGCGTACTGGCGGCGGCAGGATGGTAACGCGACCGTCCGGCGAGACGGTCCCGGTCGAACGCTCGCCTCCAAACGGCGAAAGGAGCCCGAAGGCTCCTTCCTCAAGGCGCTCGAGGCGCCCTCCACAGTCTACCGGGCTGGATTACTTGCAGCTGGCGGGCAGATACTTCTTGTCGACGGTACCGCCGCTGCAGGTCCAGACGACAGTTTCGGCTCCAGCAGCCAGCGGGGCCGCATTGACGATCACGGTCTTGCCCGACAGAGCGGCTTCAACAGCGCTCGCGGTCACGGTGATCTTGCTGCCATCCCAGGTCGTGCCGCCAACCACAGAGCCGGAAGTCGCCGCAGGGATGGCGATATCGTTCGTGCCGGGCATGACACCCTTGACCGACACCCATTCTTGGATGTTGGCCTTCGGCTGACCTGCTGCTGCATACAGCTCCGAAGCCTTCGCCTTAATGATGTAGTCACGATAAGCCGGCAGAGCCACGGCAGCCAGAATGCCGATGATCGCCACGACGATCATCAGTTCGATCAGGGTGAAACCTTGTTGAACGCGCTTCATAAACACTCCAAAGAGAGATTAGGGGTAGAGACGACCCCCATGAACGCAGGGGCCGTGCCAGCCGCTTTCCTTCTCCGTTCCGTGACCCACTTCACAGCCTGTCGGCCGCGGCCTGACTTCAAGTGACCATTTTTGTCAGCCACCCTGCCACGATTTGTCAGTCGCCGAGGTGCTGCCAAAGTTTGTCGGCCAAGGTACGGGACCACCCGAAACAAAGCCGCCCGCAGCGAAGATCGGTGCGGGCGGCAAGTGTGGCGGCAGCGAACGTTAGGCCAGTGTGAACTCCTGGAAGTTCTCCAGGGCAGACAAGCGATGCGTCGTACGAAGCGCCATGACTGCCTCCATCACCGCCTCCCGTTCACCGGGTTTGATGTGGGTGATGTGTACATCAATCGAACCGTCTAGCTTCGCCAGTTCATCCCGCAATGTTGTCGGGCATAGGTGCTTGCTGATGCCGGCGAGCCCGCATTCGTCGTCGCCAAACGCGCATTCGATGACCAGATGCGCGACCTTGATCTCCGACAGCCGCTGCCAGAGCGCCGGATTCGGGCCGGTGTCTCCGGTGAAGACCCAGTGACCAAGCGCTCCGCCATCCACGGCAAAACCCACCGCGGGAACCGTATGCGCAGCGCTCAGCACCTCGATGCGGCGACCATCGCCGAGATCCAACCGATCGCCCACGGCGAACTCATGGAAGGTCAACGCGGGCCGATCCGTTGACGGCAAACGGGTGAAGTCCGGCCAGATGACGCCGTTGAATACGTGGGCCCGGAGGGCTTCCAGCGTTTCTCGAAGCGCATGGACCTTCACCGGCGGGCGGCCTGCCTGGGCGCGTCGGCGTTGGACGGTGTCAGCCAGCAGGCCGATCGCCAGGACGTGGTCGAGATGCGAATGCGTGACCAGGATATGGTCGACCTTGGCCATCGCCTCCACAGTGAGCTCGGCCACGCCGCTGCCGGCGTCGATGAGCACATCGTCGTCCAGCAGGAAGGAGGTGGTCCTGTAGCCGGCCGCCAGGGCGCCGGCGCAACCGAGCACGCGAATCTTCATGCCGGGGACTGTAGAGGCAGCCTTGCGCGGCGCTAAGCGCCGAATCCGCGAATCGGGGACTTATTGCCGTCGCTTACGCGACGCCGCCGGTGTGCCGTGAAAACCTGCACGCGTGTCAGTCATCGACCGACAGTGCTGAATCATCTGGATACAGGATTGGCGGCGATCCAACGCCTGATTTGGCCGAAACGCACGTGAAAAAGGGGCTCGCGAGCCCCTTTGACGCGTCAGACCTGCACGAATTGCATCTGCGTGCCGGCCAACTCGATCACGTCTCCGTTTTTCAGCGGGACCGACTCGGCGGTCAGAGGCGCGCCGTTGACCACCGGTCTGGCGCCCCCCTCGACGTGCGCGAAGACATAACCGCTGGGCCGCTTGGTGATCGACGCCACCTGCACGCCGGGCTTGCCGACCGTCGTGACCACCTTGGTCAGCGTGACCTCACGGCCGGCTGCCGGCCCGTTGAGCACCTTGATGGCGGCGGGCGCGGTCGACACCGGCGCCGGGCCCAGGCCACCGAACGAGGACGGCAATCCAAAACCGCTGCTCGGGGCCGTGCCCGGGCGCAGGATCATCGTCTTCTCGTAGTCGGCGTTGTCCTCGACCAGATACTTGATCTTGTACTTCCCGACTTCGATCACGTCGCTGTGCGAGAGCAGCTGCTTCTTGATCGCCTTGCCGTTGATGTACGTGCCGTTGGTCGAGTTCAGATCCTCGATGAAGACATCCGCGCCAACCATCTGCAGCACGGCGTGCTCGCCGCTGACCGCCAGGTTGTCGATGACGATGTCGTTGTACGGCCGACGGCCGAGCGTGGTCTTGTCCTTGGTGACCTGCACTTCCTTGATCACCACGCCGTCGAGCGACACCACCAGCTTGCCCATGCTTGACCTCGAGTCCTGTCTTATTTGTAGCGGGCCGCCTCAACGGCGCCCATTGTTACGACTGAATGGCCACCACGCCCATGGCTTGGTGCGACTTTCCGCGCGAACCAGAACGATCGCAATATTATCCTTGCCGCCCATGTCATTGGCCGCGTCCACCAGCGCCTGCGCCGCCTCGGGCAGGTCTTCGTGGCTTTGCAACACCTGTGCCACGCTGACGTCATCGACCATGTCGGACAACCCATCGCTGCACAGCAGGATCTGGTCACCCGGCAGCAGCTCGTGTTGATGGACTTCCAGCATCACCGTGTCCTCGACACCCACGGCCCGCGTCACCAGATTCTTGTTGCTGCTGAAGACGGCTTCCTCAGGCGTCAGTAGGCCTGCATCGATCTGTTCCTGCAGCAACGAATGGTCACGCGTCAACTGAACGAGTTGCCCTTCCCGCAAGCGGTAGGCGCGCGAGTCACCGACGTGTCCAAGCAGCAGACTCTGTTCTCTGAAGACTGCCAGAACCAGCGTCGTGCCCATGCCGGCGTAGCGCGGATTCGTGTTGGCGGCATTGAAGATCGCCCGGTTGGCGTTGTCGACGCAGATGTCCATCGCACGCCGCACATCGATGTCGGTCGCATGCTGCCCGCTCTCGGCCAGCCAGCGCCCCAGTTCCGACTTGATGAAGGTCGTCAGCATCTGGCTGGCGACTTCCCCGGCGTTGTAGCCCCCCATGCCGTCGGCGAGGACCGCCAGCCCGACGCCCGGCTCCAGGGCGACCGAGTCTTCATTGTTGTCGCGCACGCGTCCGGTGTCGGTGGCGCTGAAGAACTCCAGGGTCATGTCTTGCTGGCGGGATCGGCTGGGGGAAGGGGATTGTGCACTGCGCCCTGGGACTGTAGCCGCAAAGTTCGCTCGAATGCCTGTCCCGCTGGCGGGGGGGGTGTGGCGCCCGTGCTATTGGCCAATTCGACCGGAATCTGGCTCAACACCGCCTCCAGATCCTGCGCCATCAGGTCACCGCGCTGGTAGCGCAGCTCGGGGCGTTTCTCCAGCGCGAGAGCGACGATCAGCGCCAGCGATTCCGGGATCTCCGGACGCAGGCGCCGGATGTCGGGCGCCGGCTGGTTGGTGATCTGATGCATCAGCGTGGCCATCGACTCGGACTGGTGGGGCAGATGGCCGGTCAGCAGCTGGAACAGCATCGCACCCAGCGAATACAAGTCGCTGCGCCCGTCCACCTGCAGGCCGGCCAGCTGTTCCGGCGACATGTAGGACGGCGTGCCCAGCACCAGGCCGGTCCGCGTGCGGCTGCCGTCGGCGACGCGCGCGATGCCGAAGTCCATGATCTTCACGCTGCCGGACTCGCGCTCCAGCATCACGTTCGCCGGCTTGATGTCGCGGTGCACGACGCCGTGTCCATGGGCGTAAGACAAAGCCCGCGCCAGCCGGGCGCCGAGCAGCAGCACCTCCCGCAGGGGCAGCAGCTGCCCCGCTCGCGTGTGGTGGCTGAGATCCTGCCCGACGACGTACTCCATCGCGATCCAGGTGTCGCCGGCGCATTCGCCGGCGTCCAGGACGCGAAGGATGTCGGGGTGATCCAGGTGCCGCGCCGCGCTGGCTTCCCGCATGAAGCGGTCGCGGACGTCGATCAGGTCCTCGGGCGCGAATTCGCGCTGCAAGGCCAGCCGCTTGATCGCGACCGTTGCGCCGCTGCGCCGGTCGATCGCACGGTTGACCACCGCCATCGCCCCGCGACCGAGTTCCTCGCCGATCTCGTAGTCGTCGAGCGCCACGCCTGCCGCGCGCGGCATCGGCTGCGTCGTCGGCAGGGTGTCAGGTGCGCCATGCCCGTCCTCGTCGGACGCGCCCCGGCCCAGCAATCGCTTCAGGAAGCCGGAGGCGCTCATGGCATGGCGGGCATTTCGTCAGGCTTCGGCCGGCTTGCGCGCAGCCAGCAGCTTGCCGACGATCAGCACGAACAGTGCGCCACCCACGCCCAGCGCGTAATAGACCTGCGGCAGCACTTCCGTGGTCCCGGGCTTGTCGCCCGGTTGCATCGGCACCCAGCTGTTCAGCGCCGGATCGGTGACCAGCATCGTGCCGGCGATCCAGCCCAGGAGCATCGCGCCCAGCGTGATCACGATGGGGAACTTGTCCATCAGCTTGATCACCAGCTGGCTGCCCCAGACGATGATGGGGATCGAGACCAGCAGACCGAAGATCACCAGCGGCATCTGGTGATGGGAGCCCGCGCCTTCCGCGGCACCGGCGATCGCGATGACGTTGTCCAGGCTCATCACGAAGTCCGCGATGATGACGGTCTTCACCGCGCCCCAGAGCTTGTCACTCGCTTCCATCTTCGAGTGGTCATCCTCCGCTTCCGGCATCAGCAGCTTGATGCCGATCCACAGCAGCAGCGCGCCGCCGACCAGCTTCAGGAACGGCAGCTTGAGCAGCGTGAGCGCGAAAAAGATCAGCACGACGCGCAGCACGATCGCGCCGGCGGTGCCCCACATGATGCCCTTCGTGCGAAGGTTGGGCGGCAGCTTGCGGCAGGCAAGCGCGATGACGACGGCGTTGTCGCCACCCAGCAGGATGTCGATCAGGATGATCTGGCCGACGGCGAGCCAGAACTCGGGGCTGGTGAACATGTCCATGGAGGGGAACCCGCGCCGGGCCTCGCGCAACGAGGGCCCAGTCTAAAGCGTTGGAGGGATGAACGAGAGAAGGGGCCCACTGGGCCCCTTCCTTGGTTCAGGGGGTGCGCGCGGATTGTCCCCGCCCTACCCCTGGGATCGCAGTGCGTGAAATTACGCACCAACGATCTTCCTCATCAGGTTTTTCCTGCTGCTTACAGCAGGCCCTTCAGCAGCTTGCCCATTTCAGACGGGTTGCGGGTCACGGTGAAGCCGCACTCTTCCATGATGGCCAGCTTGGCATCGGCCGTGTCGGCGCCGCCCGAGATCAGCGCGCCGGCGTGGCCCATGCGCTTTCCGGGAGGGGCGGTGACGCCGGCGATGAAGCCGACGACCGGCTTCTTCATGTTGGCCTTGCACCAGCGCGCGGCTTCCGCCTCATCCGGGCCGCCGATCTCGCCGATCATGATCACGGCGTCGGTGTCGGGGTCGTCGTTGAAGGCCTTCATCACGTCGATGTGCTTCAGGCCGTTGATCGGGTCGCCACCGATGCCGACGGCCGAGGACTGGCCCAGGCCGATCTCGGTCAGCTGCGCGACCGCTTCATAGGTCAGCGTGCCGGAGCGCGAGACCACGCCGATGCGGCCCTTGCGGTGGATGTGGCCGGGCATGATGCCGATCTTGATCTCGTCGGGCGTGATCAGGCCGGGGCAGTTCGGGCCCAGCAGCAGCGTCTTCTTGCCGCCAGCCAGTTCCTTGGCCTTCATCTTGTTGCGCACTTCCAGCATGTCGCGGACGGGGATGCCTTCCGTGATGCAGATCGCCAGGTCCAGGTCAGCCTCGACGGCTTCCCAGATCGCGGCGGCGGCGCCCGCGGGCGGCACGTAGATCACCGACACGGTCGCGCCGGTCTGGGCGGCGGCTTCCTTCACGGTGCCGTAGATGGGGATGTCCGAGAACTTCTCGCCCGCCTTCTTCGGGTTCACGCCGGCGACGAACGCGTTCTTGCCGTTGGCGTAGGCCTGGCAGCCCAGGGTGTGGAACTGACCGGTCTTGCCCGTGATGCCCTGGGTGATGACCTTGGTGTCCTTGTTGATGTAGATGCTCATGTCGTATTCCTTGGCTGGGTCTGCGGCTTACTTGACGGCGGCGACGATCTTGGTCGCGGCTTCGGCCATGGTGTCGGCGGCGATGATGGGCAGGCCGGACTCGGCCAGCATCTTCTTGCCCAGCTCCTCGTTGGTGCCCTTCATGCGGACGACCAGCGGCACATTCAGGTTGACGGCCTTGCAGGCGGTGATCACGCCTTCGGCGATGGTGTCGCACTTCATGATGCCGCCGAAGATGTTGACGAGGATGCCCTTCACCTCGGGGTTCTTCAGCATGATCTTGAAGGCCTCGGTGACCTTTTCGGCGGTGGCGCCGCCGCCGACGTCCAGGAAGTTGGCCGGCTCGCCGCCGAACAGCTTGATGGTGTCCATCGTGGCCATGGCCAGGCCGGCGCCGTTCACCAGGCAACCGATGTTGCCGTCCAGCGAGATGTAGGCCAGGTCGAACTTGGAGGCTTCGATCTCAGCCGGATCCTCTTCGTCCAGATCGCGGTAGGCGACGATTTCCGGATGACGGAACAGCGCGTTGGCGTCGAAGTTGAACTTGGCGTCCAGCGCGATCAGGTTGCCCTTGGAGTCGCAGTTCAGCGGGTTGATTTCCACCAGCGACGCGTCGGTGTCCATGTAGCACTTGTAGAGCTTGGCGAACAGGTCGACGGCCTGGTCCACCGAAGCGCCGGTCAGGCCGATGGCCGCGGCGATCTTCTTCGACTGCTCCGCGGTGATGCCGGTCAGCGGGTCGATGTACTCGGTGATGATCTTCTCGGGGGTCGAGTGGGCGACTTCCTCGATGTCCATGCCACCCTCGCTCGACGCGATGAAGGCCACCTTCTGGGTGCCGCGGTCGGTCACCAGCGAGACATACAGCTCATTCTTGATGTCCGCGCCTTCCTCGATGTACAGGCGGCGGACCTTCTGGCCGGCCGGGCCGGTCTGGTGCGTGACCAGCTGCATGCCCAGGATCTGCTCGGACAGCGCCTTCACGTCGTCCAGGCTCTTGCCCAGCTTGACGCCGCCGCCCTTGCCGCGACCGCCGGCGTGGATCTGCGCCTTGACCACCCAGACCGGGCCGCCCAGCTTCTGCGCGGCTTCGACCGCTTCTTGCACCGTGAACGCGGGAATGCCGCGCGGCACCGGCACGCCGAACTGGCGCAGGATTTCCTTGCCCTGGTACTCGTGAATCTTCATAGGGAGGTCTCGCTTGATGGATGAATCAGGAAGAGGCCGCCGATGCCGCGGACGCTCCGCGATGCCGGCGTTGAGATGGGGTTTGCAGCGCCGGATTCAGCCGGGCCTCCGCGACAAGGATCCCGTCGTCGCGGCCATAGGACCTCGCGTCGACGGTTCGGCGACGTTGCGGCGGATGGCGCTCGGGGGAGGCGGTGAAAGACATAAACCGATGCAAACACGCAAAAACACGCCCGCGGACGAACGCCGGCGGGCTGGTTTGCGAAGCCGAAAATGTAGCATGCTGCGTTGCATCAAGCCCTTGGCGCGGTTGTGCCGCGCACTGGCGTGGGCTTGTCAGCGGCTCGAAAGGTGCTCGTGACGCACGAAGTTTCAGGCGGTTTCGGCGCCTGTCACCGCTTCAAGCGTCAGGGCCGGCGGCGACGCGGCGCACCGCCTTGCGGGCGAGTTCGGATCCAAAGCCTCGCCCCATCAGGAAGCGCAGCCGTTTGGCCTCCGCCGACGCGTCCACCGGCGCTCCTTCGCCGAACTTGCGACGCAGCAACTCACAAGCGCGGTCCAGCTCTCCAGCCGCCAGCGCCGATCGCTGCTCCGCGTCGAGCGCCAACCCATGCTGGGCGAGCTCCTGCTCGATGCGGCGCTGTCCGAAGCGCTGGGAGCGCGCGTGGATGCGCGACTCGACGAATCGCGATTCGTCGAGATAGCCGTTCGCCTTGAGCCAGTCGAGGACCGCGTCCACTTCCTGGGTCAGCGTGACCGCCTGGGCTTCGGAGCCGTCTGGATCCTCGGCCTCGGAACGCCCGGCCCCCGGCCCTGGGCTCGAAGAGAGATTGCCCTCGCCGGCGGCGGCCTCGATCAGCGCAGCTTGTCGATCACGAGCAATGCGCAGCAGCTTGCGGCGCAGCTCCATCGCGCTGTGCTCACGCTGCGCGAGCAGGGCCACGGCTCTGGCCTTGAGCGACAGCGGCTGCGAGGCCGAGCCCCGCCGGCATCCGGACGGAGTCATGCCGTCGCCCGGTGCTTACTCGGCGTCGCCAGGCGCGGCGCCCAGCAGGGGGATACCCAGCGATTCGCGGATCTTGTTCTCGATCTCGACCGCCAGGTCGGGGTTCTCGCGCAGGAACTCGCGCGCGTTGTCCTTGCCCTGACCGATCTTCTCGCCGCTGTAGGCGTACCAGGCCCCCGACTTGTCGACGATCTTCGCGGTCACGCCCATGTCGATGATCTCGCCCTCGCGGCTGATGCCCTCGCCGTAGAGGATGTCGAACTCCGCCGTCTTGAACGGGGGCGCCACCTTGTTCTTCACGACCTTGACCTTGGTCTCGGAGCCGATGACTTCCTCGCCCTTCTTGATCGAGCCGATGCGACGGATGTCCAGGCGCACCGAGGCGTAGAACTTCAGCGCATTGCCGCCGGTGGTCGTTTCGGGCGAACCGAACATCACGCCGATCTTCATCCGGATCTGGTTGATGAAGATGACGGTGCAGTTGGTCTTCTTGATGGTGGCGGTCAGCTTGCGCAGCGCCTGGCTCATCAGGCGGGCCTGCAGGCCAGGCAGCGCGTCGCCCATCTCGCCTTCAAGCTCGGCCTTCGGCGTCAGCGCGGCGACCGAGTCCACGATGATCAGGTCCACCGAACCCGAACGCACCAGCGAGTCCACGATCTCCAGCGCCTGTTCGCCGGTGTCGGGCTGGCTGATCAGCAGCTCCTGCAGGTTGACGCCCAGCTTCTGCGCGTACTGCACGTCCAGGGCATGCTCGGCGTCGATGAAGGCGCACACGCCGTCCAGCTTCTGCATCTGGGCGATGACCTGCAGCGTCAGCGTGGTCTTGCCGGACGATTCCGGACCGTAGATCTCGATCACGCGGCCGCGGGGCAGGCCACCGACGCCCAGCGCGATGTCCAGGCCCAGCGAGCCGGTGGAGACGACCTGGATGTCCTCGATCTTCTCGCCTTCGGCCAGCCGCATGATCGAGCCCTTGCCGAACTGCTTTTCGATCTGGGCGAGGGCGGCCTGCAGGGCCTTGGCTTTTTCGGTGTTGGCGTTCTTCACGGGGGCGTCCATGCAATCTTCTCCTGTTGGCTGCGGCGGATTATGGCGCAATCTGTATATCTGTACAGTACTTTGTCGACCCGTGCCGCCCGTCGGTGCGGCTTCGGCGCTGTCGATGGCGGGATGTTAGGCCGCAGGTGGCTCACAGGATGAGCCAGCCGCACAACTCCCCCCGTTTTCGCCAAAGAGGGGGAAGAGCCGCCTCCCAAGCTGTCGCCCACCTGACTGGTGCCCCGCTCATCGACCTGAGGACGGCTCGGAAACGCCTAGGGAAGCGCCCCGGACCGCTCCCTAGAATGTCTCCATAACCAGAGGGGACGACACATGCGCATCTTGATCGCCGAAGACGACCAGGTCCTGGCCGATGGCCTGCTGCGCTCGTTGCGAGCCTCGGGTTGCGCCGTCGACCAGGTCGGCAGCGGCAGCGAGGCCGACGCCGCGCTGGCCTCGCATGAGTTCGACCTGCTGATCCTCGACCTGGGATTACCGAAGCTGCATGGGCTGGAAGTGCTGCGTCGGCTGCGGGCGCGCGGATCGTCCGTGCCGGTGCTGATCCTGACCGCGGCGGACAGCATCGAGGAACGCGTCAAGGGCCTGGACCTTGGCGCCGACGACTACATGGCCAAGCCCTTCTCGCTGCAGGAACTCGAGGCGCGTGTGCGCGCGTTGACGCGCCGCGGCCTGGGCACCGCCTCCAGCGTGATCCGCCATGGCCCGTTGACGTTCGACGCCACCGGCCGCGTCGCTTACATCAACGATCAGATGGTGGAACTGTCGGCGCGGGAGCTGTCGCTGCTCGAGGTGCTGCTGCAGCGCGCGGGACGGCTGGTCAGCAAGGACCAGTTGGTCGAGCGCCTGTGCGAGTGGGGCGAAGAAGTCAGCAACAACGCGATCGAGGTCTACATCCATCGGCTGCGCAAGAAGATCGAGCAGGGGCCGATCCGCATCGCGACGGTGCGCGGGCTCGGCTACTGCCTTGAAAAGATTCCGGGCTGAGGCGCGGGGCGTCCCGGAGCCCCTGGGCGCACGCTTGATCGAGGACGCGCGGCATGGCGGGTGAATCGTCCGGCCATCGCTCGCTGTTCGGCGAGATCCTGGACTGGATGCTTGCCCCGCTGCTGGTCATCTGGCCGATCAGCGTCGCGCTGACGTGGCTGGTGGCGCAGGGCATCGCGAACAAGCCCTACGACCGCGAGCTCGACGAGATGGCGCGCACGCTCGGCCTGCAGGTCGCAACGGAGCCGGGGCCCGGCGACGCCTCCACGCGACGTGGGCGGTCGCGCTACGCGCTGGCCCCAGAGGCCGCGGCGCTGCTCCGGGCGGACGAGTCCGACACGGTCTACTACCAGGTGCTGGGCCTGCGCGGCGAATTGCTAAGCGGCGACGCCCAGTTGCCGGTGCCCGAAGTCGAACCGCCCATCGTGCCGTGGGAGGTCAACCGCCGTTTCGACGAGGTCAACAACGAGGCGGTGCGGGTGTCCTACCTGTGGGTGGTGCCGGAGGGGATGGCCGGTGGCGACAAGATGATGCTGGTCCAGGTCGCGGAGACGCTGGGCAAGCGCTCGCGGCTGACCAACGAGATCATCAAAGGCGTGATCCTGCCGCAGTTCGTGATCCTGCCGCTGGCGGTGCTGCTGGTGTGGCTGGCGCTGGCGCGCGGCATCGCGCCGCTCAACGACCTGCAGCGCCGCATCCGCTCGCGGGACAGCTCCGACCTGAGCCCCATCGACGAGCAGCGCATCCCCGACGAGGTGGCCCCGCTGGTGCAGGCGATCAACGACCTGCTCGAGCGGCTCGATCAATCGATCCGCGCGCAGAAGCACTTCCTGGCCGACGCCGCGCATCAGCTCAAGACGCCGCTGGCGGGGCTGCGGACGCAGGCCGAGCTCGCCCAGCGCGAGATCGACGAGGGTCGCAGCTCGCCGTCGGAGCTGCGGCGTTCGCTCAAGCAGATCGCGGTCTCCAGCCAGCGAGCGGCCCACATGGTGAACCAGCTGCTGGCGATGGCCCGCGCCGAGGACCAGGAGCACGCCGCGCGCCGCAGCGAGGTGAACCTGGCGGTGCTGGCGATCGAGACGGTGCGCGACTTCGTGCCGCGCGCGATGGAGAAGCGGCTGGACCTCGGTTATGAGGGGCCGGAGGCCAGCCAGGCGGGCCTGCGCATCCACGGCCATCCCCTGCTGATCCGCGAGCTGATCCGCAATCTGGTGGACAACGCCTTGCTGTACACCCCCAGTGGAGGGACGGTGACCGTGCGGGTGGTCGAGGATCCGTTCGGCCAGGTCTGCGTGCTGCAGGTGGAGGACTCGGGGCCGGGCATCGCGGAGGCGGAGCGCGAGCAGGTCTTCCAGCCGTTCTACCGCGCGCTGGGCACCAATGTCGACGGCTCGGGGCTGGGCCTGGCGATCGTGCGCGAGATCGTCCAGCAGCACGACGCGGAGATCGCGGTCGACGACACGCGGGCACGCCGTCAGGCGGAGGCGGAAGGTGTGGGCCCTGGCGCGCGGTTCACGGTGCGCTTCGCCGCCCATCCGCTTGCCCAGGGCGAACGTTGAACCCGGCGGCGACGCATCCTCCACCCATCCGTCATTCGGTGCCCTGAACCTGGAGCCGGCGAGCGATCCCGCCTCAGTTCGAGCTAGCGACAACCCTTCCGGGCTTTCGAAGAATCACCGCCTCCTTCCTACTGAAGCGCAGGTGACTCCGATGGCATACCGACTTCCGGCGGCAACGACGATGCAGATGACGAGCGACGATTTCCTGGCCTGGGACTCTGGCGATGGCAGCCGATATGAATTGATCGATGGCCAGCCGGTCGTCATGGAAAGCGCGAGCGAGGGCCATCAGATCGTGGCCTGCAATCTCTATGTCGCGATGCGCCAGCATCTCCACGGCGCGCCCTGCCGGGCCATCCTGTCGCTGGAGGTGCGGTGCGACGACGGCAACTGCCTGGTCCCCGACGTGATGGTGTATTGCGACAAGGACAAGCGCCCGCGCGGCATGGAAGCCTGCCCGCTGATCGTCGAGGTGCTTTCCCGGAGTTCCGCCCGTGACGACAGGACCCGGAAGTTCGCGCGCTACCGCCGGCTGGCCGCGCTGCGCGAGTACCTGGTCGTCGACTGGGAGCAGCGCGCGACGGAAGTCCACCGCCTGGCCATCGACGGCTCCTGGCAGGTGACCCGCTACGCCGGCGGCGAGGTGGTGTACCTGGCCTCGATCGATCTCGCCCTGCCGGGCGACGTCATCTTCGCCGACCTGGAAGCGGCCGCCTGATGGCCGCCGGTCGACTCAGCGCTGCGTGCCGCCGCGACTCTTGGCGATCGACATCAGCATCCCCAGCGACAGCCCCAGCGTCACCATCGCCGTGCCGCCGTACGAGATGAACGGCAGCGGCACGCCGACCACGGGCAGGATGCCGGTCACCATGCCCATGTTCACGAAGACGTAGGTGAAGAAGCTCAGCGTGATCGCCCCGGCGAGCAAGCGGGAGAACAAGGTCGGCGCCTCGTGCGCGATGGCCAGGCCCCGCAGGATCAACGCGGTGAAGCCGAGCAGCAGCCCCAGCGCCCCGATCAAGCCGAATTCCTCGCCATAGGCGGCGAAGATGAAGTCGGTGGTCCGCTCTGGGATGAACTCGAGGTGCGTCTGCGTTCCCTTCATGAAGCCCTTGCCGGTCACGCCGCCCGAACCGATCGCGATCTCGCCCTGGATGATGTGGAAGCCCTTGCCCAGCGGATCCTTGGTCGGGTCCAGCAGCGTGCAGACCCGGTCCTTCTGGTAATCCTTCAGCACCACCCACTTCACGTCGGGCTGGCAGATCTGGTCCTCGCTGAAGACCAGCGCGGTGATGCCCGCGCCGGCCAGCACCAGCGCCGGAATGATCAGCTTCCACGACAGCCCGGCGAAGAAGATCACGTACAGGCCCGCGCCCAACACCAGCAGCGAGGTGCCCAGGTCCGGCTGCTTCGCGATCAGGCCGACCGGCACCACCAGCAGCACGAAGGCGGCGACGAAATCGGGCAGGCGCAGCTGGCCCTCGCGCTTCTGGAACCACCAGGCGAGCATCAGCGGCACCGCGATCTTCAGCATCTCGGAGGGCTGGATCACGACGCCGACGTTCAGCCAGCGCGTCGCGCCCTTCTTGCTGATGCCGAACAGCGCGACCGCCACCAGCAGCGTGACACCAACGGCGTAGAGCGGCAGCGCGAGCTGCATCAAGCGCTGCGGCGGCACCTGCGCGGTCACGAACAGCACGCCCATCGCCAGCACCATGTTCCGCGCGTGATCGACGAAACGCGTGCCATGGTCGTAGCCGGCCGAGTACATGCACATCAGCCCCAGCCCCATCAGCCAGCCCATGGCCAGCAGCAACGGGATGTCGAAACCCTGGAACAGCGGCTTCACGCGCTGCAGCAGGCTGGGTTTGCTGAAGACGGCGCTCATCGTGAGGCTCCCGGGTTGGGGCGCGGCGCGACCGGTGCGAGGCGGCGTTCCGCCGCGGAGCCCGGTATCGCGGCGGGCACGGCTGACGCCGGAGCGGCGGGTCTGGGTGTCGGTCCCGCTGGACCCGAGGCCGCCACCGGCGCGGACGCCGCGGAGGCCGAAGCGTCCGGCGCGCTGGCCGCGGCGCCCGGCAGCGGGATGTCCTCGACGCGGCGCGGCGTGCCGATCGGCGCGCCCACCTGGCCGACCCGCACCTTGGCGATGTCCTCTTCGCTCGGGTACGTGCCGGTCAACACGTAATCAAAGACGCGCCGCGCGATCGGCGCCGCGGACTCGGAGCCGAAGCCGGCGTTCTCCACGATCAGCGCCAGCGCGATCGTCGGTGCCTGGTACGGCGCGAAGGAGATGTACAGCGAGTGGTCGCGCTTGCGCTCGTCCGCCTTGATGCTGCTGTAGGTCTGTCCGGCGCGCAGGCCCACCGCCTGCGCCGTGCCGGTCTTGCCGGCGCTCTGGTACTGCGCGCCGGCGAACACCATCCGCGAGGTACCTTCCATCGTCACGTCGTGCATCGCGTTGCGGATCACGTCGACGTCGGCCTTGCGCAGCGCGAGTGGCGACAGCGCGTCGCTGGCGGTGCGCCGCTGCACGTGCTTGACCACGTCCTCGATCTCCCGCACCAGCCGCGGCCGGTAGCGTTCGCCGCCGCTGGCCAGCGTCGACATCGCGGTGGCCAGCTGCAGCATCGTGAAGTTGTTGTAGCCCTGGCCGATGCCCAGCGAGATCGTCTCGCCGGCGTACCACTTCTGCTGCTCGGGCCGCTTGTAGGCGCGGCGCTTCCACTCGGTGCTGGGCAGGATGCCGGTGACCTCGCCCAGCAGGTCGATCTCGGTCTTGCGGCCGAAGCCGAAGGGCTCCAGCTGGTCGTGGATCATGTCCACGCCCATCTCGTTGGCCAGCGAGTAGAAGTAGACGTTGGACGAGGTCACGATCGCCAGCCGCATGTCCTTCGGGCCGGCGCGGTCGCCGGTCGCGCTGCCGAAGGTCCGCCCACCGAAGCTGTAGGTCAGGTTGTCCTGCACCACCACGTTGGCCGCGCGCTTGCCGGTGTTGAGCGCCGCCATCGCCATGTAGGGCTTGAAGGTCGACCCCGGCGGATAGGTACCGCGCAGCGCCCGGTTCAGCAGCGGCTTGTCGATGTCCTCGTTGAGCTCCTTCCAGCTGTCGGCGTCGATGCCGTCGACGAACAGGTTGGGATCGAAGGTCGGCTTGGACACGAAGGCCAGCACCTCGCCGTTGCGCGGGTCCATCGCCACCAGCGCGCCGCGCCGGTCGCCATAAAGGCGCTCGACCAGCGCCTGCAGCTTGATGTCGATCGACAGGTGCAGCGTGTTGCCCGGCGTCGGCGGGCGGTTGCGCAGCCGGCGCACGGCGCGGCCGCCGGCGCTGGTCTCCATCTCCTCGAAGCCGGTCTGGCCGTGCAGCTCGCGCTCATAGGCCTGCTCCAGGCCCAGCTTGCCGATGTATTCGGTGCCGCGGTAGTTGGCGATGTCCTCTTCGGACCAGTCCTCCATCGCCTTCTTCTCGACCTGGTTGATGCGGCCGATGTAGCCCAGCAGGTGCGCGCCGACATCGCCCAGCGGATAGTTGCGGAACAGCCGCGCCTTGATGTCCACGCCGGGGAAGCGGAAGCGCTGCGCGGCGAAGCGCGCGACCTCGGTGTCGGTCAGCTTGGTGCGGATGGGCAGCGACTCGAAGTTCTTGCTCTCCTCCATCAGCCGCTTGAAGCGGCGACGGTCGCGCGGCTGGATGTCGATGACGGCGGACAGCACATCGATCGTGGCCTCCAGGTCCGGCACCTTGGACGGCGTGATCTCCAGCGTGTAGGCGGAATAGTTGCTCGCCAGCACGATGCCGTTGCGGTCGACGATCAGGCCGCGGTTCGGCACGATCGGCAGCACGGTGACGCGGTTGGTCTCGGCGCGCTCGAGCAGCGAGTCGTGCTGCGTGATCTGCAGGTAGACGAGGCGGGCGACCAGCAGGCCGAAGCAGAACAGCACGAACACCGCCGCGGCGACCAGCCGCAGCCGGAACCGGCTCAGCTCCGCCTGGAGGTTCTTGATGACCGTCATCGCGGGCCCGTCCTCGGCGCGCTCAGAGCGGGCGGTGCGCGTCGGGATCCGGCGCGCGACGCTGGGGCGCGAGCAGCAGCGCCGCGGCGATCGGCCACAGCGCCGCCTGCAGCACCGGCGCCAGCACCAGGCTCCAGCCGGGCCACATGCCGCCGACGACCAGTCGCACGATCACCGCGATCGCGGTGGCCAGCACGAACAGCGGCAGCACGTGGAGCGCCTGCGCGCCGAGCGTGAACCAGAGCAGCCGGCGATGCAGCGCGACCGCGCCGAAGGCCAGCAGGCTGTAGGCCAGCGCATGCTGGCCGAGCAGCGCGCCATGGTGGACGTCGATCATCAGGCCGAAGACGAAGGCCCAGCCCACGCCGACACGCCGGGGCTGGTGGACATTCCAGAACACCAGCACGATCGCCAGCACGTCCGGCATCCAGGGCTGGCGACCGACGGGCACCATGTCGATCAGCAGGCCGACGACCAGGCTGAAGGCGATGAACAGGGGATTGGCGGGCAGCAGCAGCTGGCTCGCGCCACGCGGCATGATCATCGGTGGCCTCCCTTGGGCGCGGACGCGGCGCGGCGCGGCCTGGCGCCGGATTCGGCGGCGGCGGCGCTCGCGGCGCTGGCCGCTTCCTGCGCGGCTTCGATGCGGGCGTCCTCCTGGCCCTGCAGCGGCTCCAGCACCAGCACGTGCCGGGCGCTGTCCGGCTGCGCGACCGGCGCCAGGCCGACGCGGGCGAAGCTGGTGTCGCCGCGGCGCTCCACCTCGGCGACCTTCGCCACCGGCAGGCCCGGCGGGTAGAGACCGTCCAGGCCGGAGGTCGCAAGCGCGTCGCCGGGCTTGATGTCGGCGTTGGCGGCGATGAAGCGCAGCTCCATCACGCCGCGTTCGCCGCCGTAGGCGACGCCGCGCTGCTGGGTGCGCGTGTTGAGGACGGGGATGGTGGCTTCGCGGTCGGTCAGCAGCGTGACCTCGGCCGACAGCGGATAGACCCGCGTCACCTGGCCGAGCACGCCCGCGTCGTTGACCACCGGCGCGCCCAGGCGCACGCCACGGTGGCTGCCGCGGTCGATGACGATGCGGCGCGAGAAGGGATCCGGCGCCTCGTAGAGCACTTCAGCGGCGAGGCCTTTCACCGGCAGCGCCTCGCGCAGGTCGAGCAGGGCGCGCAGCCGCGTGTTCTCGGCCTGCAGCTGCGCCGCGCGGCTCAGGATCACCGCCTGCGAGGCCAGTTGCTGGCGTGCCTGGTTCTCGGCCTCGGTGGCCTTTTCCATGCCGCGGGCGTAGTCGCCGGCCTGTTCCCAGGCGTCGACGGGCGCGAGCAGAGCGCGCTGCAGCGGATGCAGCGCGAGCGCGAGGCCGGCCCGTGCGGGTGCGGTCAACTGGAAGCGGGAGTCCGCCACCATGAGGAACACTGCCAGCGCGGCGCAGAAGGCCAGCTTCGTCAGCGCGGACGGGCCTTCACGGAACAGCGGTGGCGGATTGCGATCCAAGGTGCCGAGAGGCATGAAGATCTCAGCAAAGGAGATTCAACGCAAAGCGGCCCGAAGGCCGCATCGATTTACTCGTTCGTGAAGATCGAACCGAGGCGTTCCATGCGCTCCAGGGCCATGCCACAGCCGCGCACGACGCAGGTCAGCGGGTCCTCGGCCACGAGCACCGGCAGGCCGGTTTCCTCGGCCAGCAGGCGGTCCAGGTCGCGCAGCAGCGCGCCGCCGCCGGTCAGCATCATGCCGCGCTCGGCGATGTCGGCGCCCAGTTCCGGCGGGGTCTGCTCCAGCGCGTTCTTCACCGCCGAAACGATCTGGTTGAGCGGATCGGTCAGCGCTTCCAGGATCTCGTTGCTCGAGATCGTGAAGCTGCGCGGCACGCCTTCGCTCAGGTTGCGGCCCTTGACCTCCATCTCCTTGACCTCGGAGCCCGGGAAGGCCGAGCCGATGTTCTTCTTGATCGCTTCCGCGGTCGGCTCGCCGATCAACATGCCGTAGTTGCGGCGGATGTAGTTGATGATGGCCTCGTCGAACTTGTCGCCGCCGACGCGGACCGAGCCCTTGTAGACCATGCCGCCCAGCGAGATCACGCCCACTTCGGTCGTGCCGCCACCGATGTCGATGACCATCGAGCCCGACGCTTCCGACACCGGCAGGCCGGCGCCGATCGCGGCGGCCATCGGTTCCTCGATCAGGTAGACCTCCGAGGCGCCGGCGCCCAGCGCGGCGTCGCGGATCGCGCGCTTCTCGACCTGCGTGGAGCCGCAGGGGACGCAGATGATGATCCGGGGCGAGGGACGCAGCAGCTTGGTGTCGTGCACCATCTTGATGAACTGCTTGATCATCTGCTCGGTGACCACGAAGTCGGCGATCACGCCGTCCTTCATCGGGCGGATCGCCTCGATGTTGCCGGGCACCTTGCCCAGCATGGCCTTGGCTTCGTGGCCGACGGCCTGGATCGTCTTCTTGCCATTGGGACCGCCTTCATGACGGATGGCGACGACGGACGGTTCGTCCAGCACGACGCCTTTTCCGCGGACATAGATCAGCGTGTTGGCGGTGCCCAGGTCGATGGCGAGGTCGGTGGAGAAGTAGCGGCGCAGGGAGGCGAGCATGTGTGTGGGCAAGGCCAGGACAGGACGCTTCGGCACCTGGAGCCGCCAGTCCATGTCGAACCACACGCAATCGGCGGCATTCGACGGCATCAGGCGGCGTTCGTCTGCGTTCTGTCCGGGCGGCTGCGATTCGGGGCGGTTCTTGTCGGGTAACCGCGCGGACCGGCGGCGTCCGCGCGAGCGAGATTCCTTGCCATAAGCAACGAGGCTGCAGAAGCAGCCCCGGCGCCATGGAGATAAGCGGGGATAATAACTGATCACCCCTTGGTTTGGCCCGTCTGCAAGGCTTCCGTCAGCGTTCGGCGAATGTTTCGCGCGCCCGGCGGACCGCTGGTCCGGACCGGCCCTCGAGCACATTCCCATGGCACTCACCCACGACGATGTCAGCCGGATCGCCAAACTGGCCCGGCTGGAACTTTCCGGCGACGAACAGGCCGCGCTGCTGCCCCAGCTCAATGGCTTCTTCTCGATCGTCGAGCAGATGAGCGCGGTCGACACCAGCGGCGTCGATCCCCTCTACACGCCGCTGTCGGCGGTCCAGGAAGTGGCCCTGCGGCTGCGCGAGGACCGCGTCACCGAAACCGACCAGCGCGCGCTCAACCAGCGCAGCGCTCCCGCCGTCGAGGACGGCCTGTTCCTGGTCCCGAAAGTCATCGAATGACCGCCCCCCTGCATCAACTCGGCGTCGCCGAGCTCGGCCGCGCCTTGCGCGCCAAGACGGTCTCCAGCACCGAACTGACGCAACATCTGCTTGCGCGTGTTGCCGCGGCGAAGGATCTCGGCGCCTTCCTGCATGTGGACCCGGACTACGCCCTGGCCCGCGCCAAGGACGCCGACGCGCGCTTGGCCGCCGGCGAGGCCGGCGCGCTGATCGGCGTGCCGCTGGCGCACAAGGACATCTTCGTCACCCGCGACATGCCGACCACGGCCGGCTCGAAGATGCTGGCCGGCTACCTGAGCCCGTTCGACGCCACCGTGGTCGAGCGACTCAACGCCGCGGGCACCGTGTCGCTGGGCAAGCTCAACTGCGACGAGTTCGCGATGGGCTCGGCCACCGAGAACAGCGCCTACTTCAAGGCGTTGAACCCCTGGGACCGCACGCGCGTGCCGGGCGGCTCCTCGGGCGGCTCCGCGGTCGCGGTGGCCGCCGGCCTGGTGCCGGCCACGNCACGACCGGCACCGACACCGGCGGCTCGATCCGCCAGCCGGCCAGCTTCTCCGGCATCACCGGCATCAAGCCGACCTACGGCGTGTGCTCGCGCTACGGGATGATCGCGTTCGCGTCCAGCCTGGACCAGGCCGGCGTGATGGCGCGCTCCGCCGAGGACTGCGCGCTGCTGCTCTCGGCGATGAGCGGCTTCGACGAGCGCGACGCTACCAGCGTCCAGCAGCCGCCGCAGGACTTCCATGCGCGCATGCTGGCCGCGCGCGAGGGCGCGAGCGCCGCCCAGCCGCTCAAGGGCCTGCGCATCGGCCTGCCGCGGGAGTTCTTCCCGGCCGCCCTCTCGTCCGACGTGAACGGCGCCGTGCGCGCCGGCCTGGCGGAGCTGGAGAAGCTGGGCGCGACGCTGGTCGACGTCTCGCTGCCGCGCACCGAGCTGGCCATCCCGGTCTACTACATCATTGCCCCGGCCGAGGCGAGCTCCAACCTCTCTCGCTTCGACGGTGTGAAGTTCGGGCACCGCGCCAAGGACTACGGCAACCTGATCGACATGTACGAGAAGACCCGCGCCGAGGGCTTCGGCGCCGAGGTCAAGCGCCGGATCATGATCGGCAGCTACGTGCTCTCGCATGGCTACTACGACGCCTACTACCTGCAGGCGCAGAAGCTGCGTCGCATGATCGCGGACGACTTCCAGCAGGCCTTCCAGCACTGCGACCTGATCGCCGGGCCGGTGGCGCCGACGGTGGCCTGGAAGCAGGGCGAGGGCGCGGACGATCCGGTCAAGGTCTACCTGGCCGACATCTTCACGCTGCCGGGCTCGCTGGCCGGCCTGCCCGGCATGAGCGTGCCGGTGGGGCTGGGCGAGGGCGGCATGCCCGTGGGCCTGCAGCTGCTGGGCAACTACTTCCAGGAAGGCACGCTGCTGCACGCCGCCCATGCGCTGCAGCAGGCCACCGACTGGCACCGCCAGACCCCGGCGGGCGTGTAAGGACAACGAGCAAGCGATGAGCAAGAACAGCCAACTGGTGCGGGGCTACGAGGTCGTCATCGGCCTGGAGAACCACGTCCAACTCTCGACCGTCTCGAAGATCTTCAGCGGTTCGTCGACCGCCTTCGGCGCGGCGCCCAACACGCAGGCCAGCGCGGTGGACCTGGCGCTGCCGGGCACGCTGCCGGTGCTGAACCGCGGCGCCGTCGAGCGCGCGATCCGCTTCGGCCTGGCGGTCGGCGCGAAGGTGGCGCCGCTGTCCATCTTCGCCCGCAAGAACTACTTCTATCCGGACCTGCCCAAGGGCTACCAGATCAGCCAGTACGAGATCCCCGTCGTGCAGGGCGGCCAGATCGAGTTCTTCGTCGGTGACGAGAAGAAGGTCGTGAAGCTGACGCGCGCCCACCTCGAGGAGGACGCCGGCAAGAGCCTGCACGAGGACTATCACGGCCAGTCGGGCATCGACCTGAACCGCGCCGGCACACCGCTGCTGGAGATCGTGTCCGAGCCCGAGATGCGCTCCGGCGCCGAAGCCGTCGAGTACGCCAAGACGCTGCACGCGCTGGTGATGTGGCTGGGCATCTGCGACGGCAACATGCAGGAGGGCTCGTTCCGCTGCGACGTCAACGTCTCGGTCCGCAAGCCCGGCGAGCCCTTCGGCACGCGGCGCGAGATCAAGAACCTGAACAGCTTCCGCTACCTGGTCGACGCGGTGAACTACGAGGTCAACTGGCAGATCGACCAGATCGAGGACGGCCTGGAGATCCAGCAGGCAACGGTGCTCTACAACCCGGACACCGGCGAGACCCGCGCGATGCGCACCAAGGAGGACGCGGCCGACTACCGTTACTTCCCGGACCCGGACCTGCCGCCGCTGATGATCGGCGCCGACTGGGTGGAGCGCGTGCGCGGCGAGATGCCGGAGCTGCCGTCGGTGATGGCCGCGCGCTTCCAGGAGGTCGACGGCCTGCCGGCCTACGACGCGACGATGATGACGCAGAGCCTGGCGACGGCCCGCTTCTACGAGGCCGCGCGGGAGGCGTGCGGCGCGCCGAAGCTGGTCGCCAACTGGGTGATGGGCGAGATCTCGCGGCGCCTCAACACCGAGGAGCGCGCCATCGACGACGCCCCGGTGACGCCGGCGCTGCTGGCCGCGCTGATCAAGCGCATCCAGGACGGCACGATCTCCAACAACGCGGCGAAGCAGGTCTTCGAGGCGCTGTGGACCGGCGAAGGCCAGGACGTCGACGCGCTGATCGAAGCCAAGGGCCTCAAGCAGATGAGCGACACCGGCGAGCTCGAGCGCATCCTGGACGAGGTGCTGGCGGCCAACGCCAAGTCGGTCGAGGAATTCCGCGCCGGCAAGGAGAAGGCGTTCAACGCGCTGGTCGGCCAGGCGATGAAGGCGACCAAGGGCAAGGCCAATCCGGCCGCCGTGAACGAGCTGCTGAAGAAGAAGCTCGGCGCCTGATCAAGCCCCTGAAAGGCAGAACGCCGGTGGAGCGATCCACCGGCGTTCTTTTTTGGCGTCGACGCTGTCAGCGACCGCTGGCGGACGGCGCCTGCGGCGCCGCTTTTTCCAGCGAGCCCGGCGCGGCGCCGGCCCACAGCCGCTTCAGGCGGGACAGTTCATCGTCATAGAACTTGTTCACGCGGCCGATCTCGGCTTTCTGGTTCTCGATCGATTCGCGCTGCGCGGCCGCCGCGGCTTCGTTGGCCTCGAGCTGATGCTGCAGCTTGAACGGCACCCGCTTGCCCTTGTAGAACTCGGCCTCGTCCAGCAGCGGCTTGCGCTCGATGGCGAGTGCCTGCAGGCGCTTCTCGGACTGCCGCATCGCCTCGCGGACGTCGTCGAGCGCGGCCTCGCGTGCCTTCTGGTGCGCGGCCTGGTCGGCGTAGCGCTGCAGCAGGTTGCGATCGCGCCGGACCGCGTCCTGCTGCGCGGAGCGCTGCACTTCCTCGGCGCGTCGGCGCTGCTCGGCGGAGGCCTGCTCCTCGGGCGACATCGCCGGCGGCACCATCCGCCGCACCGAGCCGTCGGAATTCAGCAGGCGCTGCTCGCGCGTCTGGCACTCGGGGATCGGCCGGTCGGAGGTCAGCCGGCGGCCATCGGGCGTCGTGCAGGTGTAGATGGTCGGCGACGACGGCGCCTTGGTCTGCGCCAGGACCGGACCCGCGAGGTTACCGCCCAGCATCAGGGCGCCAACGAGCGCCGCGGGCGCGGCCGGTCGGGACAGCAGGCGGCGTGAGATGGAAGGACGCATCAGACTCCGTAGCGATCGCGGTAGGCATGGACCGCCGCCGCGTGCGCGGAGACGGCGGTACTGCTGGTCGTCTGCAGATACTGGAGCAGGTCGGACAGCCCTGCAATCGCGACCACCGGCAGCTTCAGCTGGTCGCGCACGTACTGTACCGCCGACCATGGCAGGTCCTGCCCGTTCTCGGCGGCCTTCTCCTGGCGGTCCAGCGCGATCGTCACGCCGCAGGGCGTGGCGCCCGCCGCCTGGATCATCGCGATGGATTCGCGCACCGAGGTGCCGGCCGAGATCACGTCGTCGATGATCAGCACGCGGCCCTGCACCTTGGCGCCGACCAGCGTGCCGCCCTCGCCATGGTCCTTGGCTTCCTTGCGGTTGTAGGCGAAGGGCTTGTTGTGGCCCAGGCGCGCCAGCTCGATGGCGACGGCCGCGGCCAGCGTGATGCCCTTGTAGGCGGGGCCGAAGATCATGTCGAAGGCCAGGCCCGAGTCCAGCAGCCGCTGCGCGTAGAACTGGGCCAGGCGGCCGATTTTCAGGCCGTCGTCGAACAGGCCGGCGTTGAAGAAATACGGGCTGAGGCGGCCCGCCTTGGTCTTGAACTCGCCGAAGCGCAGCACGCCGGTGTCCACGGCGAAGGCGACGAATTCCTGGGCCAGGGCGTCCTGGGGAGCGGCGGTGGTCATGGCGGGCGCGACGTCGAGACGTGACAGTGAAAGTGGGGCGGAATTGTAGGACCGGGGTCTGGCGCGGCCCGGGCGCTTCACAGGACACACTGTCGCTGGAATCCAGGCATACCAAGCAAAAAGAAGGCCCGCTCCGTCGCCAGAGCGGGCCTGCTTCTTGCAAGGCGCGCGGCCGAAGCCGCTGCGCCGCGTCGTTCAGCCGATCAGAAGATCGCCTTGAACTGCACGCCGTAGGTCCGCGGGTCGTTGATGAAGCCCGTCAGGTTGTTGAAGTCGATCACGCCGGTCACGCGGACCTGGTTCGTGATGTTGCGGACGAAGGACGCCACCTCGTACTTGCCGTTGTTCCAGACGTAGCCGACGCGCAGACCGCCTTCGGTCAGCGGCTTGCCGGTGAACTCCTTGGCTTCGTACAGCAGGAAGTTGACCTTCGAGCGATAGGCCCAGTCGGTATAGATGTAGAACTCGTTGCCCGCTGCGGTCGGGATGGAGTAACGGGCGGTCAGGTTGGCCACCCACTTCGGCGCGTTCGGCAGCACGTTGCCGTCGATGCTGTAGTTGGTCGTCGAGCCAGCCGCCAGCGGGTCCACCATCGTGCAGCCGCCGCCGCAGGCCGGCAGCGTCAGGCTCGGGTCCTTGATCTTGGTGTTGTTCAGGCTGCCGCCGACGGTGATCAGCAGCTGGTCGATCGGCAGGACTTCCAGGTTGAGCTCGACACCATTGCCTTCGGCCTTCTTCGCGTTGAGCAGGCGGTTGGCATTGCTCTGGCCGCCGACGGCGGTCAGCTGCAGGTCCTTGACCGTGTAGGTGAAGGCGCTGGCCGACAGGCGGGCGCGGCGATCCCAGAAGTCCGACTTCACGCCCACCTCGTAGGACGTGATGTTCTCCGGCGTCGCCTGCGACTGGCCGGCGAAGCGCGAGGCGCCCTGCACCGACGACGCGCGGAAGCCGGTGGCCACGCGGGCGTACAGGTTGGTTTCCTTGGTCAGCGCATAGGTGCCCGAGACGTCCCAGTTCCACTTCTTGTCGGCGGTGTTGGCCGACACGCCGGTGCTGGTGTTCAGGTCGCTGTAGCTGCTGGTGACGTTGACGTCCTTCTTGTCATGCGTGTAGCGCAGGCCGCCACGCAGCGAGAAGTCCTGGGTCACCGCGTAGTTCACCGAGCCGAACGCCGCCCACGCGGTGTTCTTCTGGTAGGTGTCGACGTAGCCGGCGGCCAGGCCGGTCGAGGTCGTGTAGTCGGTGCTGCGCGCGGTGTAGCGCTCGTCGAAGAAGTACAGGCCGCCTTGCCAGCGCAGCGGACCGGCCGCGGCGGATTCGACGCGGAACTCCTGCGTGATCTGACGGTGGCCGCTCATCGAGCTGGACGACTCGGCCGGGAAGCTGGCCTGGCCTTCCTGCGTGAACGGCTTGGTGCCGCCATAGAGGTAGCCGCCGTCCACGTCGCCGCGGCTGAACGGGCGCACCGACTCGTAGCCGGTGATCGAGTACAGGTTGATCTGGCCCAGGCCCCAGCGCAGGCGCGCGCTGCCGCCGGTGGCATGCAGGGTCTGCTCGTTGACGCCGTCGGTGTAGGACTTCTCGGGATCGAAGCCGTCGACCAGGTCGTTGGTGCCGGGCTTGATGATCGAGGCGCGGAACACGCGCGCGCTGCCCTTCAGGTCGCGGCCGTGGAAGTTGAACAGCGCGCTGAAGTCCTTGTGCGGCTGGTACAGCGCCTGCACGCGCAGGGCGCGGTCGTCATAACCTTCCATCTCGCCGGTCTTGCCGGTCGGGACCTGGTTCTTGACCCAGTCGTCGCGGTGCTGGATCTGCGCCGAGATGCGGGCGGCCCAGTCGCCGGTCAGCGGCACGTTGGCGGCGCCTTCCAGGCTCATCGTGCCGTAGTTGCCGTAGGAGACGTTCAGGTAGCCTTCCTGGCGCTGCGAGGGCTTCACCGAATCGAACTTGACCACGCCGGCCGGCGTGTTGCGGCCGTAGAGCGTGCCCTGCGGACCGGCCACCACTTCGACGGCGGCCAGGTCGAAGGCGGGGAAGCCCTTGAGGATCGGGTTCTCCTGGACCACGTCGTCATAGACCAGCGAGACCGGCTGCGAGGCGTTCAGGCGGAAGTCGGTGTTGCCGTAGCCGCGGATGTAGAAGCGCGGGAAGGCGCGGCCGAACGAGGATTCGATGTTCAGGCTGGGCACGCGGCCCGACAGGAAACGGATGTCCTGGCCGCCGGAGTTCAGCACGTCCAGCTTCTCGCCGGAAATCTTGCTGACCGCGTTCGGCACTTCCTTGATGTTCTCGACCCGGCGCTCGGCGGTGATGGTCACCGTCTCCAGCTGGCCCTTCTCCTTGGCCGGCGCGTCGGTGGCGTCCTGGGCCAGCGCGGGCCAGGCGAGCAGGGCCAGCGACACGGCCGCGGCGGCCTCGCGCAGGGCCGGGACGGCAGCGCGCTGGGTGGCGAATCGATTCATGGATGGAACTCCGGGGGAAGGATGGGGGAAACCGGGGGGAGGCCGGCGGTGTCCCGAGGGGTACTCCGGGTTCACAGCTGGCAAAAATGTGGGTGCGGGGTAGCGCGGTGGACGCGAATCTAGCAAGTTCGTCATAAACACGTCACCCCACGCACCTTGGTGGTGCGTTTTCTGTTGTCCAAAGACTGCACCCGCTCGCGTGTCGCCCGAATGGGCGTGGACGGCGCACGCCCACCGCGCCATGTGGTGCGGCCCCGAGCCTCGCGAATACGTGGGGCGGCTGCTGTCATCTTTGGCAGGCGGCTTTGCGATACTGCCGCCCTCTTCCAGGGGCCCCTTCCATGCGCTTCATCACCCTCAACCTCAATGGCATCCGCTCCGCCGCCACCAAGGGCGTGTTCGACTGGCTGCCGCCGCAGCAGGCCGACGTGGTCGGCGTCCAGGAACTGAAGGCGCAAGCCGACGTCGTCGAGTCGCAGTTCGCCGGCTACGACACCCTCAGCGGCCACTTCCATTACGCCCAGAAGAAGGGCTACTCCGGGGTGGGGCTCTACACGAAGGAAACGCCCAGCGACGTCATCGTCGGCTTCGGCAGCTCGGAGTTCGACCTGGAAGGCCGCTGGGTCGAGAAGCGCTTCGACAAGCCCGGCCGCAAGCTGAGCCTGATCAGCTGCTATTTCCCGAGCGGCTCCAGCGGCGAGGAACGCCAGGCCGCGAAGTTCCGCTTCCTCGCGGAGATGTATCCCTACCTGATGGCGCTGCGCGCCGAGCGCGAGTTCATCCTGGTGGCCGACGTCAACATCGCCCACAAGGAGATCGACCTCAGGAACTGGAAGGGCAACCAGAAGAACAGCGGCTTCCTGCCCGAGGAACGGGCCTGGATGACCAAGCTGCTAGAGCAGGACGTCGGGCTGGTGGACGTCTTCCGCGTGCTCAACGACAAGCCCGACCAATACACCTGGTGGAGCAACCGCGGCCAGGCCTGGGCGAAGAATGTGGGCTGGCGCCTGGACTACCACCTCGCCACGCCCGGCATGGCCCACCTGGCCACCCGCGAGGCCATCTACCTCGACCAGCGCTTCAGCGACCACGCGCCGCTGACGATCGATTACGACTTCAAGATCTGAAGCTCGGATCACTCCCTCTCCCCGCGCCGCGGGGAGAGGGGATGAAACCCGACATCGATAGGCGTCAATCCACTTTGGCGCCCGAGGCCTTCACCACCTTGGCCCACTTGGCGGTCTCGCTCGCGATGAGCGCGGCGAACTCCGCGCTGGTGCCGCCGCCCGGCACGGCGCCCTGCGACGCCAGGCGCTCCCGGATCGCCGGCGTCGCCAGCGCCTTCGCGGCCTCGCGCTGCACCCGCGCGACCTGATCCACCGGCTGCGCCGCCGGCGCCAGCAAGCCGAACCAGGACGAGGCCTCGAAGGCCTTGAGCTCCGGCACGCCGCTCTCCGCGATCGTGGGCAGCTCGGGCAGCGCCTCGCTGCGGCGCGCGCTCGCGACCGCGAGCGCCTTGAGCTTCCCGGACCGGATGTGCGGCAACGCCGAAGGCAGGTTGTCGAACATCAGGTCCATGTTCCCGCCCATCAGGTCCAGCAGCGCCGGCCCCGAGCCGCGATACGGGAAATGGATCATGTAGGTGGCCGTCAGGCTCTTGAACAGCTCACCCGCCAGATGGATCGACGTGCCGTTGCCGCTCGAGCACATGTTGAGCTTGCCCGGCTGGGCCCTGGCCACGCGCACCAGGTCGGCGACGCTCTGGATGCCGTATTTCTGCGCGTTGGCCGGATTCAGCACCAGCACGTTGGGCACCGCAGCGACCAGCGTGACCGGCGCGAAATCCTTGACCGGGTCGAAGGGCATCTTGGGATAGAGCGAGGCATTGATCGCGTGCGTGCCCACGGTGCCCATCAGCAGCGTGTGCCCGTCGGTCGCATGCGCCACCTCGGCCGAGCCGGTGTTGCCACCCGCGCCGGGCTTGTTCTCGACGATCACCGGCTGGCCCAGCGCCTTCTGCAGCTCGGGCGCCATCGCGCGGGCCAGCAGGTCGGTGGTGCCGGCCGGCGGAAAGGGCACGACGATGCGCAGCGGCCGCACAGGCCAGCCCTGCTGCGCGCGGGCCAGGCCCGGCAGGCAGGCCGCGGAGGACAGCGCGAGCAACGCGCGACGGTTCAGGCTCATGGAACGTCTCCTCGTGGTGATCTCGATGCGGGTCGTCGGCGGCGATGCGATCGTGATGCGGCGGGATGCCCGTCCCGCCCGGCTAGTCGGCCGACTCCACCGACGCCGTCGACTCCGGCAACCCGGGCGGCTCCGGGCCGAGGATGGTCTGCAGCTGCACCCGCTCGGAGCTGCAGGCGGCATCGAAGTCGGCCTCGATCTGGATCAGCGCCTGCGCGTCGCCGGCCTCGACGGTCACGATGCCGCGCGCGCGGTTGCGGCCCTGCGACTTGGCCGTGTAGAGCGCCATGTCCGCCCAGTTGACGGCCTGTTCCCAATGCAGGGCGAGCTGGGCCGGCGGCAGCGGGAAATGCGCGAAGCCGATCGAGCAGGTCACCCGCAGCGCGCCGGCCGCGGTCTGCACCGGCTGCTCGCCGACGATGAAGAGGATGCGCTCGGCCAGCAGCTGGAGCTGGTCCGGCGCCACGTTGCGGGCGAAGACCAGGAATTCCTCGCCCCCCCAGCGCACCACCAGGTCCTCCGCCCGCACCGCCTGCGCGATGCGCCGCGAGACCTCGACGATCACCGCGTCGCCGGCCGCGTGGCCATGGCGGTCGTTGACATGCTTGAAGTGATCGATGTCGATCATCAGCAGCGCGCCGGTGAACACGTCCTTGGCATGGCGGTCCATGACCGCGAGGAAGTGGCGCCGGTTGGCCAGGTCCGTCAGCGGGTCGCGCTCGCTCTGGGCGCGCAGCAGGCTCTGGTTGGCCTTGAGCCTGCGGTTGGCCTCGCGCACGCGCGCCAGCATCACGCCCATCAGGATCAGCGACAGCCCCAGCAGCGCCGCCAGCCCGACGCCGACGTACTGCGCCAGCCGCCGGTTGCCGAGCTCGCGGTCCTTGAGCGTCTGCTCGCGGCGCAGCAACTCCAGGTCGCGCTGCCTGGCCTCGCTGTCGTACTTGAGCCGCAGCTGCTGCAGCGCGGAGTCGCGGTTGCGCCGGGCCGTCTCCGCGCTCAGCGCGCGTTCCTCGTGATAGAGCCGCAGCGCCTCCTTCCACTGCCCGACCTTGGCGTAGGCCTCGCCGAGCTCGCGCAGCTGCAGCGCGCGGCGCACCGGATCGAAGTCGCCCTGCGCCAGCTCGAGCACCCGCGCGACCTCGCGCCGCGCCGGCTCGAACTGGCGCTGCAGCACCAGCGCGACCGACAGGTTGTGGCGCAGCGTGCGCTCGACCGTCTGGTCGTTGTAGGACTGCACCACCGGCAGCGCCAGCCGCGCCAGCTGCACCGCCTTGGCGGCCTGGTCGGTGTGGATGTAGGCGTCGAGCAGGTTGTTCTGCAGCAGCGCGACGTCGCGCCGTCCGCCCGACTGCTGGGCCAGCCGCAGCGCGTCCTCGAGCGCCGCCAGCTGCTGGTTGCGATCGCCGCGTCGCGACGCGACCATGGACTCGACCATCTTCGCCCGGCTCATCGCGGACGCATCGCCCTGCGCCATCTGCCAGGCCTGCGTCATCCACTGCTGCGCGGCCGCGGTCTCGTCGCGGACCTGGCTGTTCACCGCGAGCGAGCCCATCATCGCGCCGGTCGCGGTGTGGTCCTGCAGCGCCTGGGCCAGCGCCAGCGCGCGGCGCAGCGAGGTGTCGGCGAAGGCGTACTCGCCCCGCGCGCCCTGCGCGCGCGCGATCAGCCGCAGGGCCTGCAGCGCGACGCGCGCGTCGCAGTTGGGTGGCACCGCCTGCGCCGCCTGCGACGGGCAGGGCGGCGACAGGGCCTCGAGCGCCTGCCGCGCCATGTCGCCCGAGCGGCCGGTCTGGCCCTGTCTGTCCTGCAGCTCGGCCAGCAGCATGCGCGCCAGCGGCTGGCCGCCGGGCCGCTGCTCCAGGTCCGCCGCGATCCGCCGCACCGTCTCCGGATGCCCGGCGTAGACGGCGTTGCGGCCGAGCGCGTAGTCGAGGTGCAGGCGTTGCCCGGCATGCGCCGGATCCGCCGCCAGCGCGCGCAGCTGCTGGGCGGCCTTCTCCGGCTCGTTGTAGCCGTAGCGGTCCAGTTGCACGAGCTGCGCGTCCAGCGCGCGGTCGGGGATCGCCGCCCGCGCGGCCGCGCCGCTCAACAGCATGGCCAGCAGCGTGGCCTTCACGACGGCGGCGAGCGGGCGGATCATGCGCGCCCCTCCTGCACCGGGCCGAGCAGGCTGACCAGCTGCACCTGGCCCTGGTGCCAGGCGGCCTCGATGCGGCCGGCCAGGGCCAGCAGCTGGTCGCGGTCGCGGGCCTGCATCGCCGCCACGCCGTAGGCCTTGTTGCGACCATGCGCCTTGGCCATGTACATCACGGTATCGACCAGGTCGATCGCCCGCTCCCATTCGAGCGTCAGGTCCTGCGGCGCCATCGGGAAGCTGGCGAAGCCGATCGACGCGCTGATCGGGATGCGCAGCGGCCCGTGGTCGACCGGCTGCCCGCCGATCTGGTCGAGCAGGCGCTGGCCGAGCTGGCGCGCATCCTCGGTGGCCTCGGAGTTCACCAGGATCAGGAACTCCTCGCCGCCCCAGCGCACGACCAGGTCCTGCTCGCGCAGCACGCTGCTCAGGCGCCGCGCGACCTCGACCAGCACGGTGTCGCCGGCCGCATGGCCCCACTGGTCGTTGATGCGCTTGAAGTGGTCGATGTCGATCAGGAACAGGCTACCGCGCAGGCCGCCTTCGCGCGTGCGCTGCGCGATGGCCTGCTGGAAATGGCGCCGGTTCGCGAGGCCGGTCAGCGGGTCGCGCTCGCTCTGCACGCGCAGCGATTCGTTGGTCTGCGCGAGCGCGGCGTTGGTGCGCCGGATGCGCCGGTAGGCCAGCGCCAGCAAGGCGCCCGAGAGCAGCACGCAGCCACCGACCTCCGCCCAGAGCTTGAGCTGCAGGTCGCGGGTGCGGATCTGCTCGGCCTTGAGGCTGTTGTCCTGGTTGAGCAGCCGGATCTCGCGCTGGCGCTGCTGGTCCTCGAAGCGCGCCTGCGCCTCGAGCACCGCCTTGCGGGTCTCGTCGCGCAGCACCGCGTCGAACTCCTTGCGCGCGCGGTGGTAGGCGTCGACCGCGCCGGGCAGGTCGTCGACCTTCTCCAGGTAGCCGCCCAGCTCCAGCCAGGCCTCGGCGGTGTAGCTGCCGGCCTCGCGCTGCGCGTCCATCGTGATGGCCTGCAGCACGTCGCGCTTGCCCTCGTCCAGCCGCTTCAGCCCGATCTTGGCGATGCCCATGTTGTGGCGCGCCAGGATCTCGGTCGAGATCTCGCCGCCCTCATGCGCCAGCGCCAGGCTTTGCGTCGACAGCTCCAGCGCCCGGGCGTAGTTGCCGCTGCGCAGTTCGTAGTCGGCCAGGTTGCCCAGCGCGAGCGCCTGCAGGCCGGGCGCCTGCGCCTCGCGGGCGTATTGCAGCGCCTGCTCGCGGGCCTGCTGGCTCAGCCGCGGGTCCTCGTCCTGCGAGTGGACGATGCCCAGGATGGTGTAGACCGAGTACATCAGCACCGGATCCGGGTCCTGCTGCGCCGTCTCGAGCGCCTCGCGCGCGGCACTCAGGGCATGGTCGAACTGCTGACTGCGGAAGTAGTTGAAGGCGAGCGTGGCGTCGTTGGTGGCGGCCCGCCAGCGCGAGCCCATCGCGCGCGCCTGCTCCAGCGCCTTCAGGCCGCTTTCGACCGCCGCGTCGACCTCGCCGTAGTCCCCCTGCATGTAGGCGCGCAGCTCGGTCGCGCGCCACAGCATCCGGCGGTCGGCCTGGGCCGCGTCCATGTCGGCGAGGCCGCCCAGCAGGCGCACGCCGGCGCCCAGTTCGCCATTGGCCTTGAGCCATTGCGCCCGCGCCAGCATCAGGGCCAGTGGAATCTGCGCGCGCACCGGCGAGCTTTCCGGCCAGGCCTTCAGCGCTTCCACCGCGGCCTCGTGGCCGCTGCGGTCCCGCAGCTGGGCGAGCAGCGCGGCGCGCTGGCTCAGGGCTTCCAGCCGCTCGGCGCTGCCCGGCGCGGCACGGGATTCGATCGCCTGCAGCTCGCGCAGGTGCTCGCGCGGGTGCGCCGAGGCGATGCGTTCCTGCTGCTCGAGCTCGGCCTGCAGCGCCCGGTCCTGGACGCCGGTGGCGGAGGCCGCCGCGTCGCGGGTGTCGACGCCGCCCTGCGGCCCACAGCCGCTCAGCAGCGGCATCGCCAGGCTCAAGGCGAGCGCCAGGAGCGCGGCGGCCCATTCTGGCGCGCGCGCGCGTGGGCGTGCGCCGGCCCGGCCGGTGGCCGTCCTCGCTTGCTCCGTTGCTCGCAACACCCCAAGCATGCTCATCGTGCTGATGTCGAGTGGTAGGTCTCGTGACTTGAGCGCCGATCCCCGGGTTCCCGTGAAGCCTGCACGAGTCGGCGCCCGCGCACGCGGCGTGGGGTCAGTCCGTGCGGCCTCGCCGCAGCAGCGCATGCAGCAGGATCGCGCCGAAGGTGGCAGTTCCGATGCCACCCAGGGTAAACCCGCCCATTTTCAAGGTGAAGTCGCCGGTGCCGATCACCAGCGTGATGGCCGCCACCATCAGGTTGCGGGGGTCGCGGAAATCGACCTGGTGGTCGACCCAGATGCGGGCGCCCGCGATCGCGATCAGGCCGAACACGACGATGCTGACGCCGCCCATCACCGCGAGCGGGATGGCCTGGATCAGCGCGCCGAACTTCGGCGAGAAACCCAGCACCAGCGCCATCAGCGCGGCGAAGACGAAGACGGCGGTCGAGTAGATGCGGGTCGCGGCCATGACGCCGATGTTCTCGGCGTAGGTGGTGACGCCGGTGCCGCCGACCGCGCCGCTGGCGATGGTCGCCAGGCCGTCGCCGACGAAGGCGCGGCCCAGGAAGGGCGACATGTCGCGCCCGGTCATCGCGCCCACGGCCTTCAGGTGGCCCAGGTTCTCGGCCACCAGGATCAGCGCCACCGGCGCGATCATCAGCATCGCCGCGCCGTCGAAGACCGGCGCATGGAAGCTCGGCAGCCCGAACCACGGCGCGGCCGCGACCTTGCTGAGGTCGATGGGCGTGCCCAGCCCGAAGCCGTTGGTCAGCAGCGCGTAGATCAGGCTGGCCTGGATCAGGCCGGCCAGGATCAGCAGCCGCTGCAGCATGCCGCGCGCATGCACCGCCACCAGCGCGACGCTGAGGAAGGTCGCGGCCTGCATCCAGGCGTCGAAGGGCGTCGGCGCCATGTTCTTGATCGGGACCGCCGCCAGGTTCAGGCCGATCACCGCCACCACCGCGCCGGTCACCACCGGCGGCATCAGTCGCTCGACCCAGCCGCTGCCGGTGGCCGAGACCAGCAGGCCGATCGCCGTGTACAGCACGCCGCAGGCGACGATGCCGCCCAGCGCCAGGGGCAGGTTGGGATTGGGGCCGCTGCCGGCATACCCGGTCGCGGCGATGACGACGCCGATGAACGCGAAGCTCGAGCCCAGGTAGCTCGGCACCCGGCCACCGGTCAGGAAGAAGAACAGCAGCGTGCCCACGCCGCTCATCAGCACGGCGACGTTGGGATCGAAGCCCATCAGCAGCGGCGCCAGCACGGTGGCACCGAACATGGCGATCACATGTTGCAGGCCGAGCGCCGCGGTCTGCGGCCAGGACAGGCGTTCATCGGGGGCAATCGCCTTCTCGGGGCCGACGGTCACGGGCCGCCAGCGCATCAACCACGCCATGGACTTTCCTCAACGGGACAAGCCAGGGAGTGTAAGGAGGCCCCATCACATCGCCACTCCGGGCATATCCCGTGACCAGGCGGCCCGGCGGAGGCTTGACGGGATGGCGCATGCGATGCACGCGCCGCCGCTCAGAACAGCACCATGTCGCGGTTGTGGCGCGGCAGCATGCGCAGCAGCCGGCGCCACGACACCCAGGCGCGCCACAGCGCGCCGCCGGTCAGCAGGCTCAGGATCAGCAGGATGGTCATGGCAAGGCTCCTCGGGCTCAGGGAAGGGGAAAACGGGGCAGTTCGCACGAGCGTGCGAAATTGAGGCAGCGATTGGGCGCAGGCGGGGGCATGGCGTGTGGGTCAGCGGGAGGCTTCGACGGCCGAGGTGGGCGGCGCCGTCAGCATCGGGGCCATCAGGCGCCGATAGCTGGTCCAGGCCCGCTCGACCGCATCCGGCGTGCGCAGGAAGCGCACTTCGCGGACCAGCGCGGTGAAGAGGCCGTCCAGCTCGAAGATCAGTTGATCGAGATCCGCGTCCTCGCGCAGCTGGCCCGCGTCCTGCGCCTGGACCAGCGTGCGGCGCAGCGTCGAGCGCCAGCGCCGGACACCGTCGAGCAGGCGTTCGCGCATGGCGTCATCGCGGTCGTCGTATTCGAAGGCGCCTGCCACGTACAGGCAGTTGCCGTGCGGCCCGCCGACGCGCCCCAACCAGGCGCGCACCATCGCGTCCATGCGGGGCAGGCCGCGCGGCTCGCGCAGCGCCGGCAGGATGACCTCCTGCTGGAAGGTCTTCTCGAAGGCATCCAGCACCGCGGCCTGCAGCGCCTCCCGCGAGCCGATGCGCGAGAAGACACCGCTCTTGGACAGGTTCAGGCGCTTGGCGACCTCACCGATCGAGAGGCTGTCCAGGCCGTCGAGGCGGGCCATCTCCAGCGCGACATCGACGATGGCGCTCTGCGTCAGTTCGCTGCGGGCGGTCTTGGCTTCCATGACGCGCAAGTTAGCACGGTCGTGCGAAACCCGCCGCAGGCCCCGAATGCCACGGATGACGGCCGGGTTATTCGTCGCTGGAGTCGGCTTGTGGCGCCGTGTCGTCCATCGCCTGCCCGGTGTCCTCGGCAGCGCCGGCCGGAGGGCGTCCGCGACGCGCCGCCGGGGAAGGCGCCGGCTTGATGCCGCGGCGCTTGAGCGCCTCCCGCAGCAACAACTCGATCTGGGCGTTGGACGAGCGCAGCTCGATCGCGGCCAGCCGCTCGATCTCCTCCCATAGCGCGGGATCGAGGCGCAGCGGGAATTGCTTCTTCGCGGGACTGGCCATCTGCGCCCGCCGCTCAGTTGTAGAGCGTCCCAGCGTTCACGATGGGCTGCGTGTCCTTGTCGGAGCACAGCACCACCAGCAGGTTGGACACCATCGCCGCCTTGCGTTCGTCGTCGAGCTGGACGATCTCCCGCTCGCTCAGGCCCTTGAGCGCCTCCTCGACCATGCTGACCGCGCCGTGCACGATCTTCTTGCGGGCGCTGATGATGGCCTCGGCCTGCTGCCGGCGCAGCATCACCTGGGCGATCTCGGGGGCGTAGGCCAGGTGCGTGAGCATCGCCGTCTCGACGCTGACCCCCGCCGGCTGCAGGCGCGCCTGCAACTCCGCGATCATCGCGGCCATCACCTCGTCGGCGCCGGCGCGCAGGGTGATCTCGCGGCTGTCGAGGTCATCGCCCTCGTCGTAGGCGAATTGCGAGGCGACATGCCGGATCGCCGCCTCCGCCTGGATGCTGACGTACTGCTCGAAGTCGTCGACCTCGAACACGGCGCGGGCCGTGTCCTCGACCCGCCAGACCACGGCGGCGCTGATCTCGACCGGGTTGCCGCGCTTGTCGTTGACCTTCAGCGTCGGCGCGTCGAGGTTGCGGGCGCGCAGCGACAGGCGGCGCTTCATCATGAACAGCGGGATCGTCCAGCGCAGGCCGGGCGTGCGGTCGGTGCCGACGTAGCGGCCGAAGAGCGTCAGCACGCGGGCCTCGTTGGGCTGCTGGATGTACAGGCCGGTCAGCAAGATGACGCCGGTCACCACCAAGGCCAGCTGCGGCAGGCCGACCGCGTCATGGCCGAGCGCGGCGAAGCGCCAGATCGCGAAGGCCAGCAGGCCCAGGCCGATGAGCAGCGCGGCATAACCGTTGGCCGTGCCGGCGCGCCGCTCCAGCGGCGTCGGCGCCGCGCCGGGCGAGGGCTTGTTCTTCGGGACTGCGGTCGTGCTCATCAACAGCTCCTCCAAAAAGGTGATATCACTTTAAGCGCAACCGCCCCCGGCGCGCAAGGGCCGACGCGGAGCCACCCCCAAGAGAGGGGCCGGGCGAAGGGCCCGCAGAAAGCAGAAAGCGCCCGCGAGGGGCGCTTTCGAGAGGCGCTTCGGAGGGAGCGCAGAGCGTCCGCGCTGGCGCGGCGCCCGTGGACGCTCAGCCCTTGCGGGCCAGCGGCAGCAGGAAGTTGGCCACGGCGATGCAGCGCTGGCCCAGTTCTTCCTCGCTGACGCGCAGGCCGAAACCGGCCATCGCCGGCGAGGTCAGGAAGCGCCCGCCGATCGCGACAGTGGGCACGCCGTCGATGTTGTACTGGTCCTGCAGCTTCGTCGCCTGCTGCACGCGGGTCTGCACGGTGAAGGAGTTGTAGGTCTCCTTGAACTTGGCCGGGTCCACGCCCAGCGGCGCCAGGAACTTGGCCATCGCGTCCACGTCGGTCAGGCTCTGGCCGCCGCGATGGATGGCGTTGAAGATGGCCGGGCGCACCTGCGCCTCCTTGCCCATCGCCTCCAGCGTCACGAACATCTGCTGGTGGATCTTCACGTTCGCGCGGAAGGCCACGTGGACCTTGCGGTAGACGACATCGGCGGGCAGCTGCTTGGCCCAGGCCTCGATCGTCGGTTCGAAGACGTAGCAGTGCGGGCAGCCGTACCAGAAGAACTCGATCACCTCGATCTTGCCGGGCGTCGAGCCGGGCACCGGCTTGGCCAGGCGCTGGTACTGGCGGCCTTCGATCGGGCCGCCCTGCGCCTGGGCGGGCGCGCCGCTCAGCAGCAGGCCACCGCCCGCGGCGGTCGACAGGACCGTGAGGGTGTTGAATTCGCGACGCTTCATCTTCGATTCCTTGGTAGTTCCGCGGCGACCGGCAGCGCGGCGGCCGGCCATCCTAGAAAGTCAAACTTAGGGTGGCATTAACCACCGCCGGCGGCTCAGCGCTGGATCGCGACGAGGTTGGCCTCGACGCCGGCCCCTTCGAGCTTCTTCTGCTGCGCTTCGGCCTCGTCGCGGGTGTCGAACGGTCCCAGGCGCACGCGGAAGACGGTGCGGCCCGCCTGTTCGCGTTCCATCACCTTGGCCGAGAACCCCTGGATGGCCAGCTTGGCGCGCTGCTGCTCGGCGTCCTCCATGCGGGTGTAGGCGCCGGCCTGGACGAAGAAGCTGCCGCGCGACCCGTCGGCGCGGGCGCCGTCGGCCGTGCGCGTCTCGGCGGGACGCTGCTCGGGCCTGGCGGCCGGCGTGGGCGTCGTCTGGGCCTGCGGCTGCGCGGCGGGCGCGCGCTCGGCGGGACGGCCCTCGACGGCCGGCGCGGCCGTCGGACCGGCGGTGACCTGCGGCGCCTGCGCGGGCGGCGGCACGACCGCCGGCGTCACCACGCCCGAAGCGGCCTTCGCGCCGGCGCGGCCGGCCAGCGGCGCATTCGGATCCCAGTTGCGGTTGCGTTCGGCTTCCTGGGCGTCCTGCTCCGCGGTGCGTTGCGGCAGCTTGTTGACGAACGGCACCGGCGCCTTCGTCACGTACAGGGCCACGCCCAGCGCGATCCCAAGCCCCAGCAGCAGGCCCACGATCAGGCCCATGGCGAATCCGCCACGCTGCTTTTCTTTGCTCATTGCTGCTCCTGCGAGTCACGTTCCATCGCGTCCGGGGCCGACACCCCCAGCACCGCCAGCGCGTTGCGCATCACCTGCCGCGTCGCGGCCAGCAGCGCCAGGCGCGCGCGCGTCAGGGCCGGGTCGTCGCCCAGCACGCGTTCGGCGCCATAGTAGCTGTGCAGCGCGCCGGCCAGGTCGCGCAAGTAGAACGCCACGTCGTGCGGGGCCAGGTCTTGTGCCGCCGAGGCCAGCATGCGCGGGTAGTCCGCCAGCTTGAGCATCAGCGCGTACTCGGTCGGCGCGGTCAGCAGCGAGAGGTCGGCGCCGGCGAGCGAGGCCGCGTCGTGGCCCTGCTCCACGCCCTTGCGCAGCACCGAGCAGATCCGCGCATGCGCGTACTGCACGTAGAACACCGGGTTCTCGTCATTGGCCTTGAGCGCGAGGTCGACGTCGAAGACGAACTCGGTGTCGGCCTTGCGGCTGATGAGGAAGAAGCGCACCGCGTCGCGGCTGGTCCATTCGATCAGGTCGCGCAGCGTGACGTAGCTGCCGGCGCGCTTGGAGATCTTGACCTCCTCGCCGCCCTTCATGACCGTGACCATCTTGTGCAGCACGTAGTCCGGGAAGCCCTCGGGGATGCCCACGCCGGTGGCCTGCAGGCCGCCGCGCACCCGGGCGATCGTGCCGTGGTGGTCGGTGCCCTGGATGTTGATGCACTTGGAGAAACCACGCTTGAACTTGTTCACGTGGTAGGCGACGTCCGGCACGAAGTAGGTGTAGGTGCCATCGGACTTGCGCATCACGCGGTCCTTGTCGTCGCCGTACTCGGTGGAGCGCAGCCACAGCGCGCCGCCCTCCTCGTAGGTCTTGCCGTTGGCGATCATGCGCGCGACCGCATCCTCGACCTGGCCGCCGGTGTACAGCGAGGACTCGAGGAAGTAGTTGTCGAAGCGCAGACCGAAGGCCTGCAGGTCCAGGTCCTGCTCGTGGCGCAGGAACGCGACGGCGAACTGGCGGATCGAATCGAGGTCCTCGGCATCGCCCGACGCGGTGAACTCGCGATCGTCGGCCTTCACCGTCTCCTTGCGCAGGAAGGCGTCGGCGATGTCCTGGATGTAGTCGCCGTTGTAGAAGTTCTTGCTCTCGGGATTCTCGGGATCGGTCGGCCAGACCGGATCGCCTGGCTTGACCCCCTGGGCGCGCAGCTGCGTGCTGCGTGCGAGGGTGCCGATCTGCACGCCCGCGTCGTTGTAATAGAACTCGCGACTGACGTTCCAGCCCTGGGTCGCGAACAGCTGGCACAGCGAATCGCCCAGCGCCGCCTGGCGGGCATGGCCGACGTGCAGCGGCCCGGTCGGGTTGGCGGAGACGAACTCGACCAGCGCCGAGGTGTCGCGCCGGGGCTGGTGCCCGAAGCGCTCGGCCGCGGCGAAGACTTCGCTCACCACGGCCTGCTTGGCCACGGGCTTGAGGCGGATGTTGATGAAGCCCGGGCCGGCGATCTCCAGCGCGTCGACCCAGCGCTCGAAGGCCGGTTGCGCCTGCAGCTGGGCGATCAGCGTCGTCGCCAGTTCGCGCGGGTTCTTCTTCAGCGCCTTGGACAGCTGCATCGCGGCCGTGCAGGCGAAATCGCCATGGGAGGCTTGCTTGGGGGTCTCGAATGCGGCCACCGGCGCGGCGGCGACGAGGCCGGCGTCGACGGCCTCCTGGCTCAGGCCCTGGAGCACGGTGCCGAGGGCGGCGAGCAATTCCTGCTTGGCTTGGATCATGGCGCCGCATTTTAGGGGACCTCCCCCGTAAGAGGCCGCACGCCCCCTTGCCGGCGCCCTCCTCGTGGGGCAGGATGCCCCTCCGATGAGCGCCCCCGTCGATCCACGCCCCGCCAGCTTCACCGATTCGACGCTCGGCGGTCTGGCCGACCTGCCGGAGCAGATCGGCAAGTACCGCGTGCTGCGCCGGCTGGGCGAGGGCGCGACCAGCGATGTCTTCCTGGCGATGGACGACTTCAAGGGCCAGGAAGTCGCGATCAAGCGCATGCGCGCCTGGTCCGGCGGCGGCCCGGCCGAGGAGGACACGCTCAGCATCCGCTTCTTCGCCGCCGAGGCCGCGCTGGCCGGCCGGCTCCAGCATCCGAACGTGGTGCAGATCCTGGACGCGGTGCAGGACGGCGACCTGCCCTACCTCGTCATGGAGTACGTCCATGGCGTGACGCTCAAGCACTTCTGCCGCAACGACCGGCTGCTGCCGCTGGACCAGATCGTCGAGCTCGGCTTCAAGTGCGCGATGGCGCTGTCCTACGTGTTCCGCCAGGGCGTGGTCCACCGCGACATCAAGCCCGCCAACCTGCTGGCGGTGCTCGACAGCCAGGGCCAGGTGACCGACGTGAAGGTCAGCGACTTCGGCAGCGCGCTCAACCTCAATGCCGACATGACGCAGGTGCACCGGGTCGGCTCGCTGGCCTACATGCCGCCGGAGCAGATCGAGGGTGGCGACGTGGGCGCGCAGGCGGACATCTATTCGCTGGGCGCGGTGCTGTACCACATGGTCTGCGGCCGCCCGCCCTTCGACGCGCCCAACCAGATGGCGCTGATGCATCAGATCTACCACCAGGCGCCCCAGCCGCTGCTGGGCCAGCGCGGAGGCGTGACGCCGGAGCTGGACGCGGTCATCCAGAAGGCGCTGGCCAAGCATCCGCACGAACGCCATGCCGACTGGGAGTCCTTCGGCCAGGCGCTGTCGGAGCTGGTGGCGCGGCAGCTGGTGCCGCTGGCGCGCCTCAACGAGGTCAAGGACTCGGAGCGCTTCAACCTCCTGCGCGACCTGGAGTTCTTCGCCGGCTTCGGCGACGTCGAGCTGTGGGAAGTGGTGCGACGCGCGCGCTGGCGGCGTTATCCGCTGGACCATCTGCTGTTCAAGAAGGGCCAGGAGGGCAACACCTTCCACATCATCACGCAGGGCGAGGTGGAGGTCTGGCGCGACGGCGCGCTGGTCGCGACGCTGGGCACCGGCACCTCGGTGGGCGAGATGGCCTACCTCGCGCCAAATCCCGACCTGCGGCGCCACAGCACCGACATCCGGGTGACCCAACTTTGTACAACCGTGTCCTTCACGCCGGATTCGCTGGGACAGCTCAGCCCCGAGTGCCAGCACCGGTTCGACCGCGCATTCATCCAGGTCCTGGTCAGGCGACTCCATCTCGCGCATGAGGCGCTGGCATCTCCGCGCCGAATCATGTGAGTCAGGCGCCGACCGGTTCTTCCAGGCCGGGCTCGCATCCGCGTCAACCGACCCGAGTCAGCGCGGCTCTTGACCGGCATCAACCGCTATTGAGGGCCGCTCGCCGGTGTGCTCCACTGCCCCCAGGTCCTTCCCCAACCCCCTGTAGCCCCGTAGGAGAGAGTGATGAAACGCCTGACCCCGACCTCGCTGTTCGCCGGCGCGCTGCTGGCGCTAGCCGCCCTGGGCGCGCACGCCGCGGACGATGCCAAGAAGCCGCCATCCGAGAAGCAGCTCAAGCAGCAGCAGCTGATGAAGTCCTGCAACGCCGACGCCAAGGACAAGACTGGCGACGAACGCAAGGCCTTCATGAGCAGCTGCCTCAAGGGCGAAACCGCGCCGGCCAAGACCGCCCAGCAAACCAAGATGACGACCTGCAACGCCGAGGCCAAGGGCAAGACCGGCGACGAGCGCAAGACATTCATGAAGGAATGCCTCTCGGCCAAGTGACGCAGCGCCGCATCGGGCGCTCCGCGTTGTTGCAAATCCTCGCCATAGCGCCGCTATGGCTGCGGTTTGCGCCTAGCGGAGCATCCCGATGCGGCGTCGCGTCACTCGGCCGATTTCGCAGTTCACTTGGCCGCTTGCGGTGCGTTCATTCGGCCGATTTCAGCGGTTCTCTCGGGCGGTTGCGGTGCGTTCACTTGGTCAGCACGCCGCGCGCGAGCATCACCGCCGCGATCGGAATCAGCATCAGCAAGTGGGCCTGGATCATGACCAGGCGTCGCGTGGCGCGCACCTCGGTGTCGCTCGGCAGACCACCACCGCCGTCCAAGGCCTTGAGCCAGCGGCGGTAGGTCAAGGTCGGCTTGATGGAGATCAGGCCGATCACCACGAAGAGCCCGAACTTGAGGTGCAGCAGCGGCTGGCCCCAGTACCAGCCCAGCCCCTTCATGCCCCACCATGTCCGCGCGAAGCCCGTCAGCAGCACCGCAACCGCGGTCATGCCGTAGATCATGTCCAGCCGCGACAGCCGCCGCACCACCGCCGCGTTCATCCATTCGGTACGGCACAGCGCCGCCTGGCTCGACAGGAATACGACCAGGCTGAGGATCGCCAGGATGTGCAGGCCGGCGAGCAGGGCTTCGAGCGTCATGAGGTCTCCCAGGTGGCGGCACGCGTCCAGTAGTCGACGCTGCCGTAGTGTTCCTTCAGGAAGTCTATCCAGAGCCTCACCCGCAGCGGCAGGTGCTTGCGCTGGGGCAGCACGGCAAAGATGCCGTTCGGCGGCGCCGCGAAATCGTCCAGCACGCTGACCAGTTCACCGGCGCGCAAGGCCGCGGCCACCTCCCAGGTGCTGCGCCACGCCAGCCCGAGGCCTTGCCGACACCAGTCGTGCAACACCTGGCCGTCGCTGCAATCGAGCCGGCCGCTCGGCCGAAGATGCTGCACCTGCCCGTCCACCCGGAAGGCCCAGCCGCGCGTCTGGCTGGCATCGGAACTCAAGGTCAGGCACTCGTGCCGCATCAACTCGGACGGATGCCGCGGCGTGCCGGCACGCCGCAGGTAGGACGGCGCGGCCACGCACAGCCGTCGGTTGTCGGCCAGCCGCGTGCTGATCAGGCTGGAATCGCTGAGGTCGCCCACGCGGACGGCGCAGTCGAAACCCTCGTTGACGATGTCGACCACCCGGTCGCTGAGGTTCAGCGAGACGCTGACCTCTGGATGCCGCGCAAGAAAGGCCGGGACCAGCGGCGCGACGTGACGACGGCCAAAACCCGCCGGCGCGGTGATGCGCAGATGACCGCTGGCCTTCACGCCGCCAGCGCTGACGCTGGCTTCGGCGCTGGCGAACTCGACCAGCAGGCGCTGGCAGTCCTCCAGGAAGGCGATGCCCTCATGCGTCAGCGTCAGCTTGCGGGTCGTGCGCAGCAGCAGCTTCACGCCCAGCCGCGCCTCCAGCGCGTCGAGGCGGCGGCCCATCACCGCGGGTGCCACGCCCTCGGCCTGCGCCGCGGCCGTCAGGCTGCCCTTGGTCGCGACCAGCACGAAGGACTCGATCTGTTTGAGGCGGTCCATGGCCGGCGATTGTTGGGCCGTTGCACCGCCCCAAGCAATGAATGCTGACCCGATGCGTTGTTATTTGTGCAAAAAAGTCAGGGATCTCCGACCGGCGTCGACATGAATCGGTGCCGTGCCGCAGCCTACAGTCGGTGCGTTCCGATGGGGGACGACCGCGCGCCGGCCCGTGTCTTGCCCCCGCCTTCCGGTCGCCATTCCTTCGCATCTTGGGAGCCGCCATGAGCGCACGCAGCCAACACCACCGCCTCCAGGTCGACACCGCCCTGGCCCTTTTCATCGAGACCGAGGCGCTGCCCGGCACCGGTATCGAGCCCGCCGCGTTCTGGCAGGGCTTCGATGCGCTGGCCCATGACCTGGCGCCGAAGAACGCCGCCCTGTTGGCGGAGCGCGATCGGCTGCAGTCCGAGCTGGACGGCTGGCATCGCGCCCACCCCGGTCCGATCCGCGACATGGCGGCGTATCAGGCCTTCCTCCAGCAGATCGGCTACTTGGCGCCGCTGCCCGCCGATCCGAAGGCGACGACCGCCGACGTGGACGCGGAACTGGCGATCCAGGCCGGCCCGCAGCTGGTGGTCCCCATCCTGAACGCGCGTTACGCGCTGAACGCGGCCAACGCGCGCTGGGGCTCGCTGTACGACGCGCTCTACGGGACCGACGTCATTCCCGAAACCGACGGCGCCGAACGCGCCGGCGGCTACAACCCGGCCCGCGGCGCCAAGGTCATTGCCTTCGCGCGCCAGGTGCTGGACCAGGCCGCGCCGCTCGCGGGCGCCTCGCACGCCGACGCCACCGGCTATCGCGTCCATGGCGGCGCGCTCGCCGTCGCGCTGAAGGACGGTCGCGACGTCGGCCTGGCGGACGCGTCGCAGTTCGTCGGCTACCTGGGCGACGCCGCGTCGCCGACAGCGATCCTGCTGCGCCATCACGGCCTGCACATCGAAGTGCAGATCGATCGCGCCTCGCCGATCGGCAAGACCGACGCGGCCGGCGTGTCCGACCTGCTGATGGAGTCGGCGCTGTCGACCATCCTCGACCTGGAGGACTCGATCGCCGCCGTCGATGCCGAGGACAAGCTGCTCGCCTACCGCAACTGGCTGGGCATCCTGCGGGGCTCGCTGACCGAGGAAGTCAGCAAGGGCGGCCGCAGTTTCGTGCGCCGCCTCAACCCGGACCGCGTCTACAAGGCGGCGGACGCTGGCCAGGACGTCGTGCTGCCGGGACGTTCGCTGCTGTTCGTGCGCAATGTCGGCCACCTGATGACCAATCCGGCCATCCTGCTGGACGGCGGGCGCGAGATCCCGGAAGGGATCATGGACGCCGTCATCACGACGCTGATCGCGTTGCATGACTTGAAGCAGCTGTCGGGCTCGGGCCTGCGCAACTCGCGCCGCGGCTCGATCTACATCGTCAAGCCCAAGATGCATGGACCGGCCGAGGTCGGCTTCGCCAACGAGCTGTTCGGCCGCGTCGAGCAGTTGCTGGGCCTGCCGGCATCGACGGTGAAGCTGGGCATCATGGACGAGGAGCGCCGCACCAGCGTCAACCTCGCCGCCTGCATCGCCGCGGCGCCGAGCCGTGTCGCCTTCATCAACACCGGCTTCCTCGACCGCACCGGCGACGAGATGCACACCGCGATGCTGGCCGGTCCGATGCTGCGCAAGGGCGACATGAAGACCAGCGCCTGGATCCAGGCCTACGAGCGCAACAACGTGCTGGTGGGCCTGAGCGCCGGCTTGCGTGGGCGCGCGCAGATCGGCAAGGGCATGTGGGCGATGCCCGACCTGATGGCCGCAATGCTCGAGCAGAAGATCGCGCACCCGAAGGCCGGCGCCAACACCGCCTGGGTGCCGAGCCCGACCGCCGCCACGCTGCACGCGCTGCATTACCACCAGGTCAGCGTGGCGCAGGTGCAGCAGCAGATCGAGGCGGAAGCCGCCGGCGTCGACCGCGCCGAACTGCTGCAGCGCCTGCTCACCATCCCGGTGACGGACGCGCCGAATTGGTCCGAGGCCGAGAAGCAGCAGGAGCTGGACAACAACATCCAGGGCATCCTGGGCTACGTGGTGCGCTGGATCGACCAGGGGGTCGGCTGCTCCAAGGTGCCGGACATCAACGGTGTCGGTTTGATGGAAGACCGCGCCACGCTGCGCATCTCCAGCCAGCACGTGGCGAACTGGCTTTATCACGGCGTCGTCACGGAACAACAAGTTCGGGCGACATTCGAACGGATGGCGGCCGTGGTGGATGCGCAGAACGCCGCGGACCCGCTGTACGAGCCGATGGCCGGCCGTCCGCAGAGCATGGCGTACCAGGCGGCACTGGATCTGGTGTTCCAGGGACGGGAACAGCCCAGCGGGTACACGGAACCGCTGCTGCATGCGTGGCGGCAGCGGCGCAAGGCGGGAACGCGCGACTGACGACATAACACCGACCCAATCGTCGACTAATGCCGCGAAACGCGGTCAACGTGCGTCGTACGATAAAGTTTTTAAGCGGCCCGCGGGCCGCTTTTGCATTTTGGGTTATCGATTTCAGCAGTGAAGGGTCGCCCTGGTCCCGTGCTTTCCACCTCATTGCGATTTAGGAAAGTACTCCGCCCAAGCCACTTCAAAGCTTCAACCGTGGAAAACCCTTAGGGGCGCGACCCGGGGGTGCCTCATGTCGGGAGAAATTTAAAGTTTCTTTACCGACGCGCAGTGTTGGCCGACCACGAGTTGCCTTCACTGGAATCACTTTTGTCAATTTTGTTTCGAAGATGACCCCGAAGCCTCAACTCCGTCATGTGAGCCTCGCCGCCGCATTGCTGGCCGCCGCGATTGGCGCCGCCCATGCCCAGGAAGCCCAGCAACTCGAACGTATCGAGATTACTGGCTCCAGCATCAAACGAGTCGCTAACGAGGGCGCCCTGCCGGTGCAACTGATCACGCAGGAGGAGATCAAGGCCTCCGGTGCCAACAACGTCGCCGACCTCATCCAGCGCATCCCTGCAATGGGCGGCAACCTGACGGTAGGCGATGTCTCGATTGGATCGAACTCTGGCGGGATCGCCACGGCGTCCATCCACGGCGTCGGCGAGAGCTACACGCTGGTGCTGTTGAACGGCCGCCGCATCGCCCCCACGGGGTCGGGCAGCCGCATCAACCTGAACTCGATCCCGATGAGCGCCATCGAGCGCATCGAAGTGCTGACCGACGGCGCCTCCGCGTTGTACGGCTCCGACGCGATCGCCGGCGTCGTGAACTTCGTGCTGAAGAAGAACGTCCAGGGCGGCAACCTCACCGCCAACTACAGCAATCCCGCCGGCGCAGGCGGCACCGCCTACAACATCAGCGCCACCTATGGCCTGGGCGACCTGCAGCGCGACGGCTTCAACGTGGTTGCCACGTATCGCCGCGACGAGCAGAAGCAGATGAAGTCTGGCGATCGCAAGTTCTCCAGCACCGCCTATCTGCCGTTCTCCTTCAACGGCAAGAACTACGCGTACGACCGTACCAGCACCTCTGCCGACCCGGCGAACGCCGCCGTCGTGTTCAAGAGACTGGACGGCGAAACCACGACCTTGCCCGCTTACTCGTTCAACCCGTACCGCATGGCCAACAACGGCCAGTGCGCGCCGAACAACGTGTACAGCCTGGGAAATACGATCCCCGCCAACTCAAACGCCAAGGCGGGCACGGCGCAGTGCGCATTCGACTTCGTCAGCACCATCGACGTGTATCCCGAGTCGACTCGCGACTCGCTGTTCGTCACTGGCGAACTGAAGATCAACGACAAGGTCAAGCTGTTCTCCGACGCGGCATACAGCCGCCTGGACCTGACCGCCCGCATCGCGCCGAATCCGGTGCCGATCGCCATCGCGGCCAACTCGCCCTTGTTCACCAAGTACGTCGCTCCGTACCTGACGCCCACTCAACTGGCCCACGTCGACACCGTCACAGCGAACTACCGCGCAACTGACTTCGGCACTCGCAACTCGCAGACCATCACCGACGCCAAGCATTTCGTGGTCGGCGCGGACGCCGAGGTGGGTGCCTGGAGCGTCACCGGCGCGCTGACCTGGTCGCAGAATGCGCTCGACGAGAAGTACGTCGGTGGCTACTTCAAGGCCAAGGAGTTCGGCGACATCCTGGCCAACGGTGCCCTCGATCCGTTCGTGCCGTCCGGCAACCAGAGCGCCAGCACGCAGCAGCTGATCAAGGACTCCATCTACCACGGCACGATTCGCGAAGCATCGACGACGCTCAAGGGTGCCGACATGCGCGCTTCCGGCGAGATCTTCCAGTTGCCTGCCGGCCCGGTGCAGCTAGGTGTCGGCGCGGACTTCCGCAACTACCACTACAAGCAGACGCCGTCAGCCGACGCGGTCGCTGGTGTGATCTACAACTTCGCAGCCAACCCGCGCTATGACATGGAGCGTGACAACGTCGGCGCCTTTGCCGAGTTCGTTATCCCGGTCATCAAGAACCTCGAACTGACGGCCGCGCTGCGCTACGACAGCATCAGCAAGATCAAGGACGCCATCAACAAGCGCGACTTCGGCAAGACCGAATCGGCCACGACCTACAAGCTGTCGGCCAGCTACAAACCGACCAAGACGGTGGTGTTGCGCGGCTCGTATGGCACCGGCTTCAAGGCTCCGGACATGCTGGACATTGCCCAGCCGCTTGTGACCAATGGAGTGACTGCATCGCAGTACGACTGCCCGTTCCCCGGTGACGGTAGCGGCGCCGCGCCCTGCAAGCCGGGCAAGGCGCAGTACACGCAGTTGTCGGGCGGCAACGAGAACCTGAAGCCCGAGAAGTCCAAGCAAGCCACCCTGGGCATCCGGTTCGACCCGACGCGCAACTTCGGCGCCAGCCTGGACTATTGGCAGATCGACCTGCGCGACGCCGTGAGTGCGGTGTCCGCCAACCAGGCGTTTGCCGATCCGCAGCAGTACAGCAGCCTGTTCACGACATACAAGCTCCCGGCCGAGACCAACGCGTACTACGCCTTCATGTCGATGTCGACCAACATCGGCAAGTCGAAGTATCGCGGGCTGGACTGGCAGCTGGATGGCCGCCTGAACATCGAGGGCCTGGGCCGCCTGACCACCACGGTCAATGGCACCTACATGATTGAGGCCCAGTACACGAAGCCCGGCACGGCCAACGACTTCACCGACAGCCTCGGCAAGTACGGCGTGGATGCGCAGGTCATCTTCCGCAACACGGCACAGGCCCGCTTCGCGCTGGAGACCGGCAACGCCACCAACGCGCTGACGGTGAAATACCGCTCGGGCTACACCGACATCCTTCAGACGGTGCGAGACCTGCAGACCGGCCAGAACGTGAAGATCCAGCTGAACGTGCCGAACTACATCACGTTCGATTACCAGGGCACGTACCGCTACAACAAGGCGCTGGAGTTCCGTCTGGGCATCCAGAACCTGACCAACGAGACGCCGCCGTTCACGCTGCGCGATTCGTCCGGCCACCAAGTCGGCTATGACCCGCGCTATGCGAGCCCGCTGGGCCGCACCGTCTACGTGACGGGTAGCTACAACTTCTGATGTGATTCCGTCAGGGCCGCGCCTCTCGCTCCCTGACTGCACCATCGCCCGTCCGGTTTGCCGGGCGGGCGCCTTTTTTTGGGTTGTCCAACGCCGCCCCGCGCCCATTAAAAAGGCGCCCCGGAGGGCGCCGTCGAAAAAAGCTCAGGAGTAGGTTCAGGCCAAGTTCTTAGCCAGGAACCTCTCCACGCGGGTCCAGAAGTCGACGTTGTTGGCCTCGCGGCGCCAGCCATGAGCTTCGTCGGGATAGACGACCCATTCGACGTTCTTGTTGTGCCCTTTGAGAGCGTCGCGCATCTTCTCCCCGTTGATCAGCGGCACACGCACGTCCAACGCACCGTAGCCCATCAGCACGGGCTGCTTGATCTCGGCGGCTCGCTGCAGCGGTGACGTCTGCTTGAACTGCTCCGCATCCTTCTCCGGATCGCCGATCAGCCGTCGGCGACCAGTGTCGGGTCCGCCGTAGCGGTTGAAGTCAGTCCAGGTGACCGTGAACATGAAGTTCGGATCCGTCACCCCTACCCAATTAATCCCGCAGCGGAAGAGTTCCGGCTCCTTGGCCAAGCCCATCATCGTCAAATAGCCACCGTAGCTGGCGCCAGCGATGCAAACACGCTTGGGGTCGACCTTGCCCTGTTGGATCAACAGCCTGACGCCGTCGGTGACGTCGTCCTGCATCGCAAGACCCCACTGCTTCCAACCTGCGCGGAACAACTTGTCGCCAAATCCAGTGGATGCGCGCGGCGCGGGCATGAAGACCGCGTAGCCGCGCGACGCGAGGAACTGCACGACCGGATCCCAGTGCATATGGATCGGGCGCACCCAGGGGCCGCCGTAATGCAACACGATCAGCGGCGGCTTTCCATCACCCGCGGGCATCGTCAGTTGCGCCGGGATCTGCATGCCGTCGCGAGCGGCATAGCGAAAGAAAGTCGTTGGACGCATCTCCGGAACCTTCACCCAAGGCCGCGTGGCGCCCAGGCCCTGGAACTTGTCCTGCTTGACTTGGTAAAGGTAGTAGCGGCCCGGATCCCGATCAGAAGACGAACTGATCAACACCACGCGGTCATCCCCCGCCCCCCCCACTTGGATGGCATTGACGGTTTCTGGCAGAGCCTTGTCCACAGTCGCCTGCAGCGCCGCGCGCTCTTCATCGATCCAATAAGTCCCTGGCTCGATCGCCTCGTAGGAGATGCCTAGCAGCTTGCCTTCGCTGCGATCCCAGAGCAGGTCGATGTCGTCCGCGTCGAAGCCCTTGACCGCAAATACCGGCGTTGGATCGAGCTTTCGTGTCTTGGGATCAAAGGCGTAGAGCCCGCTGGTGTCGTTGCCGTTGTTGGCCACGACGTAGATCCGGCCGTCCGGCGCGATCGACTGCGGCTTGATGGCCTCGGCGGTGTCGTCGTCCCGATAGCTGTAGATCGCCGTCCAGGGGGCGTCTTCGGCGGCGCGGAAATGGACCGTGAAGGTCTCGTCGGTGTAGCTGACGCAGCAGCGCGGCACGCCCTTGCTGTCGATCAGCCACTGCTGGGCATTACCCGGACCTCCGACCGTCATCGGCGAGAAGCGGCCGGTGCGCGTGTTGACCCGGTACATCGTCGAGGACGACTTCCCCTTGGCTTGGTAGGAGTACGCCACCACGCGGATGTCGTCGGTCAGCTCGCCGTTTTCCACGACCCGGGAATGTACCGTCGAGCCGACGGGTAGCAGTTTGCCGCCTTCCGTCATGAAGGCGCGCTCAGCCAGAGTGACGAAACCGCTGGCATCGGCGTCGATCGCGAACAGCCCGGTGGCACCAAGCTGGTCCGCGCCGCGCTGGCGGTCGGAAATGCTGAAAAAGAGCCGAGTGTTGTTCACCCAGCCCAGACGGCCGACGTCGCCGTCGGTGAAGTCCGTGATGATCTTGACCTTGCGGGTTGCCACGTCGACGACGACGATGTTGGCGCGGCCTTTGGCCGTGATGCGGGTTCCGGCAACGAGTCGACCGTCCGGCGACAGTCGGGCGCCACTCAGCACTGGATTGCGAAAGAAGTCCTCGACCTTCATCGAGGACGCCGGCGCCTGGGCCGAGACGGCGCCCGGCAGGCCGGCCAGCGGCGCCAGCGTGACCGCCGTCACCAGGGCGCGGCGCCGGGTATTAGGTTGCATGCTTTTCATGGATCGATGAATTTGAAACGGAAAAGGGCACCGTCGCCGGTGCCCTTCGAGTGTCGGGTACGGATACCTCGGATCAGCGGAAGGTGTACTTCGCGCCCAGTTGGAAGTAACGGCCGCGGTTCGTGTACAGCTCCGCGAAGCCCATCTGCGTGTAGGTGTTGCTCAGCGCATTGGTCAAGCTCAGCGGAGGCATACGGTCGAAGATGTTCTTGACCGTGAAGCTCAGCTCCAGGCTCTTCACGCCGGAGTACACCACCTGCACGTCACCTTCCTCGTGATTACCCACCTTGCGGGTGTTCTGAGCGATCGGGAACGGACGGTCGGTATCCCAGAAGCCACCCACGGTGCGCCACTGCAGGTTGGCCGCCCAAGGCCCCATTTCGCTCTGGATGATGAAGTTGTTGCGGAAGCGCGGCGTCGCGTAGGTGCCCGAGTACTCCGCCCAGTCATCACCCGCCGAGTCGCGAGTCTTGTTGGTGAAGTAATAGGACAGGAGGTTGCGCAGCGTCACGTTGCCGACGGGCGTGGCGCCCAGGCGCCAGCGCGCATCCACGTCAACACCCGATGTCTGGCGCGCAGCGATGTTCTGCAGGTTGGTGAAGATGTTGAAGCGCGGGCCTTCCTTGTTGAACAGGCCTTGGTCGATCGCGGAGGCAATCGTCGGCGAGCTGATGTCGTTCGTCTTTTCGATCTTCCACCAGTCGATGCTGGCGTTGAAGTCCTTGGACAGCTCGAAGACAGCGCCGATGTTGAAGGTCTTGCCCTTCTCAGGCTGCAGGTTGGGGTTGGCCCCGTTTACCTGGAAGGCGTTCACCAGGCAGCTCTCCTCGCCGGTGGCCGGGTCGACGTTGACCGTCACGCCGAGCTTGCGGCACGACTCCGGATCGGTGATCGTCGTTGCGCCCTGTTCCTGCGCGCCATACAGCTGCTTCAACACCGGGGCGCGGAAGCTTCGAGTGAACGAGCCACGGAAGGCCAGCTGAGGAGACACGGTCCACTTCACGCCAAGTCGCGGGCTGGTGGCGTCGGCATTGGGGTACTTGTCATAGCGGACTGCGGCCTGCGCTTCGAGCGACTTGAAGACCGGGATCACCAGCTCGGTGTAGACAGCCTTGTAGGTACGGCTGGCGTCGACGGCAGCCTGGGCGATGCCGCCGACAACCTTGCCTGCTTGCTGCAGCGCGTCAGGCTCGTCGGACAGTTTCTCGTGGTTCAGGTTCACGCCCAGTGCGAACTGCAGTGGGCCGGCCGGCAGCGGGTACAGCTCGCCCGCGATTTGGGCATTGAAGGTCTCGAGGGTCGATTTGCCGACGCGCCGCGGGTTGACCTTCAGGCTTTCAACGAACGCAGGATCGTTGGTGGTGATCGTCGGATTCAGCAGGCCGCCACCGGTCGCATCCGCCCACAGGTCCGCGTCATAGTAGTTGTGATCCTGGTTGGTGACCTTGCTCTCGCCGCGAGACAGCGCGACCTTCCAGTCGTACTTGCGCCAGGTGCCTTCCAGACCCGTCGCCACGTTCAGGAAGTCGGACTTGCGATCGGTGATACGGGGTCCGCCCTGCATGAAGCGGCCGGCGATATACACCTTGCCGGTGCCATTGCCGTTCGCGTCCTTGATCTCATAGGGCTGCTGGTTCGCGTTGGTGATCGGAACGATGAAGTAGTCCGGCACCGGGTGTGCCTCGAAGTGGTCCTTCGAGGTCGAGAACGTCGCTTCCAGGAACGCGCGAGTGTCGTTGTTGATCTGCAGGTTGCCGATGGCCATCGCGCTGACGCGGTCCGCACCGTTATAGGCGGTCAGCAACGACTTGTTGAAGTCGTAACGGCAGATGTTGTTGGCACCAAGCGAATCGGCAGGGCAAGCCGTGTAGGGCACGCCGACAAGCGCGCCGGTGTCCGGATTGATCACGTTGCCGTAGGGCGAGAACGAGCTACGCGCGTCGGACGAGCCGAAGCGACGGAAGTCCACCGAGCTCGACAGCGAGCGATCGGCACGCAGGATCGGGTCGCGCTTGAGGATATCCAGGCCGAACAGCACGTTGTAGCGGTCGCTGCCCAGGTCACCGAAGCCGGCCGACAGGCCGGCACGCTTCTCCGCGCCGTCACCACGGCTGGAGCGGCCATAGCTGCCGCTCAGCTCGATGCCCTGGTAGTCGGTCTTGGTAATGAAGTTGATGACACCCGCGACCGCGTCAGCGCCGTACAGCGCGGAGCCGCCGTCCTTCAGGATCTGGACCTGCTCGATGGCGCCGATAGGCAACGAGTTGATGTCGAACGCAGCGCCCGCGCCCGACGAGTCGTAGAGCGCGTTGACTGGCAGGCGGCGCCCATTCAACAGAATCAAGACTTGGCTTGTGCTCAGTCCGCGCATGCCGATGTTGGCAGTCCCGGAACCGGCTGGGGAGTTCGACGCCAGTTCGCCTTGGTCGAAGATGTCGATCGAAGGGATCGACCGCAACAGTTCGTTGACCGTGGTGGCTCCGGTGCGCTCAATCTGCTTGCGCGAAAGCACTTCCACCGGCGAAACGCCTTCGACGTTCGTGCGCTTGATCGCGGAACCGACAACTTCGACGCGTTCCAGTTGTTGCGCGGCTTGATTCTCGGCCTGTTGCGCTTGCGCGAGACCAGCGAGCCCGCTCAGGAGGAGCAGAGCGGCCGCAGAGAGAGTAGTACGTTGATGCATGTGTGCTTCCCGATGTGAGCTGTGGAACCTTTGCGATCCACTGCAGACAGCACGGCGGTTGGGTCCCCGGTTGGGAGCACTCGCCGAAAGCTGTTTGAGCCAGCAATTTTTTGGCAGTCCACCTTTTCGCCCGTCGGGGAACTCTCTAGGTCACAAGCGACTTGATGTCGATTTATGCGCGGCCTCGTTGACATGACCCATGCCGTAAGTCATTGACTTTCAAAGGCTTCTCCACCGCAAAGCTAAGTAGACCCCAGCGCACGTAAAGATAAATTGCTAGAAGTTCCATCTCAGCTCGTTGGAATCAGGCAACGAAATGTGGCCAAACGCTTCGGGTTCACCCGCAGCTGAACTGACTGCAACTTCGGTGTTGCGAACGACTCGCGTCGCGGTCCAGTACGGAACGTCTCACTGAAGCAACGGTTTTTATGCAAAGTGGCTAGGGTTTTCCTGCATTTATCGCCGTTGGTAAATGCCCCTCGCCCCACCCTATTACTAAGCGCACCCCAGCAACAAAAGTACATGGAGCCTTCTGCACACTGCCTAGAGCCAGGGATACCCCCTGGCCATTTTTTGTTACGCCGCTCTGACAAGGACCGGGTAACTCATCAGGAGTTGCAGAGATGTACAAGCTAAACGCGGTGAGCCTGGCAGTAGCCGCCACCATCGCGGCCGCGACCTTCCCGGCGCTGGCCCAAAGCGACAGTTCCACGCTGGAGAAGGTCGTGGTGACGGGCTCGGCGATCAAGCGCATCGACGCTGAAACCGCCGTGCCGGTCACCGTGGTCAAGATGGACGACCTCCGCAAGTCGGGCGTGACCTCGGTCGAACAGATCATGGCCAACCTGACCTCGGTCCAGTCGTCCACCAACACGGCTCAGTCCATCGGTTCCAGCAGCGGTGGCGCGAGCTTCGCCGACATGCGCGGCATCGGCGCGGACAAGACGCTGGTGCTGCTGAACGGCCAGCGCATCGCCAACAACGCGGTCGACGGCTCGGCGCCCGACCTGAACATGATCCCGTTCGCCGCCATCGAGCGCATCGAAGTCCTGCGCGACGGCGCCTCGTCGCTGTACGGCACGGACGCGATCGGCGGCGTGATCAACTTCATCACGAAGACCAGCTTCCAGGGCATCACCGTCACCGGCGGCTATGACTCCCCGCAACACGCTGGCGGCAAGACCCGCAGCGTGAACGCCGGCTTCGGCTACGGCGACCTGGAGTCGCAGGGCTTCAACGTCTTCGGCTTCGCCAGCTACAAGAAGACCGACAACATCAACGGCTCGCAGCGCGACTTCAACAAGCGCGTGGTCGGCGGCCTGTCGTACAGCACGGATCCGGCGAACTACACGCAGGACTTCGAGCATTACTACAACCCGACCCTGCCGGACTGCTCGGGCACCCAGGTCAAGAACGTCAACGGCGAGTGCCGCATCGTCACGCCGGCCTTCGTCGACTTCCAGCCCAAGACCGAGGTGTACTCGGGCATGCTCAAGGGCAGCCTGCTGGTCAACAAGGACCTGACGCTGGGCGCCGAAGTCTTCGCCACCCGCAGCAAGGTCACCACCCTGGTGGCGCCGGTCCCGTACGGTGGCTACTACATCAACCCGGGCACGCAGTACTACCCGGGCACCAACCCCAACATCAGCCCGACCTTCGACGACGGCAGCGCCGGCGCGCCGGCCTTCGCGCCGACCTCCGCCTTCCCCAACCCGGTGAGCGTGCAGCCGGGCTTCGTCTACGTGCTGTGGCGCGACTTCCCGAACGGCCTGCGCGAGCAGATGAACCAGAACGATCAGCAGCGCCTGCTGCTGACCGCCGACGGCGCGGCGCTGGGCTGGGACTACTCGGTCGCGACCTCGTACAACCGCAACAAGGTGCAGCAGTTCCTGACCGGCGGCTACGGCGACGGCGACATGATCGGCGAAGGCCTGCTGGAGGGGGTCATCAACCCGTTCGGCGAGCAGACCGCCGCCGGCACCAAGCTGCTTCAGGATGCCGCGCTGAACGGCCGACTGCAACATGCGACGGGCACGGTGTACAACGTCAACGCGCACGCCAGCCGTGAAGTGGGCGACTGGTTCAACGCCGGCCGCGCCGCGCAGCTGGCCCTCGGCGTCGAGTTCCGCCGCGAGAAGTTCTCGTCGGTCGCCGACTCCGAGTTCGCCTCCAAGGTGGAAGTCTCGACCGGCGTGGCGCCGGACTCGCGCGCCGAAGGCTCGCGCAGGGTCTACGCGCTGTACGGCGAACTGAACCTGCCCGTCTTCAAGAGCCTGGATATCACCGGCTCGCTGCGCTACGACAAGTACAGCGACTTCGGCAGCAGCACCAACCCCAAGCTGAGCTTCCGCTTCCAGCCGATGAAGGAGCTGCTGTTCCGCGGTTCCGCCTCGACGGGTTTCCGCGCCCCGACGCTGTATGAGCTGTACGGCAACCCGGCCTTCACCAACACCGCCGGCAACTACGCCAACCCGATCACCTGCCCGGACGGCGAGACCGGTTCACAGTGCTCGGCGCAGTTCCAGGTGCTGAACTCGGGCAACGCCAACCTGAAGCCTGAGAAGTCGCAGAGCCAGACCCTGGGTGTCGTGGTCCAGCCGGCCACCAACCTGAGCCTGGGCGTGGACTTCTGGTCAGTGCGTCTGAAGGACTCGATCGGCGCGATTCCGCAGTTCGCGCTGTTCAACAACTACGCCGCCTATCCGCAGCTGCAGCAGTACTTCCACCCCAACGCCAGCGGCCAGCTGTCGGTGATCAGCAACTGCCCGGGCGCGAACTGCGGCTACGTCGACCAGACGCTGCAGAACCTCGGCAAGGTGCGCACCAACGGCCTGGACTTCAGCGGCCAGTACCGCGCGAACACCGCGGTGGGCGCGTTCGACTTCTCGCTGAACAGCACCTACGTCAACAAGTACGAGTTCCAGGACTTCAAGAACGGCTACTGGGTCTCGGCGGTGGGTCAGTACGGCGAGTCGGGCCCGGTCTTCCGTTGGCAGCACAACTTCGCGACGAACTGGCATTACAACGACTTCGGCGGCGGCTTCGTCGTGCGCTACAAGTCGGGTTATGTCGACTTCGATCCGAAGGCCCATCCGCTCGTCCCGTCGTACACGACGACCGACGTCTACGGCACGTGGTCGCCGGTCAAGGCGCTGCAGCTGACCGTGGGCGTGCGCAACCTGTTCGACCGCGATCCGCCGTTCACCAACCAGACCGACCTGTTCCAGGCCGGCGGCTGGGATTCGCGCTACGCCGACGCGACGGGCCGCGCGTACTACATCCGCGCCACCTACAACTACTGATCGCCGGCGGCCGGGACGCTCGCGTCCCGGCATTCCGCACCAGTGGCACGAACGAGAGGGGAGACCCTCTCGTTTTTTTTCGTCCGGATTCCGGTTCGGGGTCCCGTTCGGGATTCGCCTTCCTCGCGTGTTCGCCTGGCTCCCTAGAATGTGCGGTTCCTCGTCTCCGTTCGAAACGCCCACATGTCTGTCGAGTCGCCCGCGGGGCTCCCCTCCGCCTGCCAGGTCCTCATCATCGGCGCCGGCCCCGCCGGCAGCGCCGCGGCGCGCTGGCTGGCCCGGGCGGGCGTGGACGTGGTGTTCGCCGACCAGCAGCCGCTGGGCCGCGACAAGGTCTGCGGCGACGGCCTGATCCCCGACGCGCACCAGGCGCTCGAGCGCCTGGGCCTGCTGGACCGGGTGATGGCCAAGGCGCAGCGCTCGGCGCACGTGGGCTGCGTCGGACCGCGCGGCGGCCGCATCGACGTCCCCGGCCACCTCGCCGTGCTGCCGCGCAGGCAGCTCGACGAGCTCCTCAACCTCGGCGCGCAGGAGGCCGGCGCGCGCTTCCTGGCGCCGGCGCGCTTCGAGGCGGCGCTCGAGGACGCCCAGGGCCGGGTGCGCGGCGCGCGCTTCTCGATCGAGGGCCAGCCGCACGAGATCGCCGCCGACTGGGTCATCCTGGCCACCGGCGCCGTGCCCAAGGCGCTGACGGCCGCCGGCATGTGCGAGCGTCACACGCCCAGCGGCGTCGCGCTGCGCGGTTATGTCCGCGCGCCATCGATGGTCGGCGAGATCAAGGCGCTCGAGGTCGTCTGGTGCAAGCCGGTGCAGCCGGGCTACGGCTGGATCTTCCCGGCGCCCGACGGCAGCTTCAACATCGGCGTGGGCGTCACCGACAGCCATCAGGACCTGGCCGGCAAGGGCCAGAAGAAGGACGTCAACCTGCGCGCCATCTTCGACGCCTTCGTCGCGCATTACCCGCCCGCCAAGCGCCTGATGGCCGAGGGCGAGCTGATCGGCGAACTCAAGGGCGCACCGCTGCGCTGCACGCTCAAGGGCGCGCGCTGGACCCGCCCCGGCCTGCTGGTGACCGGCGAGGCGGCGGGCTCGACCTACTCCTTCACCGGCGAAGGCATCGGCAAGGCGATGGAGACCGGCCTGCTCGCCGCCGAGGCGATCCTGGCCCACGGCACCGGTGTCGACGGCTTCGACGCCAAGGTCCGCACCCAGTACGAGCAGGGCCTGCGCGCGCTGCAGCCCAAGTACGACCTCTACGAGCGCGGCAACCGCGTCAACCGCTTCCCGTGGCTGGCCGACCTGCTGATCTGGCGCGCGAAGAAGAGCCCGCGCCTGCTGCAGCGCATGAGCGGCGTGCTCAACGAGACCAGCAACCCCGGCAACCTGGTGAGCCTGAAGGGGATCACGCGGCTGTTCCTCGAATGAGCGCCGCGACCTGAGCCTGGAGAGACCGCGATGTGCCAGCTGATGGGCATGAACGCCCGCCGACCGACCGACGTCATGTTCAGCTTCGCCGGACTCGCCACGCGGGCCCATGAGCACAAGGACGGCTTCGGCATCGCCTTCTTCGAGGGCCGCGGCCTGCGGCACTTCGTCGACCACCACAGCGCGCGGGTCTCGCCGCTGGCCGAGCTGGTCAAGACCTACCCGATCCGCAGCGACGTCGTCATCGCCCACATCCGCAAGGCCACGCAGGGCGTGGTCTCGCTGGAGAACACCCACCCCTTCGTGCGCGAGCTCTGGGGCCGCTACTGGGTGTTCGCGCACAACGGCGACCTGAAGGGCTTCGCGCCCCGGCTGCACGCAGCCTTCAAGCCGGTCGGACAGACCGACAGCGAGCAGGCCTTCTGCTGGCTGATGCAGGAACTGGCGAAGGCCCACGCCAACATGCCGGCCATCGAGGAACTGAACCACACGCTGCGCGAGCTGCTGCCCCAGCTCAACCGCCACGGCACCTTCAACATGCTGCTGTCCAACGGCCAGGCGCTGTGGGCCCACGGCTCGACCAAGCTGCATTACCTGCTGCGCCAGCCGCCCTTCGGCCACGTGACGCTGCAGGACGAGGACCTGAGCGTCGACCTGTCCGCCAAGACCACCGAGGACGACCGCATCGCCATCGTCGCCACCGAACCGCTGACGCGCGGCGAAGCCTGGGTGCCGATCGAGCCCGGCACGCTGAAGGTGTTCCTGGGCGGCGAACCGCTCTGCTGAGCCCAGGCTGCGGGCCAGTCGTCCCCGCCAACCGCCATTCGCCGCATCCGGCGGCCTGCCCCGCACCCCTGGCCTAGACTCGCCCCATGACCTCGCCCAGCGCTCCCGCCGAAGCCGCCGCCGTCGTGCCGGCCAAGCCCGCCGCCGAAGCCGGCGCCGGGGTCCGCTTCGACTGGGCCTACTGGCTGTTCCCCGGCCCGCGCCGCCGCTTCTCCGAGGCCGAGATCGCGCGCTCCGGCCTGAAGGGCTGGTCCAGCGGCATCGACTGCTACGTGATGAGCAACGTGCTGGTGCTGGGACTGGTCTTCTACACGATGCTGCCGCGCCACCTGGCGCACGTGATCCTGATCGGCGGGCTGGCGATGGCGTCGCTGGGACTGGGCGTCGGACGCTGGCTGTGGCGCCAGCCCACGCGCACCCGCTTCAACGGCGCCACGCTGGCGCTCAGCATCCTGATGGTGCTGATCACGCTGGTGATGGTGAAGCTGGGGTACCGCGACGAGGCGCGCGACCTGCTGCCCTTCGCCGCCGGCGGCATGACGCTGACGGTCTCGTCCTGGTGGTTCCTGACGCTGTACCGCACGCAGCAGCTGGGCGCGCGGCTGGCCGAGCTCGACGCCCAGGACGAACGCATCGCGATGGCGCAGCGGCTGGCGACGGCGCAGATCCAGCCGCATTTCCTCTTCAACACGCTGGCCTCGCTGCAGCACTGGGTCGACACCCGCGACGACCGCGCCGGCCCGATGCTGCGCTCGCTGACGCGCTACCTGCGCGCGACGCTGCCGATGTTCGAGCAGGACCGGCTGCCGCTCGAGCAGGAACTGCAGATCGTGCGCAGCTACCTGGACATCATGCAGGCGCGGCTGGGGCAGCGGCTGAGCTGGTCGCTGGACGCGGACGCCGGGTCGGCCGCCATGATCGCCGGCGCCAGCCTGCCGCCGGGCACGCTGCTGACGCTGGCGGAGAACGCGATCACGCACGGCATCGAGCCCAGCCTGAGAGGCGGCCACATCGCCGTGCGGGTGAAGGCGGCGGACGGCCGGCTGCGGCTGGAGGTGCAGGACGGCGGCCAGGGCCTGACGCCGGGCGCCTGCGACGGCCTGGGGCTGGCCAACACGCGGGAGCGGCTGCAGGCGCAGTTCGGCCCCGAGGCCCGGCTCGGCCTGGAGCCCGCGCCGGACCAGGCGCCCGGCTGCCTGGCCTGGGTCGAGCTGCCGACCGCCTGAGCGCGGCGCGCGACACGGCGCCCCGCCTCGCGGCAGGACAAGGACACATCGAGGGGAGAACAACGCATGACGAAGATCCGCACGCTGATCGCGGACGACGAGGAAGGCCCGCGCGAGCAGCTGCGCGCCGCGCTGGCACGACTGGCGCCGGAACTGGAGATCGTGGCCGCCAGCGTCAACGGCTGCGACGCCTGGGACGACTGCCTGGAACATGAGCCGCGACTGTGCTTCCTCGACATCCGGATGCCCGGCATGTCGGGCCTGGAGGTGGCACAGCGCCTGGCGCAGCTGGCGGAGCCGCCGCGCGTCGTCTTCGTCACCGCCTATGGCGACCACGCGCTGTCGGCCTTCGAGGCCGGCGCGGTCGACTACGTGCTCAAGCCGGTGGAGGACGCCCGCCTGGAGCACTGCCTGCAGCGCCTGCGCCAGCGTCAGGCCCAGGGCGCCGCCGGGACGGACGGCGCGGACGGCGCGTCGGAAGCCGGGGCCCCGCTGCCGGCGATGCCGGCCGCGACACTCGAGCTGCTGCGCCAGCTGCTGCCGGCCCAGCGCCCCGCGATGCGCCCCATCCAGGCCAGCCAGGGCCGCGAGATCCAGTTGATCGCGCCCGACGACATCCTGTTCTTCCAGAGCGACAGCCGCTACACCCGGGTGGTCCACCGCGACGGCGAAGCCTGGATCCGCACCGCGCTCAAGGAACTGCTGAGCGACCTCGATCCCTCGGTGTTCTGGCAGGTGCACCGCTCGGTGCTGGTCAACAGCCGCTTCATCGCCAGTGCGACGCGCGTCGACGAGAACACGATGCAGTTGTCGCTGAAGGGCTGCGCGGAGAAGCTGCCGGTCTCGCGGCAGTTCCAGGGGCTGTTCAAGGGCCAGTGACGCCGGTTCGTGCGGAGGCGGGGCGCGGGAGGGGCGCCGTCGAGGTACAACGAAGGCTTCTTCCACGAGGCCCACGGCCTGACGGAGCCCACCCGCATGCGCAACGGCATCACGTCCTCGCGCGACCGGCGCGAACGCGGTCGCGATCCCCGAAACGGCACCGCGCGCGCCGCCCTGCTGCTGGCGATCGCGGCCTTGGGCGCGTCCCCGGTGCAGGCGCGCGTGACGCGCATCGTCATCGACGAGGTGACGCCGCTGATCGGCGAGCAGCGCGGCTACGAACGGCTGCGCGGTCGCGCCTTCGGCGAGCTCGACCCGGCCGACCCGCGCAACGCGGTGATCACCGACCTGCGCATGGGCGCGGACCCGGACGGCAAGGTGCGCTACGAGACGAACTGGGTGCTGACCCGCCCGGTCGGCCGCAAGGCCGCGAGCGGCTTCCTGTGGCACGACGTGCCCAACCGCGGCGGCGAGGTCCGGCTGCAGGCCGGCGAGCTGGCCGCGGGCGACATCGGCCTGCGCAGCGGCTGGCAGGCCGACAACGCCGGCAGCACCGGCGTGCCGCGCTGGCGCCCGGAGGCGGCGCGCCACCATTACGTCCGCGTGCCCATCGCCCGCGTCGACGGCGCGCCGGTGACCGGCACCGTGATGGCGCGCATCGTCAACCGCCGCGGCGCCGACTCGCAGCCGCTGCTGGTGCAGGGCAACCCGGTGCCCTACCTGCCGGTCTCGCTCGACACCTCGCGCGCCACCTTGACGATCCACACGCAGGAGACCGTCGACGGCCGCATCACCACGGCCGGCACCGTCGACCCGAAGGACTGGGCCTTCGCCCGCTGCGACGCCGGGCACCCATTCCCCGGCACCCCGGTCGACATCGATCCCACGCGCGCGCCGGACAACCTGCCGATCCACGTCTGCCTGCGCCACGGCTTCCAGGCGGACCGCGTCTACCAGCTGACCTACACGGCGGGCAACGCCTACGTGCTGGGCGTCGGCATGGCGGCGTTCCGCGACGTCGGCGCCTTCTTCCGCCATGAGAAGGCGGACGACGCCGGCACGCCCAATCCGATCGCCGGCCAGGTGCGTGGCAACGCGATCCGCGGCGTCTCCCAATCGGGAAACATGGTGCGGCAGTTCCTCTTCATGGGCCTGAACCAGGACGAGGCCGGCCGGCAGGTCCATGACGGCGCCTGGGCCATCATCGCGGGCCGCCGCGTCGCGGCGAACGCCCGCTGGGCGCAGCCCGACGGCGTGCTCGAGCTCTACCAGATGGGCAGCGAGGGCCCCCAATGGTGGGTCGACTGGCCGGACCGCGTCCGCGAGCTTCCCGCCAAGGGGCTGCTCACGCGTTGCACCGCCAGCAAGACCTGCCCCAAGGTGTTCGAGCATTTCGGCGCGGCCGAGGTCTATGCGCTGAAGCTCTCGCTCGAATGGGTGGGGTCGTCGGCCGATGTCGACATCCCGCTGGCGCCGGACGTGCGCCGCTACTACGTCGCCGGCAGCCCGCACGGCGGCGGGGTGGGCGGCTTCCGGCACGCGGGCGGGGCGACGCCGTTCAGCTGTCCGGGCAACCAGTTCGGGCAGGCGACGCTGGCGCCGAACCCGGTGCCGCATCGCGAGCTGCGCAACCTGCTGAGCGCGGCGATGCGCGACTGGGTGCTCAAGGGAACGCCGCCGCCGCCGAGCCGCTATCCGACGCTGGCGCGCGGCGAGCTGGTCGATCCGACGCGCGAGGCCATGGGCTTTCCGCCCGGCGTGCCGGGTATTCCGGACAGCGTCTTCAGGCCCGAGAACTTCGTGTTCCCGGTCTTCGATTACGACTGGGGGCCGGGCTTCGATCGCGTCGAAGCCGCGGGCGTGCCGGATCGCATCCCGCCGACGATCCGCCGCGTGCTGCCGGCCAAGGTGCCGCGGGTCGACGCCGACGGCAACGAGGTCGGCGGCCTGCCGACCGTGCTGACGATGGCGCCGCTGGGCACCTACCTGGGCTGGAACATCACGGCCAACGGCATCCACGCCGGCCAGGTGTGCAACTACGCCGGCGGCTATGTGCCGTTCGCGCGCACCCGCGCCGAGCGCGAGGCCAACGGCGATCCGCGCCTGTCACTGGAGGAGCGCTACGGCGATCACGCCGGTTATGTCGCGGCCGTGCGGAAGGCCGCGGACCGCGCGATGGCGCAAGGCTTCCTGCTGAAGGCCGACCGTGAGCGGCTGTTGAAGGAGGCAGCGGGCAGCGACGTGCTGCGGTGAGGCCGCTCACGAAGCCATCGAGACCCCTCTCCCGCGGCGCCAGAGAGCGAGAGAGAGGGGGGCGAGGGCTCCCGGCGGTCCAGCCCCTCAGCGAGCCGCCGTCTGCGCGGGCGCCTCGCCGTCGATGCCGCCGGCCAGCGCCTTGTAGACGCCCACCAGCGAGGTCGCGGCCGCCGTCTGCGACTGCGCCAGCTGGTTGCGCGCGGTCAGCAGTTCCCGTTCGGCGTCGAGCACCGCCAGGAAATCGCTGATGCCGACCTTGAAGCGCTCGCGCGCGATGTTGGCGGCGCGCTCCGCCGACACGGCCGCGTCGAACAGCGCCTGCGCCTGCTGCTGGCTGCGGTTGTAGGTCACCAGCGCGCCCTCGGTCTCCTCCAGCGCAGCGAGCACGGTGCGCTCGTAGCTGGCGAAGGCCGCTTCGTTGCGCGCATCCGCCGCCGCGATCTGCGCGCGGATGCGGCCGAAGTCGAGCAGGTTCCACACCAGCTGCGCGCCCAGGTTGTACGCATAGGCCGGCCCGTCGTTGAGGTCGCCGATGCGCGAGGCGTTCTGCCCGATCGTGCCGCCCAGCGTGATGCGCGGGAACATCGCCGAACGCGCCACGCCCACGCGCGCCGCCGCGGCCGCCACCTGCGCCTCGGCCGCGCGCACGTCGGGCCGGCGGCGCAGCAGGTCCTCGGGCGTGCCGATGCGGTCCAGCGCGATCGTCTTCAGGCCCGGCAGCGGCTTGACGTCCGACAGCTCCACGTCCAGCGCCGTCGGCGGCTGGCCGGTCAGCACCGCCAGGCGATAGCGCGTGCGCGCCAGCGCCATCTCCAGCGCCGGGATCGTCGCGGCGGTGCTCTGGACCAGCGCGCGGGCGCGCTCGGTGTCGAAGCCGGTGCCCCGGCCCGCCTCCTGGCGGCCAGCCACCAGCTTCAGCGCGCCCTGCTGCGTGTCCAGCGACTGCTGGGCCACGCGCAGCTGCTCCTGCAGGCCGCGCAGCTCGAAGTAGTTGCGCGCCACTTCCGCCGCGACGCTGACCTGCGCCGACCGCAGGCCCGCCTCGCCGGCGAGCAGGTCGGCCGCGGCGGCCCGGCGTTCGTCGGACAGGCGACCGAAGAGATCGGCTTCCCAGCGCACGTCGAAGCCGACCGAGAACGCGTTGTTGGTCTGCGGGTTGCCTTGATAGTCCGGCGCCCGCACCCGAGCCGCGCCGGCGTTCAGGTCCACCGTCGGGAACAGCTGCGCGTCGGCGAAGCGCGACAGCGCACGGGCCTCGCGCAGGTTGGCCGAGGCCACGCGCAGGTCGGTGTTGGCCTGNCACCAGGGCGTCCAGCCCGGCGTCGTTGAAGCCCTGCCAGAAGCGGCCCACCGGCGCCTGCGCCAGCGTGCCGGCATCGCCCTGCGGCGCGTTGGCGAAACCGGACGCCAGCGGCACCTCGGACTTCTTCGGCGCCGGCGCCGTCGAGCACCCGGTCAGCGCGANTCAGAGAGACTCGGAAGAACATCATGCGTGCCCCTTCGGCGAAGTGCCCTTGGGCGGGTCGGCGTCGTCGACGCCCGGGTGGAACGGGTGCGCGGCGGCATCGATCTGGTGACGCAGCTCCACCGCATGGGCGCGCTGCTTCTCGGTGCCCTTGCGCAGCAGCGAGTAGAAGACCGGCGTCAGGAAGATGCCGAACAGCGTCACACCCACCATGCCCGAGAACACCGCGATGCCCATCGCGCGGCGCATTTCGCTGCCGGCGCCCGAGCCCAGGATCAGCGGGATCACGCCGGCGCAGAACGCGATCGAGGTCATCAGGATCGGGCGCAGACGCATGCGGCAGGCGTGGATCACGGCATCGATCATGGATTCACCGCGCTCCTCGAGTTCCTTCGCGAACTCGACGATCAGGATCGCGTTCTTGCAGGCCAGGCCCACCAGCACCACCAGCGCCACCTGCGTGAAGATGTTGAGGTCCCCCGCCTGCATGAAGGGCGGGAAGTGCGACAGCCAGACCCCGAACAGCGCCGACAGGATGCACATCGGCACGATCAGGATGATCGCCAGCGGCAGCGTCCAGCTTTCATACTGCGCCGCCAGCACCAGCACCACCAGCAGCACCGAGATCGCCAGCACCGCCGCCATCGTCGGGATGGAGAAGCTGCCGGCCTTGATGTCGCGGGTGAGCCGGTCCTGGTAGGTGAGCTCGGTCCACTCGTAGGTCATGCCGCGCGGCAGGTTCTTCAGGCGCTGTTCCATCTCCGCCTCGGCCTGGCCGCTAGAGAAGCCGGGCTTCGCCGCGCCGTTGATGTCGGCGCTCGGGAAGCCGTTGTAGCGCGTCACGCGCGTCGGGCCGAAGGTCGGATCGACGTTCATCAGCGCGCCCAGCGGCACCATCTCGTTGCGCTCGTTGCGCGTCTTCAGGTCGGTGATCGCGCTGGCGTTGGCGCGGAAGGGCGCATCCGCCTGCACGATGACCTGGTAGGTCTTGCCGAAGCGGCTGAAGTCGTTGACGTACAGCGAGCCCAGGTTGATCTGCAGCGTGTCGTAGATGTCCTGCAACCTCACGCCCATCTGCTTGGCCTTGGTCCGGTCGACGTGGGCGAACAGCTGCGGGACGTTGATGTCGTAGGTCGAGAAGGGCGTGCCGATGCCGCTCTTCTGGTCGCCGTAGATCGGCCCCAGCGTGCCCCAGACGGCGCCGTAGAGCGCCTGTTCGCCCAGGCCGTTGCGGTCCTGCACCTGCACCTTGAAGCCGCCCGCGTTGCCCAGGCCGTCCACCGCCGGCGGCGGCACGACGAACATGCGCGCGCCCTGGATCTGCTGGATCGCGCCGTTGACCTTGCCCAGGATCGCGTCCTTGGACAGGTCGGCCGAGGTGCGCTTGTCGAAGTCGTCCAGGCCGAAGAACACGATGCCTTCGTTGGGCGCGGCCGAGAAGCCCGCGATCGACAGGCCCGGGAAGGCGATCGAATCACGGATGCCCGGCACCTTCAGCGCGATGTCGCTCATGCGGCGGATCACTTCGTCGGTGCGGTCCAGCGTGGCGCCGGCCGGCAGCTGCGCGATGCCGATCAGGTACTGCTTGTCCGGCGCCGGCACGAAGCCCGACGGGATGCGCGTGAACAGCAGCGCCGTCAGGCCCAGCAGCACGGCGTAGACGATCAGCGCGGCCGACTTGCGGCGCAGGATGCCGGTGACGCCGCGGCTGTAGCCCTCGCTGCGGCGCTGGAAGAAGCAGTTGAACCAGTGGAAGAACCGGCCGAACAGCTTGTCCATCACCTTCATGATGGGGTCCTTGGGCGCGTCGTGCGGGCGCAGCAGCAAGGCCGCCATCGCGGGCGACAGGGTCAGCGAGTTGAACGCCGAGATCACCGTCGAGATCGCGATCGTGACCGCGAACTGGCGATAGAACTGGCCCGACAGGCCCGGGACGAAGGTCAGCGGGATGAACACCGCGCACAGCACCAGCGCGATCGCGATGATGGGCCCGGAGACCTCCTGCATCGCCTTGATCGTCGCCGCGTGCGGCGTGAGGCCGTCCTCCAGGTTGCGCTCCACGTTCTCGACGACCACGATCGCGTCGTCGACCACGATGCCGATGGCCAGCACCAGGCCGAACAGCGTCAGCGTGTTGATCGAGTAGCCCAGCAGCAGCAGCACCGCGAAGGTGCCCACGATGGACACCGGCACCGCCAGCAGCGGGATGATGGACGCGCGCCAGGTCTGTAGGAAGATGATCACCACCAGCACGACCAGCAGCACCGCCTCGATCAGGGTGTGGATCACCTTCTCGATGGAGGTGGCGACGAAGCGCGTCGGGTCATAGACGATGTCGTAGCTGACGCCGGCCGGGAAGTTGGCCTTGAGCCGCTCCATCGTCGCGCGCACGTCCTTGGAGATGTTCAGCGCGTTGGACTGCGGGGCCTGGAAGATGCCGATACCGACCGCTTCCTTGTTGTTGAGCAGGCTGCGCAGCGCGTAGGTGCCGGGGCCCATCTCGACGCGGCCCACGTCGCGCACGCGCACCAGACCGCCGGTGGCGGTGTCGGTGCGGATGATGACGTCGGCGAACTCTTCCTCGGTGACCAGGCGGCCCTGCGTGTTGATCTGCAGCTGGAAGTCGGTGCCCTTGGGCGCCGGCGGCGCGCCGACCACGCCGGCGGCGACCTGCGTGTTCTGCTCACGGATCGCGTTGGTGACGTCGGTGGCGGTGAGGCCGCGGCCGGCGAGCTTGGCCGGATCCAGCCAGATGCGCATCGCGTAGTCGCCCGAGCCGAAGACCTGCACCGAACCCATGCCCTGCACGCGCAGCAGCTCGTCGCGCACCTGCAGCTGCGCGTAGTTGCGCAGGTACAGCGCGTCGCGCGAGTTGTCCGGGCTGACCATGTGCACCACCATGGTCAGGTTGGGGCTGGACTTCTCGGTCGTCACACCGATCTGCCGAACGATGTCGGGCAGGCGCGGCAGCGCGCGGTTGATGCGGTTCTGCACCGCCGTCTCCGCGGCTTCCGGATTGGTGCCGATCTTGAAGGTCACCGTCAGCGTCATGCCGCCGTCGGCGGTGGCCTGGCTGTCGAAGTACAGGACGTTTTCCAGGCCGTTGATCTGTTCCTCGAGCGGCGTGGCCACCGTCTCGGAGATCACGCGCGGGTTGGCGCCGGGGAACTGGGCGCGCACGACGACCTGCGGCGGCGCGACCTCGGGGTACTCGGAGATGGGCAGCCGGAAGATCGCCAGCAGGCCCACCAGGAAGATGAAGATCGAGAGGACCGACGCGAAGCGCGGCCGCTCGATGAAGAAGCGGGAGATATCCATGAACGACCTCGCGCCGGGTTACTTCGACGCGGCCGGGGCGGCGGGAGCGGCGCCTTGCGGCGGGGCGACCGCGCGGCCCTTGTCGTCGAGCTTGGCCTGCTGCGGCGTGACCGGCGCGCCGGGCATCGCATGCTGGAGGCCGTCGATGATCACCAGCTCGCCGGGCTTGATGCCCTGCACCGCGCGGTAGCCGTCGAACTGGGCGCCGACGACCACCGGCCGGGGCGCCACGATGTTGTTGGCGCCGACCACCATCACGACCTTGTTGGCCTGGTCGGTGCCGATGGCGCGGTCGGGGATCAGCGTCGCGGTGTAGCTGCCGGTGCCTTCGAGCTTGACGCGGGCGAACAGGCCGGGCGTGAAGGCGCCGTCCTTGTTGTCGAAGACGGCGCGGCCGCGGATGGTGGCGGTGGCCGGGTTCAGGCGGTTGTCGACGAAGTCCATGCGGCCTTCATGCGGGTAGCCCTGCTCGTTGGCCAGGCCGAGGTGGACCTTGCTGGCCTGCTCGCGCTTGGCGCCACCGGCGCGGGCGGCGGCGGCGTACTTCAGGAAGGTGGCCTCGCTGGCGTCGAAGTAGGCGTAGACCTTGTCGCTGGAGACGACGGTCGTGAGCACGGGCTCACCCACGTTGACCAGGTTGCCGGGCGTGACGTTGGCGCGCGAGCTGCGGCCGGTGACCGGGGCGCGGACCTGGGTGAACTCCAGGTTCAGCCGGGCCTGGGTCACCGCGGCCTCGGCGGCGCGGATGTTGGCGTCGTTGTTGCGGACGGCGGCCTTGAGCTGGTCGATCTCCTGCTGGCTGACGCCCTGGATCGAGACCAGCTTCTCGGCGCGGCCGAGGTCCGACTTGGACAGTTCGGCGGCGGTGCGCGCGGCGGCGAGCTGGGCCTCGGCGCGGGCGACCTCGGCCTGGAAGGGCCGGGGGTCGATGGTGAAGAGCGGTTCGCCCTTCTTGACCACCTGGCCCTCGCGGAAGTGCACCTTGTCGAGCGTGCCGGCGACGCGGGCGCGGATCTCCACGGTGTCGGGCGCTTCCAGGCGCGCGGTGAATTCATCGAAGTCCTGGACTTCGCGCGCGATCGCCGGGGCGACCGTCACGGGCGGGGGGCCGCCATGCTGTTGTTGTTGATCCTGTTGTTGTCCGCAGGCGGTCAGCAGCAGCGCCACGAAGGCGCCAGCGACGGCATTGCGATGGAAAGACGGTCCGACCATGCATCACTCCCGAAAACGCCGGCGGCATCTGTTGCACCGCAGCGTGCGGCGGAATGTAAGCGGTCGGTGAATGACCGCAAAGTGCCGAGGGCAATACCTGTCCCTAGCGCCCAGGGCTTGTTGAGACGTCATTGACTGCCTGGGCAAGGTTGTGCGCAAGTCTCGTCGGGATGGATGCCGGAAAACGTCAGGAGGATTGGGCAAGGATGCCGGACTCCCTCTGAAAAAGGGCGGTCGGGACGCCCGAAGGAGGAGCGCGCCTTCTAGGGATTGAAGCGCGGCGTGTTCGAAGCGGGTGCGAGCAGCCGCCGTCGTGGCGCGGGGAAACTGACCCGGAACGGTGCATCGCGGACGCTTGCGCCAGCATGACGCCCCTGTACGAAGGCATGGGCGCGAGGACGCCAAGAGATAGGTCGAACAGTCGGCAGCAGCCGTTGACCGAAGAGCGCGGAGTTCAGGACAGTCGCTTGGGCGGTCGCTTGGCCTCGTGAATCGCTGCTTGAAGCCGCCGACGGAGCGCGTCGTTGGTGAGATCCAGACGCCCTCGGCGAGGGTGAAGCGGCAACTTGCCAGGCGCCGGTGCAAACCATTCATCGTCGAAGGGCAGCGCATGCCGATTCACGAGGTCGAACTTGGTCGGCTTCACGAGACCTGTCTTCGCACTTGGCTCAACCACGAATTCGCCAGGAAACAGCATGTTCGTGCGGCGAGAGGTCGCGTACGCCACCACGACCACGCTGCCCTTCGGCTCTTCAACGGCCTCTTCGACCTGAAGAACAAGGGCCGGCCGCTCCTTGGGTCCCGGTACGCCGACGTGTTCGGGAAACCGGCACTGAACGATGTCGCCGGACTTGGGCCGCGGCGTCCAATACATGCGGCCTCACAGCAGGGTGTCCAGCACCTTGCCGCGGCGACGGGGCTCCGCCTTGGCGATCGCTTCGTGATGCTTCTTCGTGAGCGGCATGAACTTCTCCAATTCCTCTTCGTTGAACACCTCGTCCCTCAAGCGCGCGAGCGCAAACAGGACGGTCTGGGTTTCGTTGAAACCGAGCTTCTTGGCCATGGCACGCAAGGCGTCTCTCGACACCGTCGTGAGCGTGTCTTCCTTGAAGTTCAGCTTCAGCGCTTGTTGACTCGTGGCGGATGGCATGAGAGCTCCGTAGGGTATGGGGGTGCGGGATACATAAACAATAGCCAATCCTTATGTATCGCTCAAGCGGAGCGCCTTCCCTCGCGGGCAAGAAAAAACCCGGGCAAGCCCGGGTTCTTCGAGGGGGCGAACCCATCCGGGCTCGCGAGGAGCGTGCTCAATGCACCCCGTGCATCAGCTTCTTCATCCACGGGCTCAGCAGCATCAGCAGCACGCCGGCGGCGGCCGGGATGATGGTGAAGATCAGGAAGAAGGTGGACATCGAATAGGTCGACGAGATCGCGTCGATGTAGGAGCCCGTGGCGCCCGCGATCTTGTTGGCGATCGCCGCGTTGACGAACCAGACGCCGAACATCAGGCCCAGCAGCCGCGCCGGCGCCAGCTTGGAGATGTAGGACAGCCCCACCGGCGACAGGCACAACTCGCCCATCGTGTGCAGCAGGTAGGCCAGCGTCAGGAAGATCATGCTGACCTGCGCCGTCTTCGCGCCCGCCGGAATGCCCGACGCGCCATACGACAGCGCCGCGAAGCCCAGGCCCAGCAGCACCAGGCCGACACCGAACTTCACCGGACCGCTCGGGTTCCAGTGACGCTCCCACATCTTGCTGAACATCGGCGCCAGGATCACCAGGAAGAAGGAGTTCAGCACCCCGAACCAGGTGGCCGGAATCTCCGATTGCTCCATCTGGAACTCACGCCCCAGCATCCACAGCGACAGCCCCCAGATCAGCGCCAGCGCCACCACCAGCAGGCCGTTGGACAGCGCGTACTTGCCTTCGGTGCTGCGGGAAAGCTTGACCAGCAGCCAGCTCAGGATCGCCACCGGGATCAGCGTCATCAGCGAATTGACGATCTTGAACACCAGCCCGCTGGTGCCCACCAGCGCGCGGTCGGTGTAGTCCGCCGCGAAGATGGTCATCGACCCGCCGGCCTGCTCGAAGGCGAACCAGAAGAAGATCGTGAAGAACGAGAACACGCCGATCGCGATCAGGCGGTCGCGCACGATGTGCGCCGGCGTGTCGTCCTGCGGCTCGCTCGCGTCCACCATCGGCGCGTCCTTGCTCGGCGCGCCGCCGATGTCGCCGAAGATGCCCTGGCCGAACCAGAACTGCAGCGCGCCCAGGATCATGAAGATCGCCGCCAGGCCGAAGCCGTAGTGCCAGCCGATCTTCTCGCCGATGTAGCCGCACAGCGAGATGCCGAAGAACGCGCCCGCGTTCACGCCCATGTAGAACAGCGTGTAGCCGCCGTCGCGCTGGCCCTCGTTGTCCTTCGAGTACAGCTGGCCCACGATCGCCGAGATGTTCGGCTTGAACAGGCCCGTGCCCAGGATCACCAGCCCCAGGCCGACATAGAAGGTCGCCTTGGTGTCGAAGAACAGCGCGATGTGGCCGGCCGCGATGATGAAGCCGCCCAGCACCACCGAGCGCCGCGTGCCCAGCATTCGGTCCGCGATGTAGCCGCCGATGATGGGCGTCAGGTAGACCAGCATCGTGTACCAGCCGTAGAGGCTGGTGGCTTCCTCGCGGGTCCAGCCCCAGCCGCCCTTGGTCGTGGCCGAGATCAGGTACAGCACGAGCAGCGCCCGCATGCCGTAGTAGGAGAACCGTTCCCACATCTCGGTGAAGAACAGGACGAACAGGCTGTTGGGCTGGCCGAGGATGGTCTGCCGCGCTCCGGGAGTTTGAATTGTGTTCAAACGACGCTCCGTGATGGATCGCTGAGGGATCGATGACCCGGCGCTCCGGGTCACGGGAAACCGCGTTCCAGGGATCAGAACGCGTTTGCCGCTGGTCCAGGCCCCGGACCGGTCGATCCCTTGGGGCCCGCCAGCGGCAGGCGCGCCATTGTCAGCGAAAGGTCAGCTTCAACCGCCGCCTCGGGATTAGGGCTCACCCTAGGTCGCGCGGACCTTCCCCAACGCCATCGCACGGCGTCCATGCCCGGTTCACGCCGCGTCGACGGCTCAGGGGCGCTCCTCGCACAGCAGCCGCAGGCCGTTGAGCACCACCAGCAGGCTGGCGCCCGCGTCGGCCAGCACCGCCAGCCACAACGAGCCGATGCCCGCCAGCGTGAGCGCCGCCACGATCGCCTTCAGGCCCAGCGCCACGACGATGTTCTGCTTGAGCACGGTCGCCACCCGCTCGGACAGGCCGATCAGCTCCGGCAGCTTGCGCAAATCGTCCTGCATCAGCGCGATGTCGGCCGTCTCCAGCGCGGTAGCGCTGCCGGCGGCGCCCATGGCGATCGCGATGTCGGCCCGCGCGAGCGCCGGCGCGTCGTTGACGCCGTCGCCGATCATCGCGACCGGCCCCTGTTCATCGGCCATCCGCGCGATCGCGTCGAGCTTGTCCTGCGGCAGCAGCGGCGCGCGCACCGCGTCCTCCGGCAGGCCGAGCCGGCCCGCCATCGCCACCGCGCTGGCACGCTGGTCGCCGCTGAGCATCGTCAGCGCCAGGCCGCGAGCGCGCAGCGTGCGCAGCACCTCGGCGGCCTCGGGCCGTGGCGTGTCCGACAGCGCCAGCAGCGCCAGCGTCTGCGGGCCGCGCATCAGCCAGACCAGCGTGTGGCCCTGCGCCTGCAGCGAGCGGGCCGCCGATCGCGCTTCGTCATCGACGGCGCCGCGCTGCTCGGCCAGCCGCTCGTTGCCAAGGGCAAAGTCCTGCCCCTCCAGCTGCGCGGTCAGGCCCAGGCCGGGCAGGTTGCGCAGATGCTCGACCGGCTCCAGCGCCGTGCCCAGCCGCTGCGCGTGGGCCGCGACGATGGCCTGCGCCAGCGGATGCGCGCTGCCGGCGTCGAGCCGCGCGGCGAGATGCAGCGCCTGGTCGACGCTCACCGACGGGTACAGCGGCTGCACCGCCGCCAGCTGCGGCCGGCCTTCGGTCAGCGTGCCGGTCTTGTCGAAGGCCAGGGTCTTCAACTGCCGGGCGCGCTCGAGGTACAGCCCGCCCTTGATCAGGATCCCGCGCCGGGCGGCCGCGGCCAGGCCGCTGACCACGGTGACCGGCGTCGAGATCACCAGCGCGCACGGGCAGGCGATCACCAGCAGCACCAGGCCCTTGTAGACCCAGTCGCCCCAGGCGCCCAGGCCCAGCAGTGGCGGCAGCACCGCCAGCGCGACCGCCACCAGCACCACCGCCGGGGTGTAGACGCGGGCGAAGCGGTCGATGAAGGCCTGCGTCGGCGCGCGCTGCGACTGCGCCTGCTGCACGGCCGCGGCCATGCGGTCGAGCAGCGTGTGGCCCTTGTCCGCCGTCACCGCCATCTCCAGCAGGCCGTCGCCGTTGATGCTGCCGGCCAGCAGCGTGTCGCCGGGCGCCTTGTCGACGGGCATGGCCTCGCCGGTCAGCGCGGCCTCGTTCAGGCTGGAGCGGCCGCTGAGCAGCCGGCCGTCCAGCGGCACCCGCTCGCCCGGCGGCACGCGCACCCGCGCGCCGATCGCCACCTGCGCCGCCGGGACGGTGGTCCAGCGTCCGTCCTCGCCCTGGACCTGCGCGGTCTCCGGCGCGAGTTGTGTCAGCGCGCGGATCGCATCGCGGGCGCGGGCCAGGCTGAGGCTCTCCATCATCTCGGACAGGCCGAACAGCCACACCACCATCGCCGCCTCGGGCCACTGGCCCAGCACGATGGCGCCGATCACCGCCAGGCTCATCAGCAGGTGGATGTTGAGCGTCACGCTCTTGAGAGCGATCCAGCCCTTGCGCAGCGTCGGCAGGCCGCCGAGCAGCATGGTCGCCACCGCCAGCGCGATCACCAGCGGACCGGATTCGTCGAAGCCGGCGAAGGCCAGCGACTCCGCGGCGATCGCGGCCACGCCCGCCAGCGCCATGCGCCAGCGCAGCCCGGTCGAGATCGCCGGCGGCGGCGCGGGTGGCGCGGCGGCGGTGTCGACGGCCTCGGCGCTCATCCCGGCGGCCGAGATCGCGGCGCGCAGCGGGGCGTCGTCGGGCAGGCGGTGGTGGACGTCGAGCAGGCGATTGATCAGGTCGAACTCCAGGGCGACCACGCCGTCCTTGCCCTGCAGCTGCTTGCGCAGCAGGCCTTCCTCGGTCGGGCAATCCATGCCGGCGATGAAGTAGCGCTGCCGCGTCGTCCCGACCAGGGCTTCGGCCGAGACCCGCGGCGCGCGCTCGACGGCCACGTCGCCGTGGTGATGGTCGTGGTCGTGGTCATGGCTGTGACCGTGACCATGGCTGTGTCCGTGGTCATGCGCGTGAGCATGTCCGTCACCGCGTCCTTGATCGTGGCCCTGATGGGTCTGGCTCGCGGGCGCTGGCGCCGCCGGGTGACCGCAGCAGCCGCCGCAGGACGCCGCCGCGGGCTCGGGCGCGGCGGGACGGTGATCGTGTTCCTGATGTGCCATGGGGGTGGATTGGATAGTCTGTAGCCGCTCCAAGGTCAAGCGGCTATCCTGCCCGGCATGCGAATCGGCGAACTGAGCAAGTCCACCGGCGTGGACATCGAAACCATCCGCTTCTACGAGAAGAGCGGCCTGCTGCCGCCGCCCGCGCGCAGCGAGAACGGCTATCGCGACTACGCCCACGCCCATCTGGAGCGGCTCGCCTTCATCCGGCACTGCCGCGCGCTGGACATGTCACTGGCGGACGTCGCGCTGCTGCTCGACAGCCTCGGCAGCCGCGACCCCGAGGCCCTGGTGCAGGTGGATGCGCTGGTCGCCTCGCAGCTCGGCAAGGTCCGCGCCCGGCTCAAGAGCATGCAGGCGCTGGAGGCCCAGCTGGTCGCGCTGCAGAAGCGCTGCGACGCCGACCATGACCACCACGCCTGCGGCATCCTTGAGGAACTCGTGTCGGCAGCGCACGGCGAGGCCTGCGCCTGCCACCCGGAGGTCACGACGCCAGCGGCAGCGCGGCCCGCGTCAGCCGGTCCCGCAGGCGCGGCACCGCGAAATCGATGAAGGCGCGCAGCTTCAGCGGCAGGCGGCCCTGCGGCGCGTAGACCAGGTGCACCGGCCGCGGCGCGGCCTCGAAGTCCTCGAGCACCAGCCGCAGCCGCCCCGCGCGGACGTCCTCGTTCACCTGGTAGGACAGCGCCCGCACCAGCCCGGCGCCCGCGCGACCGGCGTCGAGCGCGGCATCGATGGTGTTGACGCTCACCCGAGATCGGAAGGCGCCAGTGCGCGCCACCCCGTCCTGGCGGAACGGCCAGACACCGCCGGTGGACACGCTCTCGAACGAAATCACGCGATGCCGCGCCAGTTCGTCCGGCGTGGCCGGCGCGCCGTGCGTGGCAAGGTAATCCGGCGCCGCGCAGACCACATGCCGGACCTCGCCGACCCGCGTCGCGATCAGGCCGCTGTCGGGCAGGGCGCCGATGCGCAGCGCGACATCGATCTGGTCGTCCAGGAAATGGGTGATGCGGTCGGTGAGCTTCAGGTCCACCGCGACGTCCGGATAGGCCTCCAGGAAGCCGGTCACCGTCGGCAGCAGGTGCAGGCGGCCGAACATCACCGGCGCGGTGACGATCAGGTCGCCTCGGGGCTCGGTGTATTCGCCGGCGGCGGCGCGCTCGGCCTCGTCGAGCTGCTCCAGGATGGCCTTGGCCGCTTCCACATAGGCCCGGCCCGCATCCGTCAACTCCAGCCCCTTGGCCGACCGGATCAGCAGCGCCGCGCGCAGGTGCTTCTCCAGGTCGGCCACCTTGCGGCTGAGGGTCGCCAGCGGCAGCCCGAGGCGACGGCTCGCCTTCGACAGGCTGCCGGCCTCCACCGCGGCGATCAGCATCGCCATTGCATCGAATCGATCCATCGGGTCCAGCGTGCGACAACCCTCCCGGATTTCGAGAGGTTTACTCCCGATCCTAGCGGCTTCCCGTGAAATCCGGGAAGCAAGAGACTGGGCGCCATGCCTTCCGACGCGGGTCGCCGACCCCGGGAACGGCGCCAGGAACCGTCATGAGCACCGCCCACGCCCACGTCCCCGCTCACGTCCCCGCACAAGCCTCCAACCCGGCCGCCGGAGCCTTCGCTGCCCCGGCCGCCGCGGTCTTCCACCGCCACGCCACCGTGCTGGGCCGCCAGGTCTTCTATCGCGAGGCCGGCGACCCCGCCGCCCCCACGCTGCTCCTGCTGCACGGCCTGCCGACCAGCAGCCGCATGTTCAATCCGCTGATCCCGCTGCTGGCGGACCGCTTCCACGTGATCGCGCCGGACTACATCGGCTTCGGCCATTCGGACGCGCCCTCGCCCGAGGACTTCGACTACAGCTTCGACCAGCTGGCGGCGCATGTCGCCGGCCTGGTGGACCTGCTGGGACTGAAGGCCTACACGCTCTACATGCAGGACTACGGCGGCCCGATCGGCTTCCGTCTGTTCCAGCAGCGCCCGGAGCAGGTGACCGGCTTCATCATCCAGAACGCCAACGCCTACCTGGATGGCGTGGGCGATGAGGCCAAGTCGGTGCTGCAGCCGCTGTGGGCCGGCCGCACCCCGGCGACCGAAGCGCCGGCGCGCCACCTCATCAGCCTGGAGGGAACGAAGTGGCACTGGCTGGTCGGCGCGCAGGACCCGGCGCGCATCGACCCGGACCACTGGCTCATCGACCAGGCGCTGCTGGACCGCCCCGGCATGCAGGAGGCCCACCTCGACCTGCTGGAGAACTACCGGACCAACGTGGCGCTCTACCCCGAATGGCAGGCCGCCTTCCGCCGGCATCGCCCGAAGACGCTGATCGTCTGGGGCCAGCACGATCCGATCTTCGTCCCGGCCGGCGCGCGGGCCTACCTGAAGGACCTGCCGGACGCGAAGCTGGTCTGGCTGGAAGGCGGGCACTTCGTGCTGGACGAGCATGCGCCGCGGGTGGCGGCCGAGATCCGCGCGACCTTCGGCTGAGCCTCAGCGCGGCATCGAGCGCGCGAACTCCTCCAGCCGCCGGCGCAGTTCATCCCGCAGCTGCCGCAGGGCCGGCGACAGCTGCGCGCGACCCGGCACGACGAGATGCAGCGGCGACGGGTCGCCGCGCCAGTGCGGATGGACGTGGACGAGCTGCCCGCTGGCGAGTTCCTGGGCCACGTCCGGCCACGACTTGTAGGCGATGCCCAGCCCGGCGAGCGCCCAGCGCTTGACCACCTCGCCGTCGTCGGCGACGCGCCGGCCGGCCAGCGGCAGGTTCACCGGCTCGCCGGCGATCGACACCGGCCAATGCGTGGGCACTTCGCCCGCGCGCAGGTAGCGCAGCGCCTCGTGGCGCGCCATGTCCTCGGGCGAGGTCGGCAGGCCGTGCAGCGCCAGGTAATGCGGCGCGGCGACGAGCACGCGGCGGCAATCGGGCAGCAGCGGCAGCGCGACCTGCGCGTTGCCGGCCGGTGGTCCGTAGCGCACGGCGGCATCGACCGGCCGGCGCAGCAGGTCGGTCAGCGGGTCGCCGATCTGCAGGCGCAGCGTCAGCGCCGGGTGGCGCTCCTGGAACTGCTCCAGCCACGGCAGCAGCACATGGCGGCCCAGGTCCGAGGGCACGGTCAGGTGCAGCACGCCGCTGAGCGCCTCGCGCCCGGCGAGCGCCTCGTCCCGCCCGTCGGTCAGGGCGCGCAGCGCCGCCCGCGCATGCGGCAGGTAGCGCTGGCCCTCGCCCGACAACCGCAGGCTGCGCGTGCTGCGCACGAACAGCGGAAAACCGAGCTGCTCCTCCATCCGCTTGAGCGCCGCGCTGGCCGCGGCCGGCGACCAGTCCAGCGCCTTGGCCGCCGCCGTGAGGTTGCCGAGATCGGCGATGCGCACCAGCAGTTCGAGGTCGGTGATCCGGGTCATCGTTCGATTTTCTTTGAAAAAGCTTCGACCGCCACCCGGCTCAACTGGCCGGCCATCGCTTCCAGACTGGCGACCATCAAACAACCTGGAACGACGATGACCGCTTCCCTTCTCCCTTCGACCGATCTCTTCACTCCGTTGACCCTCGGCCCGCTGACGCTGCCCAGCCGCGTCGTGATGGCGCCGATGACCCGGGCCCGCAGCTCGCAGCCCGGCAATGTGCCCAATGCGCTGATGGCCGCGTACTACGCGCAGCGCGCCAGCGCCGCGCTCATCGTCAGCGAGGCCACGCAGGTGTCGCCGCAGGGCCAGGGCTACAGCTTCACGCCGGGCATCCACAGCGAGGCACAGGTCGAGGGCTGGCGCCTGGTGACCCGCGCCGTGCACCGCGCCGGCGGCCGCATGGTGCTGCAGCTCTGGCATGTGGGCCGGATGTCGCATCCGGTCTTCCACGACGGCGGCCTGCCGGTGGCGCCGTCCGCGCTGTCGCCCGAGGCCCAGGTCTGGGTCGCCGACGAGCACGGCGTCGGCCGCATGGTCGATTGCCCGGTGCCGCAGGCGCTGACGACCGACGGCATCCGCGCCATCGTCGACGACTTCCGCCGCGCCGCCGCCAACGCGATGCGCGCCGGCTTCGACGGCGTGGAGATCCACGCCGCCAACGGCTACCTGATCGACCAGTTCCTGCGCACCACCTCCAACCATCGCGACGACGCCTACGGCGGACCGCGCGCGCATCGCCTGCGCTTCCTGCTGGAAGTCGTCGACGCGGTGGCCGCCGAGGTGGCGCCCGAGCGCATCGGCGTGCGGGTCGCGCCCTACATCACCGCCCGCAACATGGCCTGCCCGGACATCATCCCGACCATCCTCGAGGCCGCCGCCGAGCTGTCGCGCCGCGGCGTGGGCTACCTGCACCTGGCCGAGGCGGACTGGAACGACGCGCCGCAGGTGCCTGAGGACTTCCGCCGGGCGCTGCGCCGGGCCTTCGCCGGCCGGATCATCGTCGCGGGCCGCTACGACGCCCCGCGCGCCGAGACGCTGCTGGCATCGGGGCTGGTGGACCTGGTCGCGTTCGGGCGGCCGTTCATCGCCAATCCGGACCTGCCGGCCCGGCTCGCGGGCCGCCTGCCGCTGGCGAGCTTCGACGCGCAGGCGCTGTTCGGCGGAAGCGCGGCCGGCTACAGCGACTACCCCGCGATCACCGCGACCTGACCCCGCGTCCTCCCCATTCGTGACGGAGTCGGCGCTTCCCTCGCCCGGCAGGGGGAGGGGCGGCCCCCGGGCTTCAGCCCGGCGAGGGATGGACGATGTAGAGTCCGGGCCGCCCGCGTTACAACTTTCAGACATGTCGAGCGCGGCCGGTCCTCCCTCCGCTCACCGCGCCCCTTCATGCGTGTCTGTTCACTGTCATCGGTCAAGAACCGCATCGTCCTCGGCCAGCCGCTCGCCTTCAGCGTGCGCGACGCCGACCGGACCTTGCTGCTGGCGCGCGGGCAGGTCATCGCCGATGAGGCCCAGCTCCGTGCGCTGATGGGCCGCGGCGCGCTGGTGGAGGTCCACGAGCTGACCGAGGCGATGCGCCAGCCGCAGCCGACGCGCTCGCCCGCCTACCTGCGCGACCGCCTGCCCGAGGAATGGGACCGCGGCATGCAGGACGTGCGCAACGCGCTGTCCGCCGCGCCCGACCGCATGGCCGACGCGCTCGACGGCGCGACGACGCTGCTGCTCTCGCTGATCGACAGCTCGCCCGAGGTGGCGCTCGCCCAGGTGGTGCGCCAGCCCGGCACGGGCACCGGGCATTACGGCGTGACGCACTCCCTGCACGCCGCGACCGCCTGCCAGGCGGCGGCGCGCTACCTCGGCTGGGGGCCGGAGGACCAGCGCCGGGCCTTCCAGGCCGCGCTGACGATGAACCTGGGCATGCTGGACCTGCAGGCGCGGCTGTCCAGCCAGGTGTCGCCGCTGACCTCGATGCAGCGCGACGCCATCCATGAGCACCCGATCCGCAGCGTCGAGATGCTGAGCGCCGCCGGCATCGACGACCACGACTGGCTGGAAGCCGTGCTGCAGCACCACGAGACGCCGGACGGCCGCGGCTACCCGCACGGCATCGGCGACATCGGCGAGCTGGCCGAGATGCTGCGCTACGCCGACGTCTACACCGCGCGGCTGAGCAGCCGCGCCAACCGGCCGGCGATGAGCGCGGCGCAGGCCGGCCGCGAGCTCCACCAGATGGCGGCGCAGAGTCCGCTGGCGGCGGCGCTGATCAAGGCCTTCGGCATCTTCCCGCCCGGCAGCCTGGTGCGACTGGCCAGCGGCGAGGTCGGCCTGGTCGTGCGCAATGGCGAGAAGGCGCATCGCCCGATGGTGAGCGTCTTGACCAATGCCAATGGCGAGCCCCGGCACACGCCGGTGCTGCGCGACAGCAGCCGCGACGACCACGCGGTGGTCGCGCTGCTGCCGGCCAACGCCGCGCCGATCCGCCTGTCCGACGAGCGCATCGCGACGCTGATCGCCGGCGCCTGAGGCATTGCCGGCGCGGCACCGGCTCACTCTTGCTTTCGGCCCACCCCGATGGGTGGCACCTGTCGGGGGCCGCCTTCCTATGGGTGGACGCCTTGGCGCGCCCGCCCGCGCAGACTGCGACCCGTTCGATCAAACGGGGGATGCATGTGAGGCGCGAGCTGGAACTGAAGTCGGGAACGTGGCGGGCGGTGGTCGCGCCGGCCCGGGGCGGACGCCTGCGCTGGCTGGGCCAGGCGCGACCGGGCGGCCACGAGCCGTGGCTGCGACCGCTGATCACCGAGCGCGGCGCGCTGGTGGGCGGCGCGGCGGCCCGGCTCGAGGCGCCGACCGAGGTGGCCGAAGGCATGGACGCCCTGGTCCCGGACCCGATGACCTTCGACCAGCCCTGGCAGGTGACCCAGCAGTTGCCGGACCAGGTGACGCTGATGCTGCATCCCGGCCGCTCGGCGCCCGGCACCTGGGGCTTCCAGGCGAGCCAGACCCTGCGGCTGGACGAGCATCGGCTGGAGTGGTCGCTGTCGGTGCGCAACCTGAGCCGCATGCCGCTGCCGGCGCGCTTCGGCTGGCTGATGCACTTTCCCGAGGATTTCGCCGACGCCGCCTGGCTGGACGACACCATGGACCTGGTGCGCCGCATCGAGCGCGGCCGCGTCGAGCTGCGCGAGCCCTGGTGCGGCGTCGCCTCGCTGAGCGGCGCGGGCGGTCGCCTCGTGCTGGCGCGCGCGGCCGCGCCGCTGGACACGCTGCGCTTCGAGCGCCATCCGACGCGCAACTCAGTCCAGCTGGGGCTGTGGACGGCGGACGCGCCGCGGCTGGCGCTGCTGCCGCGCGGCGAGGAACTGACGCTGCGCCTGAGCCTGGACCTGCTGCTGCCGCGCCTGCCGCCACTGCCCACGGGACCATCCGCGGGGCCGCTGATCCTCTGAGCGCGGGCGGCGCCGGGCGGCCCGGCCCCTATACTGCCGCGCGCCGCGCTGCTGCCGCGGCGCCCCCGTTCATGCCGCCGTTGCCGTCCCTCGCCGCCTTGCGGCCCTACCTGCGCGACGCCTTGCGCGACGACCTCGTCGCCGCCGTGGTGGTCAGCGTGCTCCTGATTCCCCAGAGCCTGGCCTACGCGATGCTCGCGGGCCTACCGCCGCAGGTCGGCCTCTACGCCAGCCTGCTGCCGCCGCTGTTCTATGCGGCGCTGGGCTCCAGTCCCTTCCTGAACATCGGCCCGGTCGCGGTGCTGGCGCTGATGATCATGCAGACGCTGCAGCTGGCGCCGGCGGGCGTCAGCCCCAGTGAGGCCGCGCTGGTGCTGGCCGCCGAGGTCGGGCTGTTCCTCGGTGCCGCGGCGCTGCTGCGCCTGCATGCGCTGGCCGCGCTGCTGTCGGTGCCGGTGCTGCACGGCTTCGAGTCCGGCGCCACCATCGCCATCGCTGCCAGCCAGCTGCCGGTGCTGATCGGCTCGGCCGCCAGCGGCGGCACGCTGCCGGAGCTCTGGCGCTCGCTGAATGCCCACGGCTTCGACGGGCGCGGCGTCGCGGCGCTGTTCGGCGTCGTCTCGCTGCTGACGCTGGTGGCGGTGCGGCGTCTGCCCAAGGGCTTCGTCTCGCGCATCGCGCCGCTGGCGGTACTGCTGGCCGGCATCGGCATCGCCTGGGCCTGGGACCCGCAAGGCCTGCCGCGCGTCGGCGAGCTGCCGCCGCTGGCGCTGGCCTTCACGCCGCCGCGGCTCGATCCCGAGCTCTGGACCGCGATGCTGCCCGGCGCGGCGCTGATCGGGCTGCTGGGCTATGTCTCGAGCCTGGCGGTCGCGGAATCGCTGGCGCGCCGGGTCGGGCAGCGCGTCGATGCGCGGCGCGAGCTGATGGGATTGGCCGCGGCCAACCTGGCGGCGGCGGTGTCCGGCGGCATGCCGGCGGCGGCGAGCTTCTCGCGCAGCGTGCTGATGAGCGACGCGGGCAGCCGCACTCGCATGACCGGCGTCTTCGTCGCCGCGCTGATGGGCGTGGTGCTGCTGACGCTCTCCCCGCTGCTGGCCTGGGTGCCCAAGCCGGTGCTGGCGGCCAGCATCATGGTGGCGGTCCTGTCGGGGCTGAAGTTCGGCCCCTATGCCGACGCCTGGCGCTACGCGCGCGCCGAGGCGCTGCTGATGGTGGCGGTCACGCTGCTCGTGATCTTCGTCGGCATCACCGCCGCGCTGGGCCTGGGCGTGGCCGGCGCGATCGCGCTGCTGCTGCAGCGCAGCGCGCGGCCGCATGTGGCCCTGATCGGCCGCATCGCCGGCACCGAGCATTACCGCAACGTCGAGCGCCACCAGGTCGTGCTCGACCCCGAGGTGCTGGGCCTGCGCATCGACGAGAGCCTGCTGTTCCTGAACGGCCGCAGTCTCGCCGACGTCGTCCAGGCCCACCTGGACACGCACCCGACGACGAAGCGGGTGCTGCTGCAGATGTCGCCGGTCAACGCCATCGACTTCAGCGGCCTGAGCGCGCTCAAGGAGCTGCACGAGACGCTGGAGCGCCAGGGCCGCCGCCTCGACCTCAGCGAGGTCAAGGGGCCGGTGCTGGACCGGCTCAAGGTCAGCGGCTGGGAGTCCTGGTTCCGCGGCCGGCTGTACCTGTCCCACCACCTGGGCATGCAGGACCGGGAAGGGCGCTGATCGCTCGCGCCTCCCGGCGTCAATGCACGTCGTTCAGATGCCCATGCCTGCGCGGGTCCGGCATCAGGAAGCAGACGAGGAAGGCGAACAGGCACATCACCGAGACGTAGACGTAGAACGCGCTCTCGACATTCGCCGCCTTGAGGCTGAGCGCGACGTACTCCGCCGAGCCGCCGAAGATCGCGTTGCCGATCGCATACGAGAGCCCGACGCCCAGCGCGCGGATCTCGGGCGGGAACATCTCCGCCTTGATGAGGCCCCCGATGGAGGTGTACAGCGACACGATGGCCATCGCCACGACGATCAGCCCGAAGGCCGCATAGGGGCTGTGCACGCCCTTGAGCGCCGACAGCAGCGGCCAGGTGCCCAGCGCCCCGAGCAGGCCGAACCACAGCATCGAGGTGCGCCGCCCGATGCGGTCCGACAAAGCGCCGAACAGCGGCTGCATGCACATGTAGACGAACAGCGCCGCGGTCATCACGGTGCTGGCCACCTTCTTGTCCATGCCCACGCTCAGCACCAGATATTTCTGCATGTAGGTGGTGTAGGTGTAGAAGGCCAGCGACCCGCCCGCGGTGAAGCCCAGCACGATCAGGAAGGGCTTCATGTGCTTGCTGAACAGCTCGCGCATCGATCCCGCTTCCTTGCGCTCGAGTTGCTCGGCCTTGGCGGTCTCGGCCAGCGAGCGGCGCAGGTAGAAGGCGATCACCGCGGTCGCGGCGCCCGCCACGAACGGGATGCGCCAGCCCCAGGCGTGCATCTGGGCGTCGGTCAGGGTCTGCTCCAGGATCGCCACCACCAGCACCGCCAGCAGCTGGCCGCCGATCAGCGTCACGTACTGGAAGGACGCGTAGAAGCCGCGCTGTCCGCGCAGCGCCACCTCGCTCATGTAGGTGGCGCTGGTGCCGTACTCGCCCCCCACCGACAGCCCCTGGAACAGCCGCGCCAGCAGCAGCAGGGTGGGCGCCATCACGCCGATGGTCTCGTAGGTCGGCATGAAGGCGATGGCCAGCGAGCCGCCGCACATCATGAGGACCGAGATCATCATGGCCGTCTTGCGGCCCTGCTTGTCGGCGATGCGGCCGAACAGCCAGCCGCCGATCGGCCGCATCAGGAAACCGGCCGCGAACACGCCCGCGGTGTTGAGCAGCTGGACCGTCGGATCGCCCTTCGGGAAGAAGGCGTGCGCGAAATAGATCGAGGTGAAGGCGTAGACGTAGAAGTCGAACCACTCGACCAGGTTGCCGGAGGAGGCGCCGACGATCGCCAGGATGCGATCGCGTTTCTCGTGCGGCGTGTAGTGCCCGGGCTGGCCGGACGCCGGCGGCATCGCACCGCCGGTCAGGGGAGGAGTCTTGGCAGTCATGCCGGCAGACTACTCCCGCGATGGAAATCCCTCACGTCCGGTTCGGACGAACCGAACGCCACGCGCACCGCGGTCGGGCTAGCCCACCTCGGCGACCGCCAAGCGCACGCCGAAGGCCAGGAACAGCGCGCCGATGCCGCGGTTGAGCCAGCGGCCCAGCGCCTGCGCCCAGGCCTGACCGCGCGCGCGGGCACCCGCGGCGGCGCTCGACCAGGCCAGCAGGTGGCACCACACCAAGCCGTTCACGTTGAAGATCGCCCCCAGGAAGAGGAAGGCGGCGGCCTTGCTCGGCGCGTCGGCCGAGATGAACTGCGGCACGAAGGCCAGGAAGAACAGCCCGACCTTGGGGTTCAAGACATTGGTCAGGAAGCCCTGCGCGAAGATCTGGCGCAGCGGCAATGGCGCCGGCGGGGGCATGCCTTGGAGGGATCCGGGGGAGCCGCTCTCCGCCGCCGCGGCGCGACGCTTGAAGAGCATCCCCGCGCCGAGGTAGATCAGGTAGGCCGCGCCGAGCAGCTTGACCACGGTGAAGGCCGCCGCCGAAGCGGACAGCAGCGCCGACAGTCCCAGCGCCGCCGCCAGTACATGCACGCAGGTGCCGGCCCCGATGCCCAGCGCGGCGGCGGAGCCGGCGCGGAAACCCTGGGTGGCGCTGCGCGCCATGATCAGGAGCGAGTCCGGACCGGGTGTCATGTTGAGCAGCAGCCCGGAGGCGATGAACAGGCCGAGGTCGTGGGTACCGAGCATCGAAGGCGTCTCCCGAAAGGCCGACATCATGCCTGCCCCCTCGCCCTTCCCACCGGCGCGGCGGGCGCCATGCGCCATCACGCCCCTTCCGGGGGACGCCGCGCGCGCTGCGCCCGGGAATATCGGCCGCCGCCGGCGCGAATGCCGATTGTTCCGATCTTTTCAACGGAGTGTTGCAAGCGAACGGATTTAAGGGTCAACCCTTATCGCTCATAGTTCAGCCCATCGACACATCGAAACCGCTCCAGGAAATCTCCACCAGGCGACGACTGAAACCTCCGGGCAACCGGCGGAATTCAAGAGAAACCCAGTGGCATCCCAAGCGCAATCGTCGGGTCGAATCCTCCACCCCGTGCCCCTTCGCTGATCGCCCTGGGACCGAAACCGAAAGGAAAGATCATGAGCACCAAGAACATCCTCGCTTCCGTCCTGTTCGCTTCCGCCGCCCTGGTGGCCGGCAGTGCGATGGCCAACGACAACCCCCACACCCAGCCGGTCAACACCCCCAGCGCCGTGAGCCGCGCCGAAGTGCTGGCCGACCTGGAGATCTACCGCGAATCGGGCCTGGCCGCCGTCGAGCAGTCGGAGACCTACGGCTACGACAACGCCCGCCGCGACGCCGCCAAGGCGCGTTACGCCGAACTGCGCAGCTCGCCGTACTACGCGACCCTGGTGAAGAAGTTCGGTGGCAGCGCCCCGGCCACCGCCGTCGCCGGCCGCTGAGCGACTCGTTTCCTGTCCCCTCCTGAGAGAACTCGAACAATAGATTCCTGAGAGCGATTTTTGGGTCAAGGGCTTCGGCCCTGGTCGGCGGCGGTTCTCCGCACTCCACCCTCCTGTCCGTCGCCGACCGCCTATACCCCCCTCGGATGAGCCAACGCTCGCCGAGGGGGTTTTCTTTTGCTTAAGTCGGCTTTAAGTTGAATTCAGAGTGACGCACGAATCGATACTCGTGTCGATCGAGGAGATATTCAATCGATATTCGCCCCGGCGCGCTGAAGCGGGGCGCCAGAACGCGGCGCAAAAGGCCGATTCGGAGCGGAACGCGCACGACCGTGCGGATTCCCCGAGAATCGCCCGTCGGCCCGCCAGCAGTCCCCCATCTCCCGGGCCGCCAGAGCGAGGGTGTCGATGGACCGGATCGTGCAAATGCGGGCGTTCGCCCGGGTGGTGGAAACCGGCAGCTTCACCAAGGCGGCCGACTCGATGGACCTGCCCAAGGCCAGCCTGACGCGCCTGGTGCAGGCCCTGGAAGCGCGGCTGCGGGTGCAGCTGCTGACGCGCACCACCCGAAAGGTGAGCGTCACGCAGGACGGCGCGGCCTATTACGAGCGCACCATGGCCCTGCTCAGCGAGCTGGAGGCCATCGACCAGGGGATGCTCCACGACCAGAGCAAGCCCCGCGGCCGCCTGCGCGTGGACGTGACGACGCTGACCGGCTCGCGGGTGCTGATCCCGGCGCTGGCGGACTTCCATGACCGCTACCCCGACATCCAGATCGCGCTGGGCGTGAGCGACCGCGCGATCGACCTGCTGGTCGACAACGTCGATTTCGTGCTGCGCGTGGGCGCGGTGCAGGATGCCGGGCTGGTGGCCCGGCGGGTCGGGCAGATCCAGTTCTGCACCTGCGCCGCGCCGGCCTACCTCCAGAAGCACGGCACGCCGCTGGCGCCGCAGGACCTGGACCGGGAGCCGCACCAGGCGGTGGGCTACTTCTCGTCGCGCACCGGGCGGGTGTTCCCCTTCGTCTTCCATCGCGGCGACGAGCGCGTCGAGATCGAAGGCCGTCGGCGGCTGGACGTCAACGACAGCAACGCCTATGTCGCGGCCGGCCTGGCCGGCCTGGGCGTCGTGCAGCTGGCCCGGTACGCGGTGCAGAACCAGCTCGACAGCGGCGAGCTGGTGCCGCTGTTCCCCGAATGGCATCACAACGCGGTGCCGGTCTACCTGGTCTATTCGCCCAACCGCTATGTCTCGGCGCGCATGCGCGTCTTCATCGAGTGGGTGGCGGAGACGCTGGCGAATAAGGGCCTCGGGCCCGATTGACGCGAGCTCAGACGGTCCCGGCGGGCGCGCCGCCGGAGCGGCCCACCAGCCACATGACGACCAGCGCCAGCAGCAGCACCCACACCATCACGATCGCGCCGGCCACCTTGAGGTTGCGCGGCAAGCGGCCGCGCTGCGCGGCGGCGCGCTGGCGCGCCCGGGCGATCACCGCCGGCGGCATCAGGCGCAGCACCAGCCAGAAGCCCAGCGGCACCAGGATCAGGTCGTCGAGCAGGCCCAGCACCGGGATGAAATCCGGGATCAGGTCAATCGGGCTGAGCGCGTAGGCGGCGACCGCGATCGCGACGAGGCGCGCCAGCCAGGGCGCCTCGGGATCGCGGGCCGCGTAGAAGACGGTGAGCAGCTCGCCCTTGAGCAGGGCCGCCCAGCGTTTGAGGGATCCGCGTTTCATCCGCGCATCATGCCCTCATCGTGCGAGCGAGGCTCAGTCGGCCCAGATGACTTTCCGGCGCTGGCCGATCCAGTTTTCCAGGCGCGGGCCGTAGACCTCGTCGACCCGGTTGCGGCGCACCTTGAAGGTCGGCGTGATCAGGCCGTTGTCGACCGTCCACGGCGTGGCCGTCACGATCAGGCACTCGAGCTGCTCATGCGGGTCCAGGCGCGCATTGACCTTCTCCAGGTGGGCGGCCAGTTCCTGCTCGAGCGCGCCGCGGTCGCGCGCGGCGGCCTCGGGCGACAGCATCGCGATGCCCACCGGCTGCGCGAAATTGGCGCCGGTCACCGCGCAGGCCTCGATCGCGGGATGCGTCGACAGCCGGTCCTCGATCGGCGCCGGCGACACGTACTTGCCCTTGCTGGTCTTGAAGAGGTCCTTCACCCGGCCGGTGATGCGCACGCAGCCCGCCAGCGCGCCCTTGTCGGAGATCTCCGCCTTGTCGCCGGTGTGCAGCCAGCCGTCGGCGGTGAGCGTCTCGGCCGTCAGTTCGGGCTGCTTGTAGTAGCCCAGCATCAGCGCCTGGCTCTTCATCTGCAGCTCGCCGGTGATCGGATCCAGGCGCACCTGCACGCCGTCGTAGGCGGGGCCGACGCTGCCGATCTGGTCCTGGCCTGGCACGGTGATGTGGGACAGCGCCAGGTTCTCGGTCATGCCGTAGCCCTCGTTGATCGGCAGGCCCAGCGCGCGGTACCACTTCAGCAGCGCGACCGGCATCGGCGCGGCACCGCCGGCGGCAAACTTGCATTCGTCCAGGCCCAGCGCCTTGAGGATCTTCCGGCGCACCAGCTTGCCGATGATCGGCAGCTTGAGCAGCCGCTCGAGCTTGGGCTGCGGCACCTTGGCCTGCACGCCCTGCTGGAATTTGGTCCACAGCCGCGGGACCGAGAAGAAGACCGTCGGCCGGGCGCGCTGCAGGTCGGCGGCGAAGGTGTCCAGGCTCTCGGCGAAGTACACCGTCATGCCGGTGTGCAGCCAGCCGTGCTCGACCAGCGCCCGCTCGACCACATGCGCCAGCGGCAGGTAGGACAGCATGCGGTCGGACTCGGTCAGCGGGATGCGCTTCAGGCCCGAGCCGATCGCCCAGGCGAAGTTGCCGAACGAGTGCATCACGCCCTTGGGCGCGCCGGTCGTGCCGGAGGTGTAGATGATGGTGGCCAGCTCATCGGCGCCGCGGGTCGGCTTGCCCTTGAGCGGCGGCGTCTCGGCGCAGATCGCGTCCCAGTGGTCGTAGGCGTCCTGAGCGTCCTCCGGCGAGACCGGATAGGAGATGCACGGCAGCCCCAGCGGCACGCCGGGCCGCATGCCTTCCCAGCCGTCGAGCTTGCCGACGAAGAGCAGCTTGGACTCGCTGTGGCTGAGGATCTGGTGGATGGTGTCCGCGGCCAGCGTCGGGTACAGCGGCACGCTGACGTAGCCCGCCATCCAGATGGCGAGGTCGCTCATCAGCCACCAGGCGCAGTTCTTGGACAGGATGGCGACACGCGCGCCCGGTTCCCAGCCCTGCTCCAGGCCCAGCGTCTTCAGGTGGGCGGCCATGCGGCGGGCCTGGTCCGCGACCTCCTTCCAGGTGAAGTCCTTCACCACGCCGCCGCCCATCGGCTGGCGCAGCGTGACCCGGTTCGGCGTGTCGAGCTCCCAGGCGTACAGGCGTTGCAGCGCGAGGGAATCAGCCGGCAGGCGGGTCGTGGACATCGGGGGTCTCCTTGTTGTGATGGTGCTGAAACCGGACGGAATCAGCGCCGGAGACTACGCCGGCCCGCGCGAGGCAACGAGCGGGTTTCTTCGATGACCGTGATCGACTTGGCACCCTAAACCAGGGTTTCCTTTGGACACGGGGGGTAGACGCTCAGCCCTTGGCGGCCGCCGCCTCGAGTTCCGCCGCGACCAGCGCCTCGAGCGCCGGCAGCAACAGCTCGTCGCCCACTTCTCTGGACACCGGCGCGCCATCGAGCGCCGCAGCGCCTTCGCGCTTGAGCTTGGTGACCCACTGGCCGGCTTCCTTGCCCTGCGGCAGGCCGGCGCTCTGCAGCAGCAGCGTGCCGTCTGCCGCGAGGAGCTTGAAGTAGAAGAGTCCGTCGGACTCGCGGTACTGCTTGAACGCGGGGACGGTCGACTTGGCCTTGACCGCCTGCGCGACCGGAGCGGCCAGCGGCTGGAAGCGGCGCAGGCCGACGGCCTCGCGGGCACGGGCCAGCAGCGGCGCGGCGATGGCGCGGGCCTTGGCGGCGCCCTCCATCAGGATGGCCTCGATCTTCTCGGGATTGGCCATCAGCGCGTCGTAGCGCTCGCGCATCGGGCCGATCTCAGCGTCGACCAGCGCGAACAGCTGGTCCTTGGCCTCGCCCCAGGACAGGCCGCCGTGCAGCGCCGCGCGGAAGGCCTGGCGCTGCGCCGGCGTGGCGAACGCGTCGTAGATCTGGACCAGGTGCGAGCCCTCGGTCTCCTTGGGCTCGCCGGGCAGCCGCGAGTCGGTCACGATCTTGGAGATCGCCTCGCGCAGCGCTTTCGCGCCGCCTTCGAACAGCGGGATCACGTTGTCGTAGCTCTTGGACATCTTCCGGCCGTCCAGGCCCGGCAGCAGCTCCATCTCCTCGTCGATGCTGGCCTCGGGCAGCACGAACAGCTCGGCCTTGAACGTGTGGTTGAAGCGCTGCGCGACGTCGCGCGCCATCTCGATGTGCTGCGCCTGGTCCTTGCCGACCGGCACGCGATGGGCGTTGAACATCAGGATGTCCGCAGCCATCAGGATCGGATAGCTGTACAAACCCATCGTGATGCCGGCGTCCGGGTCCTCGCCCGCGGCGACGTTGGCATCCACCGAGGCCTTGTAGGCATGGGCGCGGTTCATCTGGCCCTTGGAGGTGACGCAGGTCAGCAGCCAGGTGAGTTCAGGGATCTCGGGGATGTCGCTCTGGCGGTAGAACACCACCCGGCTCGTGTCCAGGCCGGCGGCCAGCCAGGTTGCGGCGATCTGCAGGCGCGAGGCCTCGATGCGGGCCGGCTCGTCGCACTTGATCAGCGCGTGGTAGTCGGCCATGAAGAAGAAGCTCTCGACGCCGGGCTCGCGGCTGGCCGCGATGGCGCGGCGCACCGCGCCGACATAGTTGCCGAGGTGCAGGGTGCCGGTGGTCGTGATGCCGGTCAGGACACGCAGGGTCATGGGAGCTCGTCGCCGTCGTTTCGCAAAACGGCGATTGTCCCGCAAAGGCGGGTCGGCGCGGGCCCCCTCCAATGGCGATGCGTTGGGGGAGGCGCCGGGGGATGCGTGGAGGGAGCCCTTGAGGGGGATGCCGGGGGAGGCGCGTCAGCCCAGCGTCGCCATCGGCTCGCCCAGGCGCACCGCGCTGCCGGGCTGCCAATGCGCGTTGAACTGCATCGGCAGATGCTTCGGGAACAGCATCACGACGGTCGAGCCGAGCAGGAAGCGGCCCATCTCGGCGCCACGCTCGTAGCTGAAATGCTCGTTCTCGTAATGCCAGGTGCGCGGACGGCCCGGTCTTGGCGGATTGACGACGCCATGCCAGACCGTGGCCATCGAGCCGACGATGGTCGCGCCGACCAGCACCAGCACCCAGGGGCCGAACTCGCCTTCGAAGAGGCAGACCACGCGCTCGTTGCGCGCGAACAGGCCCGGCACGCCGCGCGCGGTGAGCGGGTTCACCGAGAACAGGTCGCCCGGCACATGGACCATGCGCACCAGGCGGCCGCCGCAGGGCATATGGATGCGGTGATAGTCCCGCGGGCTGAGGTAGATCGTCGCGAAATGGCCGTCGCGGAACTGCGCGGCCAGGTGCTGGTCGCCGCCCAGCAGCGCCGCCGTCGAATACTGGTGGCCCTTGGCCTGGAAGAGCTGGTCCGCGCGGATCGGGCCGAACTGGCTGATGGCACCATCGACCGGGCAGATCAGCGGCGCATCCGCCAGGGGGCGAACGCCGGGCTTGAGTGCGCGGGTGAAGAACTCATTGAAGCTGGCATACGCTGCGGGATCGGACTCGGCCGCCTCGGCCATGTTCACGCCGTAGCGGTCGATGAAGCGCCGGATCGTCCAGGTCGTGAAGCCGCCCAGTTCCGCGCTCGCCAAGCGCCCGGCCAAGCGCGTCATGGCCAGCTTGGGCATCAGGTATTGAGGCAGGACGGCAAGGCGATCGGACACAGCGGTGGGCCCCCGGAAGGGCGGGAAAAAGGGTGGCGGATTCTAGGCGGGCAAGGAACGGTCCCGCACCCGGGTTGGTCCCGGGCGGCGCACGTCCCCCGGTACCATCGCGGTTTCCCTCTTCTGCACCCCTCTGCCCCCCCCGATGGCCGCCCCCGAGCACCAGCACAGCTCGTTTTACAAGTTCGTCCGCCTGAACGACACGACCGCGCTCGCCCAGCGCCTGCGCGAGCTCAACCAGACTCTCGGAAACGCCATCGGCGGCAACCTGCTGCTGGCGCCCGAAGGCATCACCGGCGCACTCGGCGGCCCCGTGCCGGCGCTCGACGCCTACGAGGCCGCCTTGCGCGCCGAGCCACCCTTCGCCGACCTGCACTTCAAACGCAGCTTCTGCACCACGCGGCCGTTCACGCTGCTCAAGGTGCATGAAAAGCCGGAACTCGTGGCCTTCGGACTGGACGGCGTCACCGGCCTGGCCGACCCGCGCGACACCCACGTCTCGCCAAGCGAATGGCGCGAGCTGATCCGGCGAGACGACGTCGTCGTGCTCGACAACCGCAACCACTTCGAGTTCACGCTCGGCCATTTCGAAGGCGCCATCGACCCCGGCGTGCGGCACTTCCGCGACTTCCCCGCGTACGTCGAAGCGCACGCGGAAACCTGGCGTCGCGAGGGGAAGACCGTCGCGATGTACTGCACCGGCGGGATCCGCTGCGAAAAAATGTCCGGCTGGATGGCCCAGCGCGGCTTGACGGTGCGGCAGCTCGATGGGGGCATCCTCAACTACTTCGAACAGATGCCCGATGCCGAGGTGGATTGGCGCGGAGAGTGCTTCGTCTTTGACAAGCGCATCGCGATCGACACCCAGCGGAGGGAGACCGATACGACGGCGGAAGAGGTCTATGGGGACGATCCGGCCGAAGCCTGGCGGTTGGCGCGGGCGAGGCGCTTGGATCCCTCGAAAGGCTGATCGACTCCGTTGGGCCAGGCGCGGGCACTCCACGACGCGGGGGGCATCACGTCCGTGAACCCCCCGCATCGTTCCGGCCCCACAAGCACTCGCTGACGGCGGGCCTTGGCGAAGCGGCCGGGGTGGTCGCCGGCGAGGTCTTTCGTGAGCGCGGGACGGGCGCTCGCTGACGTCGGGCCTTGGCGGAGCGGCCGGGGCGGTCAGCCGGTGAGGTCTTCCGTCAGGCGCAGGCGGCGGGGGTTGCGGATGTCGATGACCGCGGTGTGGGCGGCCTTGTCGTGCAGGCCCTGGCGATTGGCGTCCCACAGGATCTGCAGGAAGCCCATGCCGCCCGTGGTGGCGCCGGCCGCGTAGCCACCGTAGCGGCGCACGCAGAGCATCGGCTTGAGCGGCTTGCCGGTGAGCTCGACGATGCGCAGGCCCATCAGCTTCTTGCCCGGCGTCTGGCCCGGCCAGATCAGCGGGAAAGCAACGAAATACGCAAAGGCCCAGGCCAGGTTCAGGCCCACCAGCTCCCACCAGTGACGCAGCTTCTCGATCGGCGAGCGCTTGGCCTCGTCCTTGAGCTTGCGGACCTCCTCCTGCAAGGCCTTGATGCGCACCCGGTCAGCCTTGCGTTGCAACTCGCGGTCGTGCTCGAGCCGCGCCAGATCCAGCTCGCCCGCGCTCGCGGCCGAGGCCGCCGCGGCGACCGCTGCCTTCACCAGGTCCTTCGTCTCGGCGCCGGCGTCCTCGGACTCGTCGTCCGAGCGGTCGTTCCGGTCAGGGGAAGCGGCGGCGACGGCCTCGCGGCGCGCCTGCTTCGTCGGCTCGTCGATGTGCTCCATCGTGCTCGAGTACAGCCCGAACGCGACCAGGCACAGCGCCGGCGCCCAGCCGAGCCAGCCGCTGTCCGCACGCAACTCGCCGCGCGAGGCGCGCTGGTGCTTGTGCCAGCGCCACGCGATCCAGCAGAAGCCCGCCAGCAGCGGCGTGTTGCCGAAGTTGGAAAGCACCGTCACCAGGGTCACGTCGACCGCCATCGCCTTGGCGCGCTGCCACGGCGAGGCCAGTGGCAGGCCCAGCAACGCGGGCGCGACGTTGAGGTCCTCAGGCGTGATCCAGTCGCGCGGGTCCTGCGGCGCCTCGCCGGTCGCAGCGCTTGGGGCGGTCGGGGCAGCGCGAGCGGGAACCGCAGCGGAGGCGACAGTTGCCGAGGCGACGGCTGCGGCCGCCGTGGTGGTAGAGGCGGTAACGGCTGCGGTGGCGGTGGTGGGGAGGGAAACGGGCGCCGGGCTGTCGGGCAGCGCGGGGGCGGCAGCCGACGGGGATGGATCGACGGGCGTGGTCATGGGCCGGCATTGTCGCGAGGGGGACCCGGCCCGCAGGCCCATGACTTCCCCTAGCGGCGACGCAGCGAGCGGGCGGAAGTTTTCCTCCGGCGCCGGAAGGGACGCGCGCTGGCGGGCGGTCCGGCCGCGTTGCAAGATGTCGCCCCATGTCCCGACCGGGCGCCGGGCCATCGAACGACCCCCGATAATTCGCGCTCGCCCACCGATTCCCACCGCGCGCTCCGCGCCAGGCCATGTCCAATCTCATCGTCCACGGCGGCTCGCCCCTGAAGGGCCGCATCGTTCCCTCGGCCAACAAGAACGCCGTCCTGCCCATCCTGTGCGCGACGCTGCTGACCCGCGAACCGGTGCGGCTGCACGGCGTGCCGGAGATCACCGACGTCAAGAAGATCCTGGAGGTCTTCCGCAATCTCGGCAGCCATGTCGCCGTGGACTTCAAGAGCGGCGTGCTGGACCTGCATCACCGGGACACCCACTTCGACGCGGCCAAGGACCACCTGCCCGAGGAGATGCGCTCGTCGATCATGCTGGTGCCGGGCCTGATGGCGCGCTTCGGCGCCGCGCGCATCGAGGACGACGTCAAGGGCTGCACGCTGGGCGCGCGCGAGATCGATCCGCACGTGGAGGTCTTCGAGCGCTTCGGCGCCAGCGTCGACCGCGCTGCCGACGGCCTGCTGCTGCAGGTCCCCGGCCAGCTCAAGGCCAACGACCACTGGACCGACTACGCGTCCGTGACCACGACCGAGAACTTCGTGCTCTGCGCCGCGCTGGCGCACGGCACCTCGACGCTGATGAACGCGGCCAGCGAGCCGCACGTGCAGGAGTTCTGCCAGTTCATGCAGATGCTGGGCGCCAGGCTCGAGGGCCTGGGCACCTCGCGCCTGACCATCCACGGCGTGAAGGAACTGGGCGGCGGCGAGTTCACCTTCGCCGAGGACTTCCACGAGATCGTGACCTTCCTCGCCCTGGGCGCCATCACCGGCGGCGACGTGAGAGTCAAGAACTCGCATCCGGAACAGTTCCCGCTGATCGACCGCACCTTCGCCAAGTTCGGCGTCCAGATCGTCCACGAGGACGGCTGGTCGCACGCGGTGGTCGACGGCAAGCTCAAGGTCAAGGAGCCCTTCACCCGCAACATCCTGCAGAAGGTGGAGGCGGCGCCCTGGCCCTACCTGCCGGTGGACCTGCTGCCCATCTTCGTCGCGCTGGGCGTCAAGGCCGAGGGCAGCGTGATGTTCTGGAACAAGGTCTACGACGGCGCGATGGGCTGGACCACGGAGCTGTCCAAGTTCGGCGCCCATGCCTTCCTCTCGGACCCGCACCGGATGGTGACCTTCGGCGGCAAGACGCTGAGCCCGGCCGAGGTCGAGAGCCCCTACATCATCCGCGTCGCGATCGCGCTGCTGATGGTGGCGGCCAGCATCCCCGGCAAGTCGGTCATCCGCAACGCGACGCCAGTCCGTCGCGCGCATCCGCAGTTCGCCGAGAACATCACCCGCCTCGGCGCCAAGGTGGAATGGGTCGACGGCGACTGATCGCCGCCTGGGCGATCCTGACGGCGGCCTGCGCCGCCGCGCAGCCGACGCCGCCGGGCGCGACACGCGGCGCGACACCGGGAGCGACAGCGGCCGCTCCCTCCGCGCCGCCCGTGCTGCGCTGGCTGGTGCAGGACATGCCGCCGCACTTCGCCTACCGCGACAAGCGGCCGCCGCAACGCGTCGAGGACCTCGGCGACGGCGAGGTCGACGGCTTCCTGCGGCTGCTCATCGAGCGCATGCCGCAGTACCGCCACGAGTTCATCGAGCTGAGCCTGCCGCGTTTCGAGGCCCAGGTGCGCCAGGGCGAGACGATCTGTTCCGTGCTGCACGTGCGCACGCCCGAGCGACTGCAGTGGCTGTACTTCACCACGCTCCATCCGCCGATGCTCTCGCGCCAGATCCACGTGGTGGTGCGCCGCGAGGACCTGGCGAAGTTCGCGTCGAACGGCCAGCCCCTGCAGCTCGCCGACCTGCTGCGCCGCACCGACCTCACCGGCCTGCTGCCGCGCGACCGCAGCTTCGGACCGCGCATCGACCGCCTGCTCGCGGAGCATCCCGAGCGGGCGCCGCGCTCGGTCGTCGCCGGCCGCGGCGCCCATCTGCTGCCGATGCTGCGCGCCCGGCGGATGGACTACACGCTCGAGTACCCGGTGACCGTCGACGACTTCAGCGCCAGCCACGCGGGACCGCCGGAGCTGGTCAAGCTGCCGCTGGTCGAGGGCCGCAGCACCCTGGTGGCCACCGCCGGCTGCAGCCGCACGCCGGACGGCCGGCGCGCGATCGAGGCCATGGACCAGGCGGTGCGCCAGCTCGCCGCCGACCCGCAGCGCGAGGCCTGGATCAAGGCCTGGCGCAAGGGCACGCCGATCGACGCCGACGACCTGCAGCGACTGAACCGCTTCCTCGACGAACGCGCGCGCGGACCCGCACAGATCGAGTGATCGCCCGATCGAACGACCGCCCTCCTCAGGTCCCCTCCCGCCCACCGACCTCGCTCGCCGGCCCCGCTCACCGGTCCCGCTCACCGCCCCCTCGACGCTTTTCGACGACCCGCCATGGCCCGCCCTCCCAAGCTCGACCTGCCGTTGCGAGACGGTGTTGCCGCGAGCGCGCTGGCCTGCCCGCCGGGGTCGTGGCCGCTGGTGCTGGACTTCCTGGCCGAGCGGCTGCCGCTGGTCGCGCGCGACGACTGGGCGGTGCGGATGGAGCGTGGCGACGTGCTGGACGACGCCGGCACGCCGCTCGCACCGAACGCACCTTACCGGGCGCAGCGGCGCCTCTACTACTGGCGCTGGCTCGCGGCGGAGCCCGAGGTCCCGGGCCAGGTGCGCGTGCTGCATCTGGACGAGCACCTGCTGGTGGCGGACAAGCCGCACTTCCTGCCGGTGACGCCGAAGGGCCGCTACGTGCAGCAGACCTTGCTGACGCGGCTACGCCGGGAGACGGGCTTGGCGGACCTGAGTCCGATCCACCGGCTTGACCGCGAGACCGCGGGGCTGACCTTGTTCTCGGTCCGGCCCGCGACGCGTGACGCCTACCAGCGCCTTTTCCGTGATCGCGATGTGGAGAAGGTCTACGAGGCGATTGCCCCGTGGCGCGACGAGGTCGCCGCGCGGCTCCCTTTCGACTATGAGAGTCGTCTCGAGGAGCATCCGGTGGACTTCATGCAGATGCGCACGGTGGCGGGCGAGCCGAACGCACGCACGCGCATTGCGCTGCTCGAGCGCCTGGCCGCGGACCGCGCCCGTTACGAGCTGCGGCCGCACAGCGGCGTGAAGCACCAGTTGCGAGCGCAGCTGTGCGCGCTGGGTCTGCCCATCGAGGGCGACCGCATCTATCCGGTGCTGCGCCCGGTCGAGGACGAGGTGGATTTCAGCCGGCCGCTGCAGTTGCTGGCGCGCGAGATCGCCTTCACCGATCCGATCAGCGGCCAGCCGCGGAAGTTCGTGACTTCCCTGAAGCTGGCCGGGTCCCCCGCGCCTGGATAAGGCCCGAGTACCACGATCTCACTGGGCCCGGACCTGGATAAGGCCCGAGCGCCTGGATCTCACTGGGCCCGGAACAGGGCTTGGGGTTCCCGGACGGGACGCCCCATGCCCTGTGATGGGCCGCGCTTGGCGACGGCACGCGAGCACCGCCAGCAGGGCGCTCAAGCGCCTCGCCCGTCTTTACGTCGAGCGCGCCCGCTCAAGCCGTCAACGCATCGAGCCGCCGCAACGCCGCCAGGGTCGCACGGCAAGCGCTCGCGAGCTCGGTGCCCTTGACCACCAGGTGCTCGTGAAAGAACCCGTGGTGCGTCGCATGCTCGTGGAAGGCCAGCGGCGTCAGCACCGCCGAGAACACCGGCACGCCGGTATCGAGCTGCACCCGCATGAGCCCGTCGATGACGGCTTGCGCGACGAAGTCGTGGCGGTAGATGCCGCCGTCGACGACCAGCGCGCAGGCGAGCACCGCATCGAACTGCCCGCCGCGGGCGAGTTTCATCGCATGCAGCGGGATCTCGAAGGCGCCGGGGACCTCGAAGGTCTCGACGCGAACGGGGCCTGAAGCCTCGAGGCCGCGGATCGCGGCCTCCCGGCATCGGCCGACCAGGTCGGCATGCCAGCTCGCGGACACGATGGCCACGCGGGGGACGGCGGAGGAGGGGGAGTGGAGGGGGGTCTGATTCATGTGAACCCTTTGCAAGGTGGAACGATGAATCAGGGCGCGCACGCACAACGCGGCCGCCCGGCGGCGCAGGCGCGAACGCTTGCGCCGGCCCGCGAGGCCGACGATGGACGCGATCTCTTTCATCCGGACTGTGACCGTCGGCCCTGGCCTCTCACCAGGTCTGCTGACCCCGGCACCGCAAGGGCGATGCTGGGCGCTCGCGGGCTCCCGGGATCGACGGCCTGACGACCGCGTCCCGGATACCGCCGGTGGGGACTTCCACCCCGCCCTGAGAACGCTGCCCCTCGCGCCTTCGGGGGAAAGCGCGGCGGGGCGGGCGGATTCTAGGCAGCGCGGCGCGGCGTCGATGTCGCCTCGGCGCAAGACCCTGAAGGGAAGGGTCGGTGGGGCGATCCTCGATCCGCCGACGGCCCGTCCGGATCGCCGCGGGGAACGCCGGGCGACGTCCCGCTTGGAGTTTCCCCGGGGAAAGCGCCGGGCGCGGCTCGGCACAATGGCTCGACGGTGACTTGACGGCGACCCGCCGCGACTCCGGTCGCGGCCCTGGCATCCACCCATGACCCACAAGGCCATCCGCATCTCGCTCGGCGCGCGCCCGCTGCTGGCGCTGCTCGCGCTGGGCCTGCTGCTGATCGTGCTGTCCAGCGGCTGGCAGCTGCGCCAGACCACGCTGCAGCGCGCCGCGGAGACCGGCGCGGAGCTGAGCGCCATCCCCCTGATGTATGCCGGCCCCCTCGCCTACAGCCTGCAGCAACGCCCCCAGAAGCCGGAAGCGGTCCATGGCCTGCTGCATCACATCCTGACCCGCCACAAGCTGCGCCGCGTGGAACTGCGCACGCCGGACGGCGAGCAGTTCCGTGCCCTGTCCGACGACGACGGCGAGCCCGGCGAGAGCGCCGAGTTCTCCCTCGCCGACACCGGCGAGCTGCGCCTGCAGGCCACCGCCGCGACCGTGCTGGATACCCTGCGACGCGATCCGCTGCTGCGCAGCACGCTCATCCACCTGGCCATCGCGACGGCGCTCGGGCTGGCCGCGGTGCTGCTGCTGGACCGCTGGGTGCTGCAGCAGTTGCGGCGGCTGTCCGAGCAGGCCAGCCGCTTCGATCCGACACTGCCGCCGCCCTCGCCGTTCTGGCCGGAAGCCCACGAGCCGCGACCGCGCGAGCTGCTGCAGCTGGAGCAGGCCATCGACCATGTCCGCACCTCGCTCGGCGACGAGCTGCATCGCGAGCAGTCGCGTGGGCGCGAGATGCGCGAGGAAATCGCGCGCCAGCATCGAGCCCTGCAGCAGGCGGAGCGGTCGCTGGAGGCCAAGCGCAGGGAGCTGGCCTCGATGGAGCGGCACGACGCGCTGACGGGCATCGCGAACCGGCGGGAGTTCGACGCGGCGCTGCGGCGCGAATTCAAGCGCGCACAGCGCGATCAGGGCCGCCTGGCCTTGGCGATCCTGGATATCGATCACCTGAAGCCGTTCAACGCGCACCACGGCCGCGGCGCCGGCGACGAGGTGCTGCGCCGCCTGGCCCGATTGCTGGCGGAGCATTTCCAGCGCGACACCGACCTGGTCGCACGCCTGGGCGGCGAGGAGTTCGCCGTGCTGCTGCCCGGCCTGGACGCCGAGGCGGCGCAGGGGCTGATGGAGACGCTGTGCGACGCGTGGCGCTCGCTCGCGGTGCCGCATGGCGCGCTCCCCGACGGTGCACCGGACGAAGGCATCGTGACCCTCAGCGCCGGCCTGGCGGCCTCGCAACCCGGCCATCCCTACCTGAGCCCGCAGGCGCTGATGCAGGCGGCCGACGAAGCCCTCTACCTGGCCAAGCACATGGGCCGCGACCGGCTCTGCCTGGCGTCCTGAACCCGTCTTCCCAAACGGAACGGCCGCCCCGGAGGGCGGCCGTCGTGGCAACGGGCGCGGCGCGACCGGAGCGGTCGGCGGCGGCGCGATCAGCGGCCGCGCGATTCCGCCTGCTGGAGCTGCTCCTCGACGCGGCGCGCGGCGCGCAGCATCAACGTCTCGTCGAGCTGCGCCTGCGGAGCGATCTCCATCACCGTCTCGTCGAGCGATTCCGGCTTGTTCATCAGCGTCCAGGCGACCAGCGAGATCGCGCCGACGCCGCGGCGCTGCATGGCCTCGGGCATCTTCAGCTCGTCCTGCACCTGCACGTGGTATCTGACGCTGGCCACGGCGGCGGGCGCCAGGCCCCAGCTCTCGCACAGGGCCGCACCCAGCGCGTCATGGCTGACGCCGAAGGCGGTGTGTTCCAGCTGGACCAGTTCCTTGTCGCTGCCGGCGGCCCGCAGCATCGCCGGGTAATGCCCGGGCGCGTGGCGGTAGAGCACCGCCTTGCCGCATTCCTCGAACAGGCCGGCCGAGTGCGCCGCCCAGGGATCGACCCCGAGCATTTGCCCCATGCGGCCCATCAGCAGGCCGCGCTTGGCGGCGCGAGACCAGACCGGTTCAAGCTCGACGGCGGGCGGGAAGGCGGCGCGCAGGCCCATCTCGAAGGTGATCGCGGCGACCTCGCGCATGCCCAGGTAGGTCAGCGCCTGATGCACCGTCTGGACCCGGCCACGCAGGCCGTAGAGCGAGGAATTCACCGCCTTCAGCACGGCGGCGGCCAGCGCCATGTCGGTTTCCACCAGGGAGGAGACGGCCTGCAGGTCGATGTCCTCGTCCGCCATCAGCAGCGAGAGCTTGACCAGCACTTCCGGCTGGGTCGGGATCTCGATATCCAGCGCACGCAGTTGAGGATCGACAGGCATGGTGAGCAGCGGTTGTTTGGTCGGATGGTAGCCCGGGCGGCGGGACGCCGGCATCCCGCCTTTGGCGGACAGCCGGTGACGAGTTGTTCACGGGGCGTTTGGCGTTCCCGGGTACGGTGTACGCCGGCGGCCGCGGCGAGGTCCGCGGCGCAGTGTCAGCGCAGGAAGGCGTCGTAACCCGTCTTGAGGATCAGCAGCGACACCACGACGACGAACATGCCGCGCACGAACCCGGCGCCCTTGGCCAGCGCCATGCGCGTGCCGACCAGGCTGCCGAGGACGTTCGCCACCGCCATCACCGCGGCGACGTGCCACCAGACGTGGCCCTTGGCCGCGAACAGCACCAGCGCCGCGAAGTTGGTCGCCGTGTTCAGCAGCTTGGCGGTCGCGGAGGCGTGCAGGAAATCGAAGCCCAGCAGGCGCACGAAGAGAAAGACGAAGAAGCTGCCGGTGCCCGGGCCGAAGAAACCGTCGTAGAAGCCAATCGTCAGGCCGATCGCGCTGGCGATGAGCGTCTGCGTCGTCGTCTCGTGACGGGGGGCATGGTGCCGGCCGAGGTCCTTCTTCGCCAGCGTGTACAGCAGCACGCCGAGCAGGATCGCCGGCAAGGCCTTGCGCAGCCCGCTCGGATCCACCTGCGTCACCGCCCAGGCGCCCGCGAAGCTGCCGACCAACGCGGCGCCCGCCGCCGGCATCAACGCCAGCCAGGGGAGCGACACGCGCTTCGCATATTGATGGGTGGCCCAGGCGGTCCCCCAGATGGCGGCGCCCTTGTTGGTGCCGAAGAGGGTGGCCGGCGCCGCATTGGGATAGACGCTGAACAGCGCGGGAACCAGGATCAACCCGCCGCCGCCCACGACGGCATCGACAAAACCGGCCAGCAGCGACGCGACGGCCGCGGTGAACAACTCGATCATGAACAGCGATTCGCAAGGGCAGGGGCAGCCTCGGTCGCCAGGCTGCGGACATGGGCCGCGAACGATCGCTGGGAACGCACAACACCGGACCCCGAAAACAAAACGGGCACCTGATTCAGGTGCCCGCGAATTGTGACAGTGTCACTGCGATTCGTTGGTGTTGGTTTGATCTGTTTGTCTCCTCAGCCCCCGTAGGCAACCCCCTTGGCGTCGGCTTGTCGCTGGCGCGGGACGGGTGTCGCGTCGAGTGGGATGGATGCTAGGACCCGGTCCCCATGCACGCACTTGGGGTTTTCACCCGGCGCATGCACCAAGATGGAACGGTTAGCCGGCCCTCACTTGCGCAAAATGGCCCCAACGAAAACGATTTGCGAACATCGCACGCCGCACTGTTCTCGCTCGTGGGCGAGGGCCGCCAGTGTGGCGCGAAGGTGTCATTTCCCTGAAACATGGGGGTGGTGCGCGCGCTGGCGGGCTGTTCTTTTTTGCGTGGCGGGAACTTTTGGAGCGGCCCGCGCAATACGGTCATGCTGCGAGACGCGGTCTCGCGCTGCCGAACTCCTTGGCGACCGCCGGTCGCCGCTCCGCCACCGACGCAACGACCACGCCGAACGCCGATGAGCTTGTGGACCCGCCTGGCCGGCCGCGCCCGCCCGAACCCCGACGCCGAGCCCGGCACCCGTTCGGCGTCGACCTCCTGCGCCACCAGCGCGGCGCTGGTGCGCCGCCTGCGCCAGGGCGATGCCAGCGCGCTGGAGCCGCTGTATCGCAGCGAGTCGCCCGGTGTCTATCGCTACGCGCTGGCCCTGTGCGGCCAGGCCGACTGGGCGGCGGACGCGATGCAGGAGGCCTTCGTGCAGTTCGCCGGCCGGCCCGAGGGCTGGGACGCGGGCCGCGGGACGCTCGGTGCCTACCTCGCCGGCATGGCCAGACATCACCTGCTGGGCCGCTGGCGAGACCGCCCGGTCGCCCATGACGAGACCGACGCCGAGACCGCCGGCGACCCGGCCGAGGCGCCCGAGCAGCAGCTGGTCCGCGCGCAGGACCATGCGCGCGTCTGGGCGGCCCTGGCGCAGCTGCCCTGGACCTTTCGCGAAGCGGTGGTGCTCGTCGACCTGCAGGAGCGCCCCTATGCCGAGGCGGCGCGCATCGCGGGCGTCGAGCTCAACACGCTGCGCAGCCGGCTGCACCGGGGCCGCGCCCGGTTGCTGGCCGCCTTGCAGGACGAGTGCCGGCCCGGCGCCGACACCGCCGCGTTCGACCGTTCATCGAAGTCCGCATGATGAAGACCACCGACCCCTCCCCACCCCGCACCGCTCGCTTGGCCGACTGGCTCTGGGCCGTCGCGCAGGACCTGAGACAACGCGCCCCGTCGCGCGAACGCGATGACGCGGTGCTCGACGCGATGCGGCGCCAGTTCGACACCCGGCAGAAGGCCGCCAAGGCCGGCCGGTGGCGCTGGGCGTTGGCGGGGCCCGCGCTCTGCGCGTCGGTGCTGGTCGCCTGCGTGTGGCTGCTGGGCTCGGCGCCACCGGGGGAGTCCGGCGCCACCGTGATGGGCAACCCCGGCAGCGGCTTCATCGTGCTGGTGTCCGCGGACCGCTGGGCTGCCTATGAAAAGGCCGGCGCGAGCACCGCCTGGCTCGTTCCCGCCGAAGTGCCGCGCGAGCGGCTGGCCCTGCTGGGCCTGCCTTACGACCCCACGGACGCCGCAGCCCCAGTGCGGGCGGAACTGCTCGTCCATGCCTCCGGCGACGTGCTCGCGATGCGCGTCATGCCCTGAACCGACCGACGTCCTCATCGCTCGACATGGATCGCCCTGCCTCTTCATTCCCGCTGCCCTGTTTCCTGGAGACCGCCATGAACACCGCCTTCCCCCCACTCGCAGCCCTCACCCTGGCGTTCGCCGCCACCGCGGTCCCCGCGCAGCCAGCGCCCGCCCCCGACGCGCGACCCGCGCCTCAACCGCATGGGTCGGCTTCGCCGCGGCCGTCGCCACCTTCTCCGCCCGCGATGCCCGCCGTCGTGCCGCCCATCCCGCCGACGCCTCCGGTCCCCGACGTCGCCGAACTGATCGCCGAGGCGGGCGTCGCCACGCACATCCTGAGCGCCGAGCGCGTCGTCAAGGGTGCGCCCTACTGCGCGCAAGCCGTGCATGAGACCGTCCAGGCCCTGGCCGACGGCAACCGCATCGTCCGGCAGCAGACCAGCCAGCTGTGCCGGGACGGCGAGGGCCGCACGCGGCAGGAGGTGGAACGCCAGGGCCGCAAGATGGTCTATCTGCGCGACGCGGTCAGCGGCGAGAACTGGCTGCTCGACCCGGAGCGCAAGACCGCCCGCTACCTGGGCGGTGGCCGCGNCGCAGCGCGAATACGGCGAACGCATGCGCGAGTACCAGGACAAGATGCGCGACTACAACGAGAAGATGCGCGAATACGGTCGCAAGATGCGCGATTGGGCGCAAGAGAACTTCGCCCATGGTGAGCCCGCGCCGCGCGGCGACACGCCCCGGCCGCCGTCGCCGCCCGCCGCGCCGCGCGTGGCGACGCCGGTGGTGATCGCGCCAGGCGAGGGCGGCCAGGAAGTCCGCGTCATCCGCGTCGAAACCCCGACGAGCCCCACCCCGCCGATGCCGCCGCTCCCCGCGGCGCTGGCACTGCGCCTGGAACCGCTGACCGTCCCCGGCGTCGACGGGCCGCTGAGCGACCTGCCGCCCAAAGAGATCGAGGGCCTCAAGGTCACCGGCGGTCGGGCCACGCGCACCATCCCCGCGGGCAAGATCGGGAACGAGAAGCCGATCGTGATCTCCCGCGAGGTGTGGACCTCGCCCGACCTCAAGGTCACCGTCAGCGCGCAAACCAGAGATCCGCGCAGTGGCGAGCAGAACTACCAGTTGCGCAACATTCGCCGCGCCGAGCCGGATGCCGCGCTGATGCAGGTCCCGGCGGACTATGCGAAGACGGGCCTGCCCAAGCCGCGAGCGCCCAAGGACGCCAGGGAGCGCAAGGAAGGCTAGGCGGCCGGTCCGACTCGCGCGTCGCGGCGGGCACCGACAATCGCGCCCGATGACCGCACCGCCCGTTCCGCTCCCGCCGAAATTGACCTTGCAGACCCTGAGCCGCGGCGACGGCCTGCTCGGGATGCGGCCGCACGGCAAGCTCGGGCCGCGCGGCGATCGCGTGACGCTGCTGCGGCTGGAACGCTGGCCGGCGGATCCGGCCGCGCTCGAGCAGTGGCAGGCGCTGCCCCTGCATGCGGTCGACGTGGAGATGCTGCAGTGGCGGGACGCCTCGTTCGGCCATGGCCTGACGCCCTGCTGGACGCTGGAACAGGAGGATCTGTTTCCCGATTTCGCCGCCGACGAATTGCCGCGTCTGCGCGGTCTCGGCTGGGAGATCGAGTGTCTGCCCGGCTTCGCGCATCACAGCGTCGCGATCGATGCCTGGTCGCTGGAGGTCCAGCCCGCGGATGAGGGGCCGGATCAAGGCCTCCGGCCCGACGCGTCCGGCCAGGCCAACCGGCTGCCCGGCCTGGCGCTGTCGCGCCGCAAAGGATCCTGGCTGCTGAGCCTGGGGGTGACCGTACAGGGGACTCGCGTCGATCTGGCGCCGATGATCTGGGATCTGCTGCGCAAGGACCGCCGCTGGCTCTACGCCGAGGCGATCGCCGGCATCGACGACGACGCGATCGTGGGCCTGAAGGCGCCGGGCGGACGTCGCCTGCACACGACCGCTGCGCCGCTCAAGCGACTGATGCTCAGCCTCCTGGACGTGCTGGTCGCGCAGCGCTCGAGGCGCGGGCCGGTGGCGCTTACCGCTTGGGAGGCCGCGAGGCTGGCGGCGCTCGACACGCCGGACAGCCGTTGGCAGGTCTACGGCGCCGACGAGTTGCGCACGATGTGGCAACGCCTGCGCGATGCCGGCCCGCCGCCCGTGCCGGCGGAGCCGCCCGGGCTGGGGATCACGCTGCGCCCGTACCAGTTGCAGGGCCTGGCGTGGCTGCAGTACCTGGCGCGCCAGCAGTTGGGCGGCATCCTGGCCGACGACATGGGCCTGGGCAAGACGGCGCAGGCGCTCGCGCACCTGTGGGTCGAGAAGCAGGCCGGGCGGCTGACGGCGCCGGCGCTGGTCGTCGCTCCGACCTCGCTGATCTTCAATTGGACGCAGGAAGCGGCGCGCGTCGCGCCGGGCCTGCGGGTGGCCGCGCTGGCCGATCCGGCGGAGCGCGGCGAGGTGCTCAAGCGCCTGGACGAGATCGACCTGCTGCTGTGCAGCTACGGCCTGACCTGGCGCGAAGTGCGGGCGCTGACCCGGCCGACGTTCTCGGTGCTGGTGCTGGACGAGGCTCAGGCGGTCAAGAACCCGCGCTCGCGCGCCGCACGGGCCCTGCGGCGGCTGCGGGCCGGGCAGCGGATCGTGCTCACCGGCACGCCGCTCGAGAACCACCTCGGCGAGCTCTGGACCCAGTTCGACTTCCTGATGCCGGGCTACCTCGGCGAGTCGCGCTCCTTCGCCCGCCACTGGCGCAAGCCGATCGAGCAGACCGGGGATGCCCGCCGCGCGCGGGAGCTCGCGAGCCGCGTGCGGCCATTCATCCTGCGCCGGCTGAAGGAAGAGGTCGCGCGGGACCTCCCCCCGATGACGGTCCTGACCCAACGCATCCCGCTGCAGGGGCGGCAACGTCAGTTGTACGAAAGCGTCCGGATCGGCGCCGACCACCTGGTGCGACGGCTGCTGAAGGAGTCCGACATCTTCGGCTCCGGCTTGATGTCGGTGCTGGACGCCATGTTGAAGCTGCGCCAGGTCTGCTGCGACCCGCGGCTGGTGCCGGGCATCGAGATGGCCCCGGGGATGGAGACGGCCAAGCTCGCCTGGCTCCGGGAGAAGGTGCCCGAGATGATCGCCCAGGGGCGGACGATCCTGGTGTTCTCCCAGTTCACCGGCATGTTGGCGCTGATCGAGGACGCGATGCGCGACGCGGGCGTGCCGCTGATGAAGCTCACCGGCGACACCCCCGAAGGGCGGCGGGGCGAGGTGGTCCGGCGCTTCCAGGCGGGGGAGGCCCCGCTGATGCTGGTCAGCCTGAAGGCGGGCGGCGTCGGGCTGACGCTGACGGCCGCCGATACCGTCATCCAGGTCGATCCGTGGTGGAACCCGGCGGTCGACGCCCAGGCCCATGCGCGGGCGCATCGGATCGGCCAGTCGCGGCCGGTGTTCGTCCACCAGCTGGTGATCGAAGGCTCGATCGAGGAGCGGATGCTCGAACTGCAGGCCCGCAAGCGCGCGCTGGCTGACGGCCTGTTGGGCCGGGATGGCGGGGAAGGTCTGGAGAAATTCAGCGCCGACGAGATTGATCGGCTGCTGGCGCCGCTGCAGTCACCGGAGGACGAGGACTGAGCGGCGGCTGTGGCGGCGGAAGCGCCCCGGACCAGGGGCGGCTTCCGCGCCGGGGATCAGCGCTTGCGGTCGAAGCGCAGGGCGCGCGCGACGCTGCGGCGGTCGCAGCCCAGGCTGGCAACTTCGAAGGCCTCGTGCTTGCGGCCCTTGTCGTGGTTCGCCAGTTCCGGCATCGGAAGGCGGCGCGGCTGGGATTCGGTACGGGTCTGGAACTTCATCATGGTCGGGGACCTCTGGCTTTTCAGCGTCGGGAAGCGGGGGATGACCGCTTTGTGCCAGCTAACGCAAGCCTTTGGGACTGCGTTGACAGCGCCCTCACAAATCTGAACAAAGCTCGCGCCATCGTCACGCATGACGCACCAATCAGGTGCATAGGACGCAATTCGAACGCGATCGCGTCTGGCGCTTTCCCGCTAAGCTCGCCTCCCATGTCCGCCGTGTCGCCGTCCCCCTCGTCTCCCCCGTCGGCCCCCTCGTCCGAACTGCTGGTCGCCTGCCTGTGCGCCGCCTGGTGCCGCACCTGCGACACCTATCGGGATGATTTCGCGAGCTTGCGCCAACTGCATCCCGGCGCCCGTTTCCTCTGGGTCGACATCGAGGACGACGCCGAACTGGTCGACGACCTGGAAGTCGAGACCTTCCCCACGCTGCTGATCGGACAGGGCGAACGGCTGTGTTTCATCGGCCCGGTGCTTCCCGGCCCGGGCGCGGCGCAACGTCTGATCCAGGCAGCCGAGGACAACCCGGCGATGTCCGCAGCCAGCCCAAGCGCGCCGGCCGGCACCACCGCCGCGGCGCAGGCCTTGCTGTCGCGCCTGCGGCAGTCCTGCTGATCGCCCTTCCCCTCACCGGTTCCTGACGACGACCCGACTTGGGGCGACGCTCGTCGGCAGCGTGCCCCCGGACGGCGGCATGACCCCCCTCCACCGAGGGAAGCGCGAGCGAGAATGCGCCACCGCCAACCCCCAAAGGCCGGCCTCCCGCGCGACCCGCGACGGACCGGTGCATCGATGAACGTCCAATTCAAGAACTCGGTGGCCCGCGCCACGCCCATCCTGGCGCTCGATCGCGCCACCTACCAGGCCCTCGGCCCCAAGCTGCCCAAGCGCACCCAGCAATGGCTGGCGACGCTCGGCTTCTCGGCGGCGCCGGACACTTTCGCGCTGGTGCCGGGCGAGGACGGCAAGCTGGCCCAGGTCTTCGCCGGCGTGGCCCATGCCGCCCATCCGTTCGCGCTGTCCGCGCTGCCGCTGGCGCTGCCCGAGGGCAACTACACGCTGTCGCCGGAGGGCCTGGCGCTGCAGGACGAGGCCGCGGCGCTGTCCTGGGAGCTGGGCTGCTACCAGTTCGACCTCTACAAGCCGCGCAAGCGCGAGCCGGCGCAGCTGCTGATCAAGAGCAGCGCGGACGGCCAGCGCGGCCTGGCCATCGCGACCGCGATCTCCGCCGTGCGCGACCTGGTCAACACCCCGGCCGAGCACATGGGCCCGGAGGAGCTGTCGAAGGCCGCCGCCGTGGTGGGCAAGCAGCATGGCGCCAAGTTCAAGGAAATCGTCGGCGACGACCTGCTGAAGAAGAACTTCCCCGCCATCCACGCGGTCGGCCGCGCCAGCACCCGCGCGCCGCGCCTGGTCGAGCTGAACTGGGGCAGCGACAAGCATCCGCGGCTGACGCTGGTGGGCAAGGGCGTGTGCTTCGACACCGGCGGCCTGGACATCAAGCCGGCCGACGGCATGCGCCAGATGAAGAAGGACATGGGCGGCGCGGCCAACGCGCTGGGCCTGGCCACGCTGATCATGGCGCTGAAGCTGCCGGTGCGCCTGCAGGTGCTCATCCCGGCGGTGGAGAACTCGATCAGCGGCAATGCCTACCGGCCCGGCGACGTGATCAAGACGCGCGCCGGCCTGCACATCGAGATCGGCAACACCGATGCCGAAGGCCGCGTGATCCTGTGCGACGCCCTCGCCTACGCGGCCGAGTTCAAGCCCGAGCTGATCATCGACCTGGCGACGCTGACCGGCGCCGCGCGCGTCGCGCTGGGCGCGCAGTTGCCGGCGCTTTTCGCCAGGCACATGGACACCGCCCGCGACCTGGTCGACCTGGGCCTCAAGATGGACGACCCGCTGTGGCACCTGCCGCTGTGGGCGCCCTACAAGGAAGGCATCACCTCCAGCATCGCCGACATCGTGAACACCGGTCGCAGCCCGCTGGCCGGCGCGATCAACGCCGCGCTGTTCCTCGAGGCCTTCATCCCGGCCGAGCAGGACTGGCTGCATGTCGACCTCTTCGCCTGGAACGACATCGCGCGTCCCGGCCGCCCGGTCGGCGGCGAGGCCCAGACCCTCCGCACGCTGCTGGCCTATCTGGAAGAGCGCTTCAGCGGCTGACCGCCGCTCCCTCCCCGTCGGTCATTCCCCGGCGCGCAGCCAGGCGGCGGCGCGCTCCGCGATCATCAGCGTCGGCGAATTCGTGTTGCCGCTGGTGATCGTCGGCATCACGCTGGCATCGATGACGCGCAGGCCGCTCACGCCGCGCACGCGCAGGCGGCTGTCGACGACCGCGCCGTCGTCGTCGCCGCGCCCCATGCGGCAGGTGCCGACGGGATGGAAGATCGTCGTCGCGATGTCTCCCGCCAGCCGCGCCAGTTCCTCGTCCGTCTGGAACTGCACGCCGGGCTTGTATTCGCTGGGCCGGTAGCGCGCCAGCGCCGGCTGTTCGACGATGCGTCGCGTCAGTCGCAGGCTGCGCGCGGCGACCTCGCGGTCCTCGGCGGTGCTGAGGTAGTTGGGCGCGATCAGGGGCGCATCGGCCGCATCGGCGCTGCGGATCGCGACGCTGCCGCGGCTGCTGGGATTGAGGTTGCAGACGCTGGCCGTGAACGCGTTGAAGCCATGCAGCGGCTCGCCGAAGGCCTCCAGCGACAGCGGCTGCACGTGGTACTGCAGGTCGGGCCAGGCCTTGTCCGGACCGCTCCGGGCGAACGCGCCCAGTTGCGAAGGCGCCATGCTCATCGGCCCGGTGCGGCGCAGCGCGTACTCGAGCCCGATGCGCGCCTTGCCGAACCAGCTCGACGCCAGCGTGTTGAGCGTGCTGACGCCCTCGACCTGGAACACCGCGCGGATCTGCAGGTGATCCTGCAGGTTGCCACCGACGCCCGGCAGGTCGCGCACGACCTCGATGCCGTGCCGCTGGAGCAGCGCGGCCGGGCCCAGTCCCGACAGCTGCAGCAGCTGCGGCGAGCCGATCGCGCCCGCGGCGAGCAGCACCTGGCCGCCCGGGTTGAGGCGGATCTCCTCCAGCCCCTGGGGCGTGCGCACGAGCACGCCCTCGCAGCGCGGCGCGCCGTCGACCTGCTCGAGCAGCAGCCGCTGCGCCTGCGTGCCGGTCCACATCTCGAAGTTGGGGCGGCGATAGCAGGTCGGTCGCAGGAAGGCCTTGGCCGTGTTCCAGCGCCAGCCGGCGCGCTGGTTGACCTCGAAGTAGCCGACGCCCTCGTTGTTGCCGCGATTGAAGTCCGGCGTCGCCGGGATGCCGGCCTCCTGCGCGGCCGCGGCGAACGCGTCCAGCACCGCCCAGCGCAGCCGCTGCTTCTCCACGCGCCATTCGCCGCCGTGGCCATGCAGGGCGGGATCGAACCCCGGCGGCCGCTCGGCGCCGTCGTCCAGCCGCCAATGGTCCTCGTGCTGGCGGAAGTAGGGCAGCACCGCGTCCCAGCGCCAGGCGTCGTCGCCGGAGGCGGCGGCCCAGCCGTCGTAGTCGCGGGCCTGGCCGCGCATGTAGATCATCCCGTTGATGCTGGAGCAGCCGCCCAGCACCTTGCCGCGCGGGTAACGCAGGCTGCGGCCGTTCAGGCCGGCGTCGGGCTCGGTCTTGAAGAGCCAGTCGGTGCGCGGGTTCCCGATGCAGTACAGGTAGCCGACGGGAATGTGGATCCAGTGGTAGTCGTCGCGGCCGCCGGCCTCGAGCAGCAGCACGCGTTTGGCGGGGTCGGCCGACAGCCGGTTGGCCAGCAGGCAGCCGGCGGTGCCGGCGCCCACGATGATGAAGTCGAAGCGGCCCGAGGCCGCCTCGCGGACCGTCGCCGGTCCGCCCGCAGGGTTGTCTCCGCCCATGTCTCTCTTGTCGTCCAGGGTCCGTGGAGACCCATGCTGACCGAGCCGCGGGCGGGCGGCAACCGCGTTGTCACGGAGTGTCCGCGGGCGCGACCTCCGGCGGATCCGCAGTGCGCCCGCCCAGCGCGTACCAGTCGATGCGCCGCGTCAGCGCCATCACCGCGGCCAGCACCGCGAAGAGCAGGGTCGCGCCGACCAGCAGCGAGGCCGTCTCCAGGCTGAGCAGCACGTACAGCGCGCCGTAGAGCACCGCGACCAGCGCGCCGAAGCCCAGGCCGCGCCAGGCCGCCCCGAGCATCGAAGCCCCGTAGAAGGCCAGCAGCCCGACGGCCGCGCCGGCCGCCAGCACATAGGAGACCGGGAAGCTCAGGTGCTCCGACAGGCTCAGCAGCAGCAGGAAGAACAGCGTCATCGCCAGGCCGACCATCAGGTACTGCACCGGATGCACGCGGCGGCCGGACAGCAGCTCCAGCAAGCCGACGCTGACGAAGGTCAGCACGATGAACATCAGGCCGTACTTGATGGCGCGGTCGCTCATCACATACGGGTTGACCGGGTCGATCATCGAGAAGGCCAGCGTGTCCGCCACGACCTCGGCGCGGCCCTCCTGCGCGGCGACCCGGGCCGGCGCATACGCGGCGGGGCCGGCATCGGGATCCCGCGCCACGCCGGGCAGCGCGAAGCCGGCGAGCACGTCGCGCGGCGCGGTCGTGGCGAGCTCGGTGACCTGCCATTGCGCCTCGAAGCCGCTGTCGTCGATCCGCCGGGACAGCGGCAGGAAGCGGCCGCCGAAGCTGGGATGCGGCCAGTTCGAGCGCAGCTTCACCTGCGTCGCGGACGCGGCCGGCACGATGCCGAAGTCGGTCATGCCGATCAGCTTGATGGCCACCGTCAAGCTCAGCGGCTGGTCCAGCGCGGAGTCCGGCAGCACGGCGTGCAGGCCATGCGGATAGCTGCCGTGGCGGGTGCCAGGGCGCACCGCCAGGGCCTCCGTGCCGCGCTTGAGCGTCACCGCGCGCAGGCCGCGCGCGTCGCTGACGGCGACCATCACGCGCGGGTCCTCGCAGCTCAACCGGCCCTTGTGCTCGGCCACCGGCACCAGCGCGCCGAGCGAAGCCCAGCGTGCCTGCAGCGCGACCTCGCCCGCGTAGCCGTTCACCTTGAACAGGCCGCGCTGGCGCTGTTCCTGGTTCAGCGTGCCGTCGACGGCCAGTTCTGCCGGCACCGCCGACAGCACGAAGTCGCGCCGCTCGGCGGTGCGTGTCTGGTCCTTGCCGGCCCCACTGACGTTCTCCCACTCCTCGGTGCAGCTGCGCTGCAGCACCGGCCCGAGCAGCACCTGCGGCCCGGCCTGCGCCAGCGCCACGCTGGCCTCGGCGGCGCGCTGGCGCTGCTGGCGCTCGTCGACCAGCCAGCCGATGCGCATCAGCACCATCAGCAACAGCAGCGTCACGCCGCCCAGGATCAGCAGCTTCCACCACAGCGCCTTGCTCTGCATTCGTCCTCTCCTTGCCCGCGGGCCATCCAGGGAAGGCGGCAGTCTCGGCAGCCGGGGTGAGCTCAGGACGAAGTTTGTGTGGCGGCCGTGAAGTGGGGGAAGGACAGCCGCACGCGCAGGCCGGGCTCGGCCGGCTCGAAGCGCAGGTCGCCACGGTGCAGGCCGGCGATCTGGCGCACGATCGCCAGGCCCAGGCCGGAGCCCTTGCGCAGGCTGCCCGGTCGCGCCGTCGAGAAGAAGCGCTCGCCCAGCTGCGCGAACGCGGCGCTCGGCACGCCGGGCCCCTGGTCGCGGAGCTCGAAGAAGGCGCGGCGGCCGCCCGCCCCGGACGCGGGCTCGATGCCGACCTGCAGCGTCAGCTCGGCGCCGGCGGGCGAGAAGTCGATCGCGTTGGCCAGCAGGTTGCTGATGGCGAGCATCAGCATCTCGGCGTCGGCCTGCAGCTCGACCTCGTCGCGGCGCAGCCAGCGCACCGTCAGCGCCTGCTGCGCCAGGCGGTCGTCGAGTTGCGCGAGCACCTCGTCGACCGTGGCCGCCAGCGCCACCGGCCGCGGATGCGCCGGCCCGCGCCGCAACTCCAGCGTCGACAGCGCCAGCAGCCGCTCGACCAGTTCCGTCATGCGCTCGCTTTGCGAGACCACCTGCGCGGCGAAGCGCTGGCGGTCCGGCGCCGGCAGGTCGTCCTGCAGCAGCTCGCCGGCCCCGCGCAGCGCCGCCAGCGGGCTCTTGAGCTCGTGCGTGAGCGCGCGCGCCATGTGCTCGAGGCGCTCGCGCCCATCGAGCCGCTCCCGCATCGCGTCCATCGCATGAGCCAGGTCGCCGAGTTCGCCGGGCACCTTGGGCGGCGCCTGGCGCTCGCCCATCTGCACTTCCTGGGCGTAGCGGCGCAGGCGCCGCACCGTGACGATCATCCAGGCCGTCACCGCCACGCCCACCGCCAGCGATACGGCCAGCAGCGACAGTCCCGCGATCCAGATGCGGCGCTCGGCGCGGTAGATGATCTGCTGCACCGCGGCGGCCGGCTTGGCGACGGTGACCACGCCGATCGTGCGGCCGTCCAGGCGCACCGGCGCGGCCACGTACATCACCGGGCTGCCCTGCGCGTCCTTGCCGTTGCCCAGGTCGCCGGCGTTGCCGTAGGGCGTGAGCTGTTCCGGCGTCGTCCGGGCGCCGTATTCGCCGCGCAGCGTGCGGGCGACGTCATTCCAGGCCGAGTAGTCCTGCCCGACCGCCGGCGCGGGACTGGTGTCCAGCACCACGCGGCCGGCGGCGTCGGTGACATAGATGCGGAAATCCAGCGTGCGCTTGCGGGCGCTGAGGATGCGGGCGTCCACCGGCCGCTCCGCGTAGTCCTTCACCCGTTGCGCGAAAGCGGTGCCCACCAGGTCGCCGCCCGGCGGCATCGCGGCCAGTTCATCGCGGGCCAGCGCCGCCACCAGGTTGGCGGTGTCCACCATCATGTCTTCCATCACCTCGCGCACGCTGGGCTTGAACTCGCCCAGCACCACGCGCAGCAGGATGAAGGCGCTCAGGCCCGCCACCAGGAAGAAGCCGAGGAACAGCCGCAGGCCCAGGCGCATGCGCCGTCACTCCAGCGAGTAGCCCATGCCGCGGTGCGTGCGGATGGGGTCCAGCTCCGGGCGCACCTGGCGCAGCTTGGCGCGCAACGTCTTGATGTGGGTGTCGACGGTGCGGTCGCCGCTGTCGGCGTCCAGGCCCCAGACGGCATCGAGCAGGCTCTCGCGGCTGTGGATGCGGCCGGGCGCCTTCAGCAGGCGCAGCAGCAGGCCGAGCTCGCGGCGCGTCAACGGCAGCAGCTCGCCATGGAAGCGCACGCGGGAGCCCTCGGCCTCGACGAGGAAACCGGCCACGGCCGGCGCGCTCGGCTCCGCCGGGGCCTGGGCCCGCCGCAGCAGCGCCCGCACCCGCGCCACCAGCTCCCGGTTGCTGAAGGGCTTGGCGAGGTAGTCATCCGCGCCGAGTTCCAGCCCCAGCACCTTGTCGCTCTCCTCGCTGCGCGCGCTCAGCATCAGCACCGGCAGGCGCCCGAGCGGGCCCTGGCGCAGTTCGCGGCACAGGTCCAGGCCGTTGCCGTCGGGCAGGCCCACGTCCAGGATCGCCAGGTCCGGCGGCGTCGTGGACAGCGCGGCGCGGGCCTCGTGCAGCCAGCCGCAGGCGCGGACGCGGTAGCCCTCGCGTTCCAGCACGAAGCTGACCGTCTGGGCGATGGCGGGGTCGTCCTCCAGCAGCAGGACCTGGCCGGCGAACGGCGCGGGCGGCAGGGCAGGCGGGGACGGGACGGGCACGGTCGAACTCATGGGCGCGATCATCGCGGAGCGGCGGACAGTCCGCGAAGGTAACGCAGCCCCTCGGCGGCGCGCGGGCCGTACCAGCTGACCAGCTCGCCATCGACGAGGCGCACCCTGGCGTTCGGGCAGAGCGCCTGGGCTTCGGCCAGGTGCTGGGCGCCGAACCGGTAGGGCTCGGAACTGAGCAGGAGTTCGTCGACGCCGGCCAGCCAGGGCTCGTCGCCCCTCAGCACCGGATAGCGCGCCGCGCCGTGCTCGCCGCCCTCGACCGGGGGCCAGGTCGACCAGCCTACCTCCGCGAGCATGCGGGAGATATAGGTGTCGCGGGCGACCGTCATCCAGGGGTCGCGCCAGATCAGATAGAGGACGCGCGGCGCCGGCCGCCCCTCGCCGGATGTCCGCAGGGCCAGGCAGGCCGCCAGTTCCTCCCGCAGGGCGTCGGCCAGCCGGTTCGCCCGGTCACGGAGATCGGGGACATGCGGGAGCGAACTTGTCCCTGTCGCACTTTCTTCCGAGCCTTGGAGATTTCTGCCGGTGAGTTCAGACCTGACCCTCCAATCGGCGGCAAAAACCTCCACCATCTCCACCATCTGGGTGACCAAGGTCAGGTTGTCAGCGGGTGCGCAGGGATGCGTCACCACCACATGGGGGACGAATTCGCGCAAGGCCTGGACCGTCTCGAGCCGGTTTTCATCAACGTTCACGATGACATGACTCGGGGCCAACGTCCGCAGCTTGCGGAGATTGACGTCCTTGGTTCCACCGATCTTTGATATTGCTGACACCGCCGGCGCGGGATGAATGCAAAAACCGGTGCGACCGACCACCCAAGGCCCCAGTCCGAGGGCGAACAGCAGTTCGGTCACCGACGGAACCAGCGAGACGATGCGCAGCTCGGGCGTGAGCGGGACGGGTGTGGACGGCGGGCGCTGGAGGGCGATGGGCGTCACCTTGTGCGATCAGGGGGTGGGTTCACCCGCATAGTGGAAAACACCGAGCGCCGGCGGGGGGTCTCGGGAGCCGGTTTTGCCCCGATGTAAAGCCGGGGGCGAGGGATTTCCAGCGCTTCCGACACTGCTCGGGGTTTGCGCGCATAAGCCGAAAAACAACAACCGGCTTGACGCGTTGCGAACCGCCAATCCTGTCACACATAATCGGATCGCCTGAATGCAGCGCCTTCGTATGAGTGGTTCACGATGGGTTGAAGCAGCACATTGGGTTATTTGGTTTTGAAAGGGCTTCCCCCATGGGAAACAAGCTATACGTGGGCAACCTCGCTTACAGCGTGCGAGATGAGTCGCTCCAGGAGGCATTCTCGCAATTCGGCACCGTCATCTCCGCCAAGGTCATGATGGACCGCGAGACCGGCCGTTCCAAGGGCTTCGGCTTCGTGGAAATGTCGACCGACGACGAAGCGCAATCCGCCATCAACGGCATGAACGGTCAGGCCCTGGAAGGCCGCGCGATCGTGGTCAACGTGGCGCGTCCGCGTGAAGACCGTCCGGGCGGCGGCTTCGGTGGCGGCGGCGGCGGTGGTCGCGGCGGCTTCGGTGGCGGCGGCGGCAGCCGTGGCGGCTACGGCGGCGGCGGCGGTGGTGGCGGCTACGGTGGTGGCGGCGGCGGCGGTGGTCGCGGCGGCTACGGCGGTGGCGGCGGCAGCCGCGGCGGCTACGGCGGCGGTGGTGGCGGCGGCGGCTACGGTGGTGGCGGCGGCGGCAGCTACGGCGGCGGTCGCGGCGGCTACTGAGCCACGGCGGGGTTGATCCCCGCCTCGCAATGAACAAGGCGCTCCTCGGAGCGCCTTTTCTTTTGCCCGCATGGAAGAGGATCGCGGGGATCCTCGTCGGCCCACTTGGTGGGCGCGAGCGCCCCGAAGGGCGCTGCCGCTCAGCGCTCGCCCTGCCGATGCTTGCGCGGACGCCCCGCCAGCAGCCGGTCGAAGACCGCGCCCGGCAGCAGGCGCATCGCGTGCGCCACGAGCCCCATCTGCCAGGGAATGAAGCGCACCCGGGCGCCGGCCTCGATCGCGGCGTAGGCCTTGCGCGCGAAGTCGTCCGGCTGCATCAGGAAAGGCATGCTGTAGCGGTTCTCGCGCGTCAGCGGCGTATCGACATACCCCGGTGCGATCGTCACGACCTTCACGCCATCGGGCCGGCATTCGCCGCGCAGGCTCTCGCAATAGCTGAACACCGCCGCCTTGCTGGAGCAATACGCCCCGTGCCCCGGCAGTCCCCGGATGCCCGCGACGCTGGCGATGCCCACCAGCGTGCCGCCGCGGCGCTCGCGCATCGGGCCGACGAAGGGATGGAAGGTCGCCGCCAGGCCGATGTTGTTGGTCGCGTAGACGCGCTGCATCACGGCCAGGTCCTCATGGATCGCCGTGTCCATGCCGATGCTGATGCCCGCGTTGGCGATCACCACATCGGGCAGGCCCTGCTCGGCGATGCAGCGGCGACCGGTGGCGGTGATGGCCTCGATGTCGCTGACGTCGGCGCGGTAGACCCGCCAGCGCGACGGCGCCAGGCCTTGCTGCTCCGCCCAGGCGCTGAGTTCCTCGACGCGGCGCGCGACCAGCGCGAGGTTCCAGCCCTCGCGGTAGTACTGGAGCGCGAGCGCCTGGCCGATGCCGCTCGAGGCACCGGTGATGTAGACGAGTCGGTTCATGGCTTGCGGGCGGAGGTCGGCGCCGAGGCCTTGGCGGCCGGTGCCGCGGCGCGCGCGCCGGGTCGGGCGGCGAAGGTGGCGCGGCCACCGCCGCTGAAGCTCAGGCGCCCGGTGAGCTGGTCGTAGACGAAGCTCTTCACCTGCATCTCGCCGCCCATGCCGATGACGCGCGCCGGCAGGTGCGAGCGGATCTGCTGCTGCGGGACGAAGGCATGGAGGAACTCGCCATACAGCTCCAGGTCGGGCGGTTGCGACGGATCGCCGTCCGGATAACGCTTGACCTTCACGTCCCCGAGCAGCTGCACCTCGCTGCCGTCACCGTTGGACAAGCCGCGCTGCGCGTCGGCGACCAACAGTTCGCCCTGCTTGCCGTAGGCGCGCAGCTGCGGCGCGTCGATCTCCAGCGTGTCGTTGTCGGGGTAATGCCGCATCTCGGTGCCGATGATGCGTCCGGTCAACCGGCCGTCGCTGCTGAAGCGCTCGACCTCGAAGCCGTTCATCCGGTAGTCGGGCTCGTGCTTGGGCGCGGCCTTCTCGCGCGGCGTCTCCAGCTGCGGCGTGTTCTTGATCAGCCACCAGGTGAAACCGGCCAGCATCGCCATCAGCAGCAGCGGCACGTAGCTGGCCAGCATCGACTGCAGGCGCCACAGCAAGGGCTGGACGCGGCGCCGCGGCGAGGTCGGCGGCGGAGCGAGCGCCGCCATCAGTGGCCGCTCCCGTCCAGGGTCTCGAGGTGGCCGTGCAGCAGCCGGGCGTACTGGCCGGCGGCCATCAGCAGCAGGTCGCAGAACTCACGGGCGGCGCCATGGCCGCCGGCGGCGGCGGTGACGTGATGGGCGGCCGCCTTCACCTCGGCATGCGCCTGGGCCGGCGCGCAGGCGAAGCCGGCGCGCACCATCAGCGGCAGGTCGGGCCAGTCGTCCCCGATCACGGCCACCTGCTCCCAGCGCAGGCCGAGCTGGTCGAGCAACGGCTGCGCGGCGGCCAGCTTGTTCTTGGCGCCATAAACGGCGTGCGGCAGGCCGAGGTCGGCGACCCGCCGCCGCACCGCCGGCGAATCGCGGCCGGTGATGACGATCGGCACGATGCCGCCCTGCGCGAGCAGCTTCATCCCGTGGCCGTCCAGCGTCGCGAAGGCCTTGAACTCCTCGCCCTGCGCGCTGAGGTAGATGCGGCCGTCGGTCAGCACGCCGTCGACATCGAAGATCGCGGCCCGCAGTCCGAGCGCCGGGCCCTGCGCCTTGAGCAGCAGTTCCGGCGGAAAGGCCAGCGCGGGCTGGAGCTCGCGCACGACCGGCGCATCCGCGTCCGCGGGAGTCAGGGAGGAAGCGCTCATCAGATCACCTTCGCGCGCATCAGGTCGTTGATGCTGATCGCGCCGACCAGGCGCTGTTCGTCGTCCACGGCCAGCACCAGCGTGATGCGGGCCTGCTCCATCAGGTCGGCCGCGTCGACGGCCAGCGCGTCGGCGGCCACGGTGCGCGGATTCGGATGCATGACCTGGCCGGCCGTCAGGCCGCGCAGGTCGCCGCCGCGCTCGATCAGTCGGCGCAGGTCGCCGTCGGTGAAGATGCCGCCGGCCTTGCCGTCGGCGCCCACCAGCACCGCGCAGCCCAGGCCCTTGTCGGACATCACCCGCATCATGTCGAGCAGCGGCAGCTCGGCCTTCACGCGCGGCAGCGCGTCGCCGCCGCGCATCAGGTCGCGCACATGGGTCAGCAGGCGCCGGCCGAGCGAACCGCCCGGATGGGAGCGGGCGAAGTCCTCGGCGCGGAAACCGCGCGCGTCCAGCAGCGCCACGGCCAGGGCGTCGCCCAGCGCGATCTGCGCGGTGGTGCTGGCGGTCGGCGCGAGGTTCAGCGGGCAGGCCTCCTGCGCCACGCGCGAGTCGATCACGAAGTCCGCATGCTTGGCCAGCGACGACGACAGCCCGCCGGTCATGCCGATCAGCGTCACGCCCTGGCGCTTGAGCACCGGGATGATGGCGTTGAGCTCGTCGCTTTCGCCGGAATTCGACAGCGCCAGCACGATGTCGCCGGGCGTGACCATGCCGAGGTCGCCATGGCTGGCCTCGCCGGGATGGACGAAGAACGCCGGCGTGCCGGTGGAGGCCAGGGTGGCGGCGATCTTGCGGCCGACGTGGCCGCTCTTGCCCATGCCCATCACGACGACGCGACCGGAGCAATCCAGGATCTTGCGGACCACCTGTTCGAACGATTCGCCCAGGCGGGGACCGAGCGCGAGCAGCGCGTCGGCCTCGACTTGCAAGGCCGCGCGGGCCACGTCGAGCGCGCGGGAATGGGTGAGGGCGGCGTGGGTCGTCATAAGGGCGAAAGTGTAGCCGCCGGGGTCGATTCAGTCCGGCGCCGGCCCCAGTCTGAGGGCCACGCCGAAGCCCGCTTCCATGGCCGGCAGCCGCAGGTCGCCGCCGTGGGCGCGGGCCACGAGGTCGGCCATCATGAGGCCCAGGCCCATGCGCCCCTCGTACTGCTGCCGCTCCAGCGCGTCGTTGAGGTCCACGCGCTGCCAGTCGGCCACGCCCTCGCCGTTATCGGTGAGCTCCAGCGTCATCCCCCCGTCCAGCTGGGCCTTCAGGCGCAGCCGTACCTGCGAGGCCCCGTGGCGCCAGGCGTTGTCGATCAGGTTGATCAGCGCGGCGGCCAGCAGGTCCGGATCGGCGTCGATGCCGGCCTCCGGCGGCAGGTCCAGCACCAGGCCGTCGGGCAGGGGCAGGAGCTGCATCAGCTCGACCAGGTCCAGGCGCTGCCAGCGCAGGCTCATGCCGGTGCGGAACAGCGTCAGCAGCGCGGTCACCACGCGGCGCAGCCGGTCGCCCGCCTCGCGGGTGCGCTGCAGCCGGGCGCGCGACTCGGGCGGCGCCTCGCGCAGCGCCATCGCGAGCTGGGCGTCCATGCCCGCGAGCGGCGTGCGTAGCGCATGCGCCGCATGCGCGCTGAAGGCGCGCTCGTTGGCGACGCGCTGGGCCAGGCGCTGGCCCAGGTCGAGCACCGCGGCGCGGATCTCCGCCAGCTCGCTGCGCGGCTGCTCCGGCAGCAGTTGCCGGGTGTCGAGCGGGTCGTAGCCGCCCAGCGCGGCGGACAACTCGCCCAGCGGCGCGAGCTCGGCGCGTGCGCGCCGGTTCATCCACACCATGCACAGCCCGCCCACCAGCAGCGCGGACAAGGCGCTGGCCAGCCCGACGCGGCTGCGCACCTCCTTCCGCTCGGCGCTGGTCTGCGCCACCATCAGCCAGCCGGGGCCGGCCGCCGTCGGCAGCGGGCGCACGTGCACGCGCCAGTCGTCGCCATCGCTGCCGTCGTCCTGCCAGTCGCTGAAGCCCGGCGGCAGCTTCCAGGCCTTGATCGGCGCGAGCGGCGAGCGATGCAGCAAGGCACCGTCCGGCGCCACCAGCTGCCAGGCGAAATGGGTGCTGAGGTCGTCGTTGTCGGCGATCTGGGCCGGCATGGCCTGGCTCTGGCGCAGCAGCTGGCCCAGCACCTGCGAGGACGCCTGCAGCGTCTCGTCGAGCAGCTCGTCGACCTCCTCCTGCACGACCAGCCAGACGCTGACGCCGGCCACCACCGCCCAGAACGCCGAGATCAGCAGCAGCTGACGCGCCAAGCGGCCGGCGATGGACGGGCGGCGCGGCCCCGGCGTGCCGCTCACGGCGCCTCCCGGCCGAGCCGGTAGCCCAGGCCGCGGACGGTCTCGATGAGCTCGCGGCCGAGCTTGCGGCGCAGGCTCGACACATGGACCTCCAGCGCGTTGCTCAGCACCTCGGCGTCGTCGCCCAGCACCTCCAGCTCCAGGTCGCGCTTCGGATAGAGCCGGCCGCCGCGCTGCACCAGCGCCTCCAGCACGGCCCACTCGCGCGCGGTGAGCTCGACCGGCTGCCCATCCCGCGTAGCCCGCTTGGCGGCCAGGTCCAGCACCACGTCGCCATGGCGGCGCTGCGAGCTGCTCGCGCCCGCATGGCGGCGGCTGACGGCGCGCAAGCGGGCCGCCAGTTCCTCGGGCGCGAAGGGCTTGACCAGGTAGTCGTCGGCGCCGCTGTCCAGGCCCTGCAGCCGGTCGGCGAGCAGGTCGCGCGCGGTCAGCATCAGCGCAGGGATCGACACGCCGCGCTGGCGCAGGCCGCGCAGCCAGTCCAGGCCGGAGCCGTCCGGGAGCTGCCAGTCGACCAGCAGCGCATCGAACTCCTCATGCTGGCGCGGCAGCAGTTCGGCCAGGCGGCGGGCCCAGGTCACGGCATGGCCTTCGTCGCGCAGGAAATCGCGCAGGGCCTCGCCGAGCAATTCGTCGTCTTCGAGCAGCAGGAGTCGCATGGGCGTGCGGCGGGCAGCCGCGGGAAAGGAGGCCGTCGGGCCGAAAACGATACCAGCGGCCACCGGTCGGTCCGGCCGCGGCGCGCACTGTGCGGACTGTCGCAGAACTTCAGCCGGCCTTCAGCTTGGCTTCAGTCGAACTTCAGGGGGGGCGTGCCCACTGCAAGGCCGTGAACACGCCTCCCCTCTCCCCCCTGCCGCTGGGCGCCGGATCGGCGTCCGCGCCCGTCCTTTCCCCCGTCGGCGCGCTGCGCCTGCCGGACCTGCGCCGCGGCTGGCTGGTCGCGCTGGCGGGGCTCGCCGCGCTGCTGCTCTGGGACGCGGCCGGCTGGGACCTGGCCGTGGTGCGGCTCTTCGCCGATGCGCACGGCTTCGCGCTGCGCGACCACTGGCTCACCTCGGGCCTGCTGCACCAGGGCGGGCGCTGGGTGGCGACCGGCCTGGCGCTCATGTTGCTCATCAACGCGCTGCGGCCGCTGTGGCCGGGGCTGACGCGGCGCGAACGCTGGGGCGCCGTCGCGCTGACGGCGGTCAGCCTGGTGCTGATCCCGCTGATGAAGCAGGGCAGCAGCACCAGTTGCCCGTGGGACCTGGCCGAATTCGGCGGCGTCGCGCATTACGTGTCGCACTGGCGCTTCGGTGTCGGCGACGGCGGACCGGGGCACTGCTTCCCATCGGGTCATGCGAGTTCCGCCTTCGCCTTCTTCAGCCTCTTCTTCATGCTGCGCCGCGCCTATCCGCGGCAGGCGCGGATCGCACTGGGCGCGGTGCTCGTGATGGGCACGCTGTATGGCCTGGCGCAGATGGCGCGCGGCGCGCATTACCCCAGCCACACGATGTGGACCGCCTGGATCTGCTGGACGCTCGCGGTCGCTGCCGCGCCGGCGCTGCGAGCCCGCGACGCCGACGCGGGTACATGAGGGATTCATCGACCTGACGGCCCTGGCCTCCCAGAATCGGCGCTCCCTCAACCGACTCTGGAGAGATGCGATGGGCAAGAAGCTGCTGCTGCTGGCGGGCGACTACGTCGAGGACTACGAGTTGATGGTGCCGTTCCAGGCGCTGCAGGCGGTGGGACACCGGGTCGATGCCGTCTGTCCGGGAAAGAAGGCCGGCGATTTCGTGCTCACCGCCATCCATGACTTCGAGGGCGCGCAGACCTACTCGGAGAAGCCGGGCCACCGCTTCACGCTGAACGCCAGCTTCGACGCGATCAAGCCGCAGGACTACGACGGACTGGTGATTCCGGGTGGCCGGGCCCCCGAGTACCTGCGCACGATGCCTGGCGTCCTGCCGCTCGTGCAGCACTTCTCCCAGGCCGACAAGCCGATCGCCGCGATCTGTCACGGCGCGCAGCTGCTGGCCGCCGCCGGCATCATCCGTGGCCGCAAGGTATCGGCCTACCCCGCGTGCGCCGCGGAAGTGGAGCTGGCTGGCGCCAGTTATGCCGACATCCCGGTCGACCAGGCGGTGACCGACGGCAAGCTGGTCACGGCGCCAGCCTGGCCCGCGCACCCCGCCTGGATCGCACAGTTCCTGCAGGTGCTCGGCACGAAGATCAGCCACTGACTTCCTCCCCCGAAGTCCCCGCTCGCAAAACCGTCGAAGGACGGAGGTGATGGGGGACGGCAGGGCGTGGGGTTTTGGCGCTCGCCGCCAAGGCCCCATGCCCTGGCGGCCAACGCCCGGGTCTGCGCATGAACTCCACCTGCGCCCTCCGCCGACCCATGAAAAATGGGCCCACATGGGGCCCATCCGCTCCGTAACCGCGAGAAACCCGCGGCTGGTCGATGAGGAGGGATCAGGGGTAAAGGCCGCGCTCTTCACGGGCCTGCAGCACGCGCGTGCAGGCCACGGTGAACGCCGCCGTCCGCAGCGGGATCTTGTGCTGTTCGGCCGTATCCCAGATGCCCTTGAACGCGCCGACCAGGATCTTGTCCAGGCGGACGTTGATCTCGTCCTCGGTCCAGAAGAACGACGAGAAGTCCTGCACCCACTCGAAGTAGGAAACGGTCACGCCGCCCGCGTTGGCGATCACGTCGGGGACGACGATGATGCCGCGGTCCGCCAGCACGGCGTCGCCGTCGGGCGTGGTCGGGCCGTTGGCGCCTTCCAGCACCAGGCGGGTCTGGACGCGCTTGGCGCGCTCGCCCGACAGCTGGCCTTCCAGCGCGGCGGGGATCAGCACGTCGGACTTCACGTCCCAGAAGTTCTCGTTGTCGATGCGGTCCGCGCCCTTGAAGCCGGCGACGCCGCCGGTGTGGCCGACGTGCTCCAGCAGCGAGGCCATGTCCATGCCGTTGTCGTTCTGGATGGTGCCGGTGTGGTCTTGCACGGCCACGACGATCGCGCCGTTGGCGGCGAACATCTTGGCGGCGACCGAGCCCACGTTGCCGAAGCCCTGCACCGCGACGCGGGCGCCTTCCATGTTGATGTTGAGGCGGCGCATCGCCTCGCGGCCGACGACGAACACGCCGCGGCCGGTGGCGGCCACGCGGCCCAGCGAGCCGCCCAGCGGGATCGGCTTGCCGGTGACGACGCCGGTGGCGGTGGCGCCGACGTTCATCGAATAGGTGTCCATCATCCAGGCCATGATCTGGCCGTTGGTGTTGACGTCAGGCGCGGGGATGTCCTGGGTCGGGCCGATGATGATGCCGATCTCGCTGGTGTAGCGGCGGGTGACCTTTTCCAGTTCCTTCAGCGACAGCGTCTTGGGGTCCAGGCGGATGCCGCCCTTGGCGCCGCCGTAGGGCAGGTTCACCGCGGCGTTCTTGACCGTCATCCAGGCCGACAGCGCCATCACTTCTTCCAGCGTGACGTCCGGGTGGTAGCGCACGCCGCCCTTGCCGGGACCGCGGGTCAGCGAGTGCTGGACGCGGTAGCCCTCGTAGTGGGCGATGGTGCCGTTGTCGAGTTCGATGGGGATGTCCACGATCAGCGCGCGCTTGGGGCGGCGCAGCGTTTCCACCCAGCGGGCCAGCTTGCCCAGGTAGGGCTCGACGGCGTCGATCTGGGACAGGTAGGTGCCCCAGGGACTGTTGCGCGTGGGGGAAACGAAACTCAGGTTGGGCATGAAATGCTCCGTAACTTTTCGGTGGCGCGAACGGTACCCCGAAGCCCTGCGCGTCCGCCACGTCCGGCAAAGCCGAGTACACATGCGGGCATGCGCCCGATGCATAAGGCGGGTAGTTTGCGCCTGACGCGTGACCAAAGCCAGTCCCGTCCCGCGGCGGCGGACCGCGCGTCGCGACCCGCGCCCGCATGGCTGGGGCGCCGCTCGCCGGCCCTATGGCGAGGCCTGTCCTTGCTGCATCCGGGGCCGCCCGGGGCCGGGGGGCCAGTACCATCGCCGCCATGCTTTCCGCGCTGGACCTGACCCTCATCTACCTGATCGCCGCCGTGCTGGGCGTCGTGGTGTGCCGCTCGCTGAAGCTGCCGCCGATCCTGGGCTACCTGGTGGTGGGCGTGCTGATCGGTCCGAACGCGCTGGCGCTGGCCAGCGACGTCCCCGGCGTGCAGCACCTGGCCGAGTTCGGCGTCGTGTTCCTGATGTTCGCGATCGGCCTGGAGTTCAACCTGCCCAAGCTGCACAGCATGCGCGCGATGGTGTTCGGGCTGGGGTTGCTGCAGGTGGTGGTGACGATCGGCGGCACCATGGCGGGCAACCTCTTCCTGCGCTGGTTCTTCGGCCTGATGGGCTGGCCCTGGGACCTGGGCTGGCAGGGCTCGCTGGTGCTCGGGTCCGCGATGGCGATGAGCTCCACCGCCATCGTCGTGAAGCTGATGGCCGAGCGGCTGGAGCTCGAGAGCGAGCATGGCCGGCGCGTGATCGGCGTGCTGCTGTTCCAGGATCTGGCCGTGGTCCCGCTGCTGGTGCTGATCCCGGCGCTGGGCGGCAGCGGCACGCAGATGATCGAGTCGCTGGGCTGGGCCGCGCTGAAGGCGACGCTGCTGCTGGTGCTGCTGCTGACCGGCGGCCAGCACCTGATGCGCCGCTGGCTGACGCTGGTGGCGCGGCGCAAGAGCCAGGAGCTCTTCATGCTCAACCTGCTGCTGGTGACGCTGGGCCTGGCCTGGCTGACCGAGCATGCGGGGCTGTCGCTGGCGCTGGGCGCGTTCGTCGCCGGCATGCTGATCGCGGAGACCGAATACAAGCACCAGGTGGAGCTGGACATCCGGCCCTTCCACGACGTGCTGCTGGGGCTGTTCTTCATCACCATCGGGATGCGACTGGACTGGCAGACGCTGGTCTTCCAGTGGCCGCTGGTCATCATCCTGACCCTGGTGCCGACGACGGCGAAGTTCGTGCTCGTGGCCGGGCTGGCGAAGCTGTTCCGCGCGCCGACCGGCGTGGCGCTGCGCACCGGCCTCTACCTGGCGCAGGCGGGGGAGTTCGGCTTCGTGCTGCTGACACTGGGCGCGCAGCACAACCTGATCGCCGCGCAATGGGTCAGCCCGGTGCTGGCGGCGATGGTGCTGTCAATGCTGATGACGCCGCTGATCATCGAGCACAGCAACCGCATCGTGATGAAGCTGTCGGCCAGCGACTGGCTGCTGCAGTCGGTGCAGCTGACGACGATCGCGAAGAAGTCGATCAAGACCGATGCCCACGTGATCATCTGCGGCTACGGCCGCAGCGGGCAGAACCTGGCGACGCTGCTGGAGGCGGAGCACATCCCCTACATGGCGCTGGACCTGGATCCGGACCGGGTGCGGCAGGCGGCTGCGGCCGGCAAGAGCGTGGTGTTCGGCGACGCGGCGCGGCTGCCCAGCCTCATCGCCGCGGGCCTGACGCGCGCGAGCGCCGTCGTCATCTCGTACCACGACACGCCGTCGGCGCTGAAGGTGCTGCACGAGGTGCGCGGGCATGCGCCGCATGTGCCGGTGGTGGTCCGGACGATCGACGACACCGACCTGGAGAAGCTGCGCGCCGCCGGCGCCACCGAGGTGGTGCCGGAAGCGATCGAAGGGTCGCTGATGCTGGCCAGCCACGCGCTGGCGCTGGTCGGCGTGCCGATGCGGCGGGTGCTGCGCANGCGCGATGCGCGGGACCGGCGCTATGGGCTGCTGCGCGGCTACTTCCACGGGGCGGACGACGACACCTCGGAGGAGCGCGACCAGGCGCGGCTGCAGTCGATCAGCTTGCCGATGGCGAGCGCGCTGGAAGGCCGCACGCTGGGGGAGCTCGGGCTGGCGGGATGGGGCGTCAGCGTGCTCTCGGTGCGCCGTCCCAACGGCGCGGTCAAGGACGCGAGCGACGACCTGGTGCTGCAGGGCGGGGACACGCTGGTCATCTCCGGCACGCCCGAGGCGCTCGCGCGCGCCGAGCACGGGTTGCTGGTCGGCTGACGCCGCCCCGCGCGGGATCTGCCACTCCCGGAACTCCCTCTCCCCCGCGAGGGGGAGAGGGTGGGGGTGAGGGGTCGGCGCATTTCTCAGTGTCCGAGCACTGCGACGAGCCCCCTCACCCTACCCTCTCCCCCTTCCGGGGGCGAGGGACATGCATGGCCGACATCGAGCCGATCGGGCAACCCCTCGGCGAGGGAACGTTCGCCCACGGCTTCCGACATCACGGCCGGCATCAGCAGTCTCGAGCCCTCGCGGCTGAGGTGGCCCTGGTCGCGGTAGAGCGGCACGCCGTCGCGCTCGACTTGGCAGCTCGTGCCGTCGCATAGCAGCGGCTCGAAGCGCAGCACCGGCAGCCGCGCATCCGCCTTCGCGAGCGCCTCGATGAACGCATGCTCGGAGGCGCGCCGCTTTTCGTCGTCCTTCACATCGATCACGCAGCCCGGCGTGGCGCCGATGGTCCAGCGACGCGCCTGCCGGCGCTCCAGGCAGCCGGCGATGTCGAACGGCGCCGAGGGCGGCGGCGCCACCACCATCACCCGCTTGCCCATCGCCCTCAGACGCTTCACCGTCTCGGCCATGTCCACCAGCAGAGCCTCGCGCATCGCGCGCTCGCCGCGCACCCGTCCGTCGTCCGACGCATCGCCGCGCGTGCGCTGCAACTCGTACTTCGACGCATCCAGGTACTGCGTGAGCAAGCTGGACAGCACCACGGTCTCGATTTCCGGATGCCGCGCCAGCCAGCGCAGCACCGATGCGTTGAAGGCCTGACACTGCTCGATCCACGGTGAAGCGAAGCTATTGCCGCGGCCCACCCCCGGCCGGACCGGCGTCAGCCCGGGGAACGGGCCGCAGGAGGACTTCGTCGCCTGCACCAGCCCCTGGTCGCTGGCCACCCGCACCAGCCCCGGCACCAGATGCATCGCGTAGGAATCGCCCCAGACCATCCAGCGCGCGCCCGGCCGCGAGCGGCAGTCCTCGCGGCCGTCGAAGGGCTCCTCGGCATCGCAGTTGGCCGACAGGCCGTAGTTGGGCTTGCGCAGCTCGACGAAGTCGATCGCGCCCGGCGCCGGCTTGTGCAGCGCCAGCACGATGCCTCCCAGCGCCAGCGCCGCCGTGCCGCTGCCCAGGATCCAGGCCCCGCGAGGCCCGGTCAGCGCGGCCTTGGCCGGCCGTTCGACGCCACGGTACAGCAGCCACGCCAGCGGGAACGACAGCAGCACCGCGCCGATGCGCCAGGCCATCAGCGCCTGCGGATCGGCTTTCAACCCGACCCAGGCGTTGTGCAGGATCGCGATCAGCGGCCAGTGGACGAGGTACAGCGCATACGACCAGTCGCCGATGCGGATCAGCGGCGCCACCACGCGCGGCCAGCGTTGCGGCTCGCGCAGCAGCAGGACCAGGGTCGCCAGGCCGACGACCAGCGCCGCCGGCCCCGGGTGCGCGGGGCCGAAGAGCTGCGGCGCCGCGGGGACGACAAGCAGCAGCGCCCATGATGGCAGCGTGAGCGCCCTCAGGACACGCTGCCAGCGCAGGGCGCGCACGTCGACCACGTCGGCCGAGGACTTCGCCGTCGACATCGCCATCGCCGTCGGCGCCGACACGGACGTCATCAGCGCGCCGATCGATCCCAGGCCCAGCTCCCAGGCCCGCGTGGGCAGCAGGTAGAACGCACCGCCGGCGTCGATGGGCTGCCACCACGCCAGCAGCGCCAGGCTGCCGAGCGTCACCGCGATGGCCATCGCCGTCCGCAGCCGGGCGGGACTGAAGACCAGCAGCGCGGGCAGCACGAGGTAGTACTGCTCCTCCAGCGCCAGCGACCAGAAGTGCAGCAGCGGCTTGAGGTCGGAGGCGCCCTCGAAGTAGCCGGTCTGCTTCCACAGCACGAGGTTGTTGGCGAAGCCCAGCGCGCCCAGCAACTGGCCGACGAAGTCGATCTGCTCGCGGCGGTTGAGCGCCCACGGCACGACGAGCAGCGTCGCGCCGAGCACCACGTAGGCCGCCGGCAGCAGACGCCGCGCGCGCCGGCCGTAGAAGGCGCGGAAGGAGAAGTCGCCGCGCCGCGGCGCGCGCTGGATCAGGCCGGTGATCAGGTAGCCGGAGATGACGAAGAAGATGTCGACGCCGAGGTAGCCGCCCGACGCGCCGGGGATCTGCGCGTGATACAGCAGCACCCACAGCACGGCGACCGCGCGCAGTGCCTGGATGTCGTCGCGCAGCGGCGGCTCGCCGGCCGCGTGCGGGCCCGGCGGGCGATGAAGATGGGGCGGAGCAGAGCTTGTCACCAAGGCGTCAGGACGGAGGCGGGGAACGAAAGCGGCACGGGTGCGCCGCTGCACGGCACGGCACGGCACGGCACGGCACGGCACGGCACGGCACGGCACGGCACGGCACGGCCGCGAATTGTGGCCCGGCCCGCGAGCCTGCCGCCTGCGTGACAGTGCGGCCTGCGTCGTTGCGCCACACTGCCGCCCATGTTGGACACCCAGCCCCGCAGCCCGCAACGCCGCCGCGTCTACCTGATGCGGCATGGCGCGGTGACCTACTTCGATGGCACGACCGGGCGCCCGGTGCTGCCCGAGCAGGTGCGGCTGAACGACGACGGCATCGCGCAGGCGCAGGCCGCCGGCGAAGCCTTCCGCGCGGCCGGCGTGCGATTCGATCGCGTGATCGTGTCGGGCCTGCCGCGCACCGTCGAGACCGCCGACCTGGTGCTGCGCCACGCCGGCCAGGGCGAGCTCTCGCCGCAGGTCTGGCCCGAGTGGCAGGAGATCCGCGGCGGCCGCCTCGGCGAGATCCCCACCGATGAACTCGCGCGCACCTTCACCGGCCTGCAGCGCAGCCCGGTCCCGGAATCGCAGCGCTTCCTCAACGGCGAGAGCGTCGGCGAGCTGCTTGATCGCGTGCTCGGCGGCGTCGCCCGCCTGCAGGCCGATCCCGACTGGGACTGCGCGCTGCTGGTGCTGCACGGCGTCGTCAACGCCGCGATCCTGTCGCATGCGGTGAGCGGCGGCCAGCGCCTGATGCTGGGCAGCTGGGTCCAGTCGCCGGCCTGCATCAACGTGCTGGACGTCGCGCCGCCGATCGGCGACGCGCCCGGCGACTGGCTGCTGCGCGTCTGCAATTTCGCGCCCTCGCATCCGCTGCATGCGGACGAACGGTCCACCACGATGGAGGCGCTGTACGCGCAGTACCTCCGCTATCGCGGCCAGCGCGGCTGACGCGCGCTGCGCCGACCCGCCGCGCGCCTCACGGCCTCACGAACGCATCAAGAACGCCTCACCGGGAGACTCCCCCATGAACTTCGACTACAGCCCCAAGGTTGAACAGCTGCGCGAGCGCCTGCTGGCGTTCTTCGACCAGCACATCTATCCCAACGAGCATCGCTACCATGCCGAGATCGAGGCCAACCGCCGCGCCGGCAACGCCTGGATCCCGACGAAGGTGATCGAGGAGCTCAAGCCCAAGGCGCGCGCCGCCGGGCTCTGGAACCTGTTCCTGCCGCGCTCGGCGCGCGCGCCGGAAGGGTTGTCCAACCTCGAGTACGCGCCGCTGTGCGAGATCATGGGCCGCGTGTACTGGGCGCCGGAGGTCTTCAACTGCTCGGCACCCGACACCGGCAACATGGAGACGCTGGAGCGCTACGCCAGCGAGGCGCTCAAGGACCGCTGGCTGGAGCCGCTGCTGCGCGGCGAGATCCGCTCCGCCTTCCTGATGACCGAGCCCGACGTGGCCTCGTCCGACGCGACCAACATCCAGTGCCGCATCGAGCGGGACGGCGACGAGTACGTCATCAACGGGACGAAGTGGTGGTCGTCGGGCGCCGGCGATCCGCGTTGTGCGCTCTACATCGTGATGGGCAAGACCAACCCGGACGCCGGCCGCCATGAGCAGCAGTCCATGGTGCTGGTGCCGGCGAACACGCCCGGCATCACGGTCAAGCGCCACCTCAGCGTCTTCGGCTACGACGACGCGCCGCACGGCCACATGGAGATCGAGCTCAAGAACGTGCGCGTGCCGGTGGAGAACATCCTGCTGGGCGAGGGCCGCGGCTTCGAGATCGCGCAGGGGCGCCTGGGCCCGGGACGGATCCACCACTGCATGCGCTCGATCGGCGCGGCGGAACGGGCGCTGGAGCTGATGTGCAAGCGGGCGATCTCCCGGGTCGCCTTCGGCAAGACGATCGCGCAGCAGACGGTGACGCAGGAGCGCATCGCCGAGGCGCGCTGCAGCATCGAGCAGGCGCGGCTGCTGACGCTGAAGGCGGCCTACATGATGGACACCGTCGGCAACAAGGTCGCCAAGGCGGAGATCGCGATGATCAAGATCGTCGCGCCGACGATGGCGCTGAAGGTGATCGACTGGGCGATGCAGGTCCACGGCGGCATGGGCGTCAGCGACGACACCCCGCTGGCCTACATGTGGGCGGGCCAGCGCACGCTGCGCTTCGCGGACGGCCCGGACGAGGTGCACCGCAACTCGCTGGCGAAGCTGGAACTGGCGCGCCACATGAGCCTGCCGAACGCGGGCGACATGCCGGTCACCCGCGGCGGCTGACCCGTCCCCGTACACCGTCGCTCACAAAGCGTGGCACCCCACCAACGAGGGGACGTCGCCCGAACCCGCTTCTCCCCCCGTGGAGCGGTATTCATCGCGGAGCGGGCTGGCTAGGATCAGCCACCCTTTTCCATGGCGTCGCCGCCGGCGCCGCGCTCCGCGATGAACCGATCCGCCGAAGTCCGCACCTGGCCGCTGCTGGCGTTCGCGCTGCTGGTGGGCCTGCAGGCCATCGTGCTGACGGTCACCCTCGGCGGCGACGCGGTCGACGGCTGGCTGGCGTGGGTGGGCGTGGCCTCGCTGGCGCTGACGGTGCTGCTGGCGGTGGCGGTCGTGTCGACGCTGGCGCGCACGCAGGCCCGCGCCCGGCTGGCGCAGCGCACGATGGAGGAAGCGATCGACGCGCTGCCGGCCAGCGTCGAGATCTTCGACGCCGAGGACCGCCTGATCGCCTACAACCGCCGCCTGGTCGAGATCTACCCGCACATGCTGCGGCACTTCCAGCGCAAGAGCACCTTCGAGGACCTGGTGCGGGAGTCCCTGGCACGCGGCGGCATCCCGGAGGCGCGCGGCCGCGAACCCGAATGGCTGGAGGAACGCCGCCAGGCGCGCGGCAAGCAGGTGTCGCCGCTGCTGCAGCGGGTGCATGACGACATGTGGCTGCGCATCTACGAATCCCGCACGCCATCCGGCGGCATCGTCGGCGTGCGCATGGACGTGACCGACCTGATCCACGAGCAGCAGCGCCTGGCGGCGAGCCGGGCGCAACTGCGCGCCACGATCGAGTCGGCCGCCAACGGCATCCTGACGCTGGACTCCGGCGGCCATGTGCTCGAGGCCAACCCGAGCTGCGAGTCGCTGTTCGGCTTCACCGCCTCGGAGCTGCAGGGCGTCCACCTGGGCATGCTGCTGGGCGCCGCGTCGGCGGCGACGGGTGGTGCGGGCGCGACGCAGGAGACGCTGCTGGATCCGCGCTCGCTGCTGGGCCAGCCCCGCGAGTTCACCGCCCGTCACCGCAGCGGCGAGGCGCTGCACCTGCAGCTGGCGATCGCCGAGGTCCGGACCGACACGATCCACCTCTACGTCTGCATCGTCACCGACCTGACCGAGCGCAAGCGCCAGGAGGAGCGGCTGCGCCGCGCCAACGAGCTGCTGGCCCGGCAGTCCACCACCGACGGGCTGACTGGCGTCGGCAACCGGCGGCTGTTCGACCAGCTGCTGCAGACGGAGTGGCAGCGCGCGACTCGCGCGGGCCGGCCGCTGGCGCTGCTGATGGTCGACATCGACCATTTCAAGCAATACAACGACTGCTACGGCCATGTCTCCGGCGACGACTGCCTGCGGCGCGTCGCGACGCTGCTGCGCAGCTGCGCCGGACGCGGCGGTGAATCGGTGTGCCGCTACGGCGGCGAGGAATTCGCGGTGCTGCTGGTCGACACGGACCTGGCCGGCGCGCAGGTGGTGGCGCAGCGCTGCCTGGACAGCGTGCGGCTGGCCGCGATCGAGCATGTGGGCTCGCCGGTGCGGCGCTCGGTGAGCCTGTCGATCGGCGTGGCGGCATTGATCCCGCGCAGCGGCGAAGAGGCCCAGCGCCTGATCCAGACGGCGGACGCCGCGCTCTACGAAGCCAAGCAGGCCGGCCGCGCGCGCCTGATCTGCCAGCAGCAGACGGCCTGACCCCGCCGAGCCCGGCCGGCGCGACAATCGCGCCCATGCCGCACACCGAACTCACCCCTGACCCGATCGCCTTCCTGAGGCAGCAGATCCGCACCGTGCCGGACTGGCCGGAGCCGGGCGTGCAGTTCCGCGATATCACGCCGCTGCTGGCGAACCCGCGGGCCTTCCGCGTGCTCATCGACCAGTTCGTGCATCGCTACTTCGACCTGCGGCCCGATGCGATCGCGGGGCTGGATGCGCGGGGGTTCATCATCGGCTCGGTGCTGGCCTATGAGCTGAACGTCGGTTTCGTGCCCATCCGCAAGAAAGGCAAGCTGCCCTTCACGACGGTGCAGGAGACCTATGAGCTGGAGTACGGCAGCGCGACGGTGGAGATGCACACCGACGCGGTGAAGGCCGGTGATCGGGTGCTGCTGATCGACGACCTGATCGCCACCGGCGGCACGATGATGGCCGGCAAGCGGCTGCTGGAGCGGCTGGGCGCCGAGGTCATCGAGGGCGCGGCGATCGTGGACCTGCCGGAGCTGGGCGGCTCGAAGCGGTTGCGGGGGGGCGGGTTGAAGGTGTTCTCGCTGGTGGCGTTCGAGGGGCATTGAGCGCCTCGGCGCTCACTTGCCGATGCAGAACCTGCTGAAGATCTCCCCCAGCAGGTCGTCGGCGGTGAACGCGCCGGTGATCTCGCCGAGCGCGTCATGCGCCAGGCGCAACTCCTCCGCCATCAGGTCCAGCGCCGGCGGCTCGGTCTCGGCCTGGGCCAACGCCAGCCCGACGTGCTCCTGGGTGCGGCGCAGTGCCTGCACGTGGCGCTCGCGCGCGATGAACAGGCCCTCCGGCACCGCGTGCCAGCCGACCTGCTCCAGCAGGCGTCGGCGCAAGGCGTCCAGGCCCTCGCCCGTCTTCGCCGACAAGGTCAGCGCGTCCGCCGGCAAGCCCGCCGGCGCATGCGCGTCGGCCTTGTTGTAGATCTGCAGGATCCGCGCCGGATCGACGCTCGTCAGGCGGCCGCGGATCTCGGCGTCCTCGGCCTCGTAGTCGGCGTGGCCGACGCGCGTCAGGTCGTGCAGGAACAGCACCACGTCCGCATCCGCGATCGCGTCCCAGCTGCGGGCCACGCCGATGCGCTCCACCTCGTCCTCGGTGTCGCGCAGGCCGGCCGTGTCGCTGATGTGCAGCGGCACGCCCTCGATCTGGATGGTCTGGCTCAGCTTGTCCCGCGTCGTGCCCGGGATCGGCGTCACGATCGCCAGCTCGGCGCCGGCCAACGCGTTCAGCAGCGAGCTCTTGCCGACATTCGGCTGCCCCGCCAGCACGACCTTGATGCCCTCGCGCAGGATCGCGCCCTGGCGGCTGCGATCGAGCAGCGCCTCCACCCGCTGCAGCAACCGGCGCAGCTTGCCCAGCGCATCGGCCTGCTCGAGGAAATCGATCTCCTCCTCGGGGAAGTCCAGCGTGGCTTCGACCAGCATCCGCAGCTGGATCAAGCCGTCGCGCAGCCCGCCGACCTCGCCGCTGAGCGCGCCGGCCAGCGCCCGACCGGCGCTGCGCGCGGCGGCTTCGGTGCTGGCGTCGATCAGGTCGGCGACGGCCTCGGCTTGCGCCAAGTCCAGCTTGCCGTTGAGGAAGGCGCGGCGCGTGAACTCGCCCGGCTCGGCCAGCCGCATCCGCAGCGCGGGATCGGCCTCCAGGCAGCGCGCCAGCAGCAGTTGCAGCACCACCGGGCCGCCGTGGGCCTGCAGTTCCAGCACATGCTCGCCGGTGTAGGAATGCGGCGCCGGGAAGAGCAGCGCCAGGCCGTGGTCGATCGCCTCGCCCTGGGCGCTACGGAAAGGCAGGTAGGTCGCCTCGCGAGGCTTGAGCGCACGGCCACAGATCGCCGTCACCAGCGGGGCCAGGTCTTGTGGCGCGGACACCCGCACGATGCCGACGGCCCCGCGTCCGGGCGCGGTGGCGATGGCGGCGATGGGATCCTGGTGTCGCGACAGCATGGGCGCGATTGTCTCGCAGCGTCCGGGCACCAAGAACAACGGCGATGGGCCGCCAGGCCGCATCGCCGTCATCGTGGATGGCGCGGGGCAGGCCTCGTCGCCGCCTCTCGTGAGCCGGCGTCTTGCGCCTCCGGTCCCCCACCGTCCCGAGTCAGGTGGAGAAGCGATCCCCGCATGGACTCGATTAAGCGCCTGCGCGCGGACGAAAAAAAGCCCCCGGGGTGCGGGGGCTCCTGCGATCGGCGTGAGGAATTGGCGAATCCCCCGCCGCCGTCGATCACTTCTTCGAGCCGCTGACGCCGATCTGCTTGTTGATCATCCATTGCTGGGCGATCGACAGGATGTTGTTCACCAGCCAGTACAGCACCAGACCCGACGGGAAGAAGAAGAACATCACGCTGAAGGCCAGCGGCATGATCCACATCATCTTGGCCTGGACCGGGTCGGCCGGCTGCGGGTTCAGCCAGACCTGCAGCAGGCTGGAGGCCGTCATCAGCAGCGGCAGCGGGCCGATCGGCGCGCCGAACAGGTGGCCGAACAGGCTGTCGGGCTTGGACAGGTCGTGGATCCACATCACCCACGGCGCGCCGCGCATCTCGACGCTGGACAGCAGCACCCAGTACAGCGCGATGAAGAACGGCATCTGCAGGAAGATCGGCAGGCAGCTGCCCAGCGGATTGATCTTCTCTTCCTTGTAGATCCGCATCATCTCCTGCTGCATCTGCTGCGGCTTGTCCTTCAGGCGCTCGCGCATCTCCTGGATGCGGGGATTCACCGCCTTCATCTTGGCCATGCTGCGATACGCGCTGGCGTTCAGGCCGTAGAACGCGACCTTCAGCAGCACGACCAGCAGGATGATCGCCCAGCCCCAGTTGCCCAGCAGCGTGTGCAGGACGTCCAGCAGCCAGAACAGCGGCTTGGACAGGATCTTGAAGATGCCGTAGTCCTTCACCAGCTCCAGGCCCGGGGCCAGCACTTCCAGCTTCTTCTCTTCCTGCGGGCCGACGTACAGCAGGTTGTCCAACTTGGCCGACGCGCCCGGCGCCACGGCCGGGAAGTTCATCACCATGCCGGCGGTGTACAGGTCCTGGTTGAGCGGACGGACGTTGAACTCGCGCGGGCCGGCTTCGTTGCGGATCCAGGCGCTGACGAAGTAGTGCTGGACCATCGCGACCCAGCCGTCATCGGCGTTCTTCTCGTACTCGGCCTTGCCCTTCTTGAGGTCGTCGAACGCGAGCTTGTGGTACTTCGCCTTGTCGGTGTAGATCGCCGGGCCGGAGAACGAGGTCGGCGCGAAGGACGGACCGGTGTGCTCGACATGGCCGTCACGCACCAGCTGCAGGTACAGCTGCGGCGTGACCGCGGCCGCGCCGGTGTTGGTGACCTCGTGGTTCACCGCGATGGCGTAGTCGCCCCGCTTGAAGGTGTAGGTCTTGGCCAGCTTCACGCCGCCCTGTTCGCCTTCCAGCCGCACGACCAGGGTGTCCTGGCCGTCCTTGAGCTCCTTGGGGCCGTCGACCAGCGTCAGCACCGTCTGGTCGCTGGGCGCGTTCGGCACGTTCAGCAGGCCGGAACGGGCGCTGTAGTTGCGCATCGGATCCAGCACGACGACGTGGCCGCTGGGGTTGGTGTCGTCGGCGTGCTTGAGCAGCTCGACGCGCACCAGGCTGCCGCCGCGGGTGTCGATGGTGGCCTTGACCACGTCGGTGGTGAAGGTGACCAGCTCGTTCTTGACGACGGGCGCGACCGGCGCGCCAGCGGTGGAACCGGAAGCAGCCGCGGCGGCCGGCAGCGCGGCGGCGGAAGCAGCCGAGGCCGGGGCGGCGGGCGCGGTGGCGACCTTGGCCGGCGCCGGATGGAACAGCGACGGCTGGCCGTTGTGCCGCTGCCACCCGTCCCACAGAAGGACCAGCGACATCGTGAACACCACCCACAAGATGGTGCGGCGAATATCAGTCATGGGAAGCTTTTGGATTGGCGGTTGAAGAGGCTGACCCCGGGCGGCATCTGGAGGGACGCTCGGTGAACCGGGTGAACAGGCGGGGCGGATTGTCGGGCACGGGATCGTGTCCGCCCAGACAGAAAGGGTTGCAACGCAGGACCCGTCCGACCGCAAGGTAGGTGCCGGCGGCGGCGCCGTGGCGGCGCAGGGACTGCATCGCGTAGTTCGAGCAACTCGGGCTGTAGCGGCAGCCCGCGCGCAACCAGGCGCTGAACAGCAGCTGGTAGCCGCGCACCAGCCCCATCAGCAGTCGCGTCGGCAGGCCGGGGCGGTCGTCCATGGTCGCTGTTCCGAACCGCGATCCGGTCAGCCGGCGGCGCCCGGGGGCGGTGGCGCGAGCTTGCGGGTCAGCTGCAGCAGCTCCGCGCGCGCGGCGGCGCGCAGCGTATCGGAAGAGGCGCTGGGGTACTGCTTGCGGTCGAAGGGCATGCGCAGCCGCACCACCCAGAGGCCGGGCGGCAGCGTCGGCAGGTCGCCGAACACGGCGCGGATCTGGCGCTTGAGCAGCGCCCGCGTCACGGCGCGCTTCGCGTGCCGCTTGGGCACGACGTAGCCCAGCCAAGCCCGGTCGGGCGCGGCTGGAACCGATTCAACGGGGGTGGGCGCCACGTTCGCGGAGGACCGTTCATCCACAGCTTGGGGATGAATCGGTGCATCACCTGTGGACAAGTCAGCCGTTCCTGTGGATGGACGGCGCTTCGGCAGCGAGGGGCTGGCGGCCAGGTGATGCACGGCGAAGTGCGCGCTACGCGCGCGGCTGGGGGTGCCCAGCACGCGCTCGAAATCGGCCGATCGCACGATGCGGCCGATCACGGTGCTGTCGGAGTCGTCTTGCGCTTCGCTCAGACGGCCAGGCGCTTGCGGCCCTTGGCGCGGCGAGCGGCGATGACGGCCTTGCCGCCACGCGTCTTCATGCGGACCAGGAAGCCGTGGGTGCGGGCGCGACGGGTCTTGGAGCCTTGATAAGTGCGTTTCATGTTCAACCTCTTGGAAATCTTCGGTACTTCCCGTCGCCTCGCGCCACCTTGGCGCCGCGGACGGTGGCGACGGTGGACATCTCGGATGGATGTCGCAAGCCGCTCGAAAAGCGGAGGCCCACGCAGCAACGTCCGGGCGTCCGGAAAACCCGCGATTACAGCAAAGATTTGCATCAGGGTCAATCCGGAGGCTGGCAGGCACGGGGATTACCAGCACTTGACCGGGGCAAAAAATCTGTGGATAACCCTGGCTTCGCGGTCTCGCATCGGTACAATCCGGCCGCTCGAAGAATAAGTTTTCCACAATGAGCGCAGACTTGTCAGGGGCGGCCTTGTGGCAGCGCGGCTGCGAACGCCTGGCCGCCGAACTGCCTGAGCAGCAATTCAATACCTGGATCCGTCCGCTGCCCCCGGCAGAGGTCGCCCAGCAGGAAGAGAACGGCCACGAGGCCGTCCTGGTGTCCCTCCGCGTCCCCAACCGATTCAAGCTGGACTGGATCCGCAGCCAGTACGCCGGCCGCATCGAGGCCATCCTGACCGAGCTCGCCGGCAAGCCGGCACGCCTGGAACTGTCGCTGGCGCCGCGCGAGGCGATCGCGCCGCTGCCGCGCACGCAGCCGTCCAGCATGACCATGGGCCAGGTGTTGAACCAGCACGGCCTGGGCGTGCCCGCCGCCGGCCGGCCGGTCGTGCCGACGTCGGCCGCCGCCCGTCCGGCGGCCGCGCCCGTGGCCGCCCAGCCGACCGCGCCCGCGGCGCCGGCCACCGCCGCCAGCCTGATCCAGCCGGGCGCGACGCCCAACGTCCCGCCCAGCGCCACCCGCCACCGCATCAACACCAGCCTGACCTTCGACACGCTGGTCCCCGGCCGCGCCAACCAGATGGCGCGCACCGCGGCCCTGCACGTCGCCGGCGCGCCGGGCCAGATGTACAACCCGCTGTTCATCTACGGCGGTGTCGGCCTGGGCAAGACCCACCTGATCCACGCCGTCGGCAACGCGCTGCTCAAGGACCGCCCCGACGCCCGCGTGCTCTACCTGCACGCCGAGCAGTTCATCTCGGACGTCGTCAAGAACTACCAGCGCAAGACCTTCGACGAGCTCAAGGCCAAGTACCACTCGCTGGACCTGCTGCTGATCGACGACGTGCAGTTCTTCGCCGGCAAGGACCGCACGCAGGAAGAGTTCTTCAATGCGTTCGAGGCGCTACTGGCCAAGCGGGCGCACATCATCATGACCTCGGACACCTATCCGAAGGGCCTGGTGGACATCGACGAGCGCCTGACCAGCCGCTTCGACGCCGGCCTGACCGTCGCGATCGAGCCGCCCGAGCTGGAGATGCGGGTCGCCATCCTGATCAAGAAGGCCGAGGCCGAAAGCGCGCCGATGCCGGAGGACGTGGCCTTCTTCATCGCGAAGAACGTGCGCGCCAACGTGCGCGAACTCGAGGGCGCGCTGCGCAAGGTGCTGGCCTACAGCCGCTTCTCGCACAAGGAAATCAACATCCAGCTCGCGCGCGAGGCGCTCAAGGACCTGCTCTCGATCCAGAACCGGCAGATCTCGGTCGAGAACATCCAGAAGACGGTGGCCGACTTCTACAAGATCAAGGTCGCGGACATGTACTCGAAGAAGCGCCCGGCCAGCATCGCCCGGCCGCGCCAGATCGCGATGTACCTGGCCAAGGAGCTGACGCAGAAGAGCCTGCCGGAGATCGGCGAGCTGTTCGGCGGCCGCGACCATACGACGGTGCTGCATGCGGTCCGCAAGATCGGCGGCGAGCGTCAGAAGAACACCGAGTTGAACCAGCAGTTGCATGTGCTGGAGCAAACGCTGAAGGGATGAGGCAAAACGCCTTCGCCTTCAGCGAAAATGCCGCGTTCGCCCGAACAGCCAACAGTGGAGAGAGGTTGACATGATCGTGTTGAAAGACAGCCAGGACAAAGTGCTTGCCGCGCTGCAGGCGGTGTCCGGCATCGTGGAACGGCGCCACACCCTGCCCATCCTGGCCAACGTGCTGGTCCGGAAGCAGGGCAAGCAGGTGGAGCTGACCACGAGCGACCTGGAAATCCAGGTGCGCACCACGGTCGAGTTCGAGGGCGACGACGGGGACTTCTCCACCACCATCGGCGCCCGCAAGCTGATCGACATCCTGCGCTCGATGCCGTCGGACCAGACGGTGAGCCTGACGTCCAACCAGAACAAGATGACGCTGCAGGGCGGCAAGAGCCGCTTCACGCTGCAGACGCTGCCGGCCGACGATTTCCCGCTGGTGCAGGAAGCGGCCGACTTCGGTCCCGCGTTCAGCGTGCCGCAGAAGACGCTCAAGGGCCTGATCAACCAGGTCCACTTCGCGATGGCGGTGCATGACATCCGCTACTACCTGAACGGCATCCTGTTCGTGGCCGAGGGCAAGACCCTGACGCTGGTCGCGACGGACGGGCACAGACTGGCGCTGGCCCAGGCCGAGACGGACACCGAGATGCCCAAGCAGGAAGTCATCCTGCCCCGCAAGACGGTGCTGGAACTGATGCGCCTGCTCAAGGACGGCGGCAAGGGCGACGACGAGAGCGCCCCGATCGAGATGCGCTTCGCCGGCAACCAGGCCAAGTTCAGCTTCAGCGGCATGGAGTTCGTGACCAAGCTGGTCGAGGGCAAGTTCCCGGACTACAACCGCGTCATCCCGAAGAACCACCGTTTCCACGTGATCCTGGGCCGCCAGCCGCTGCTGGCCGCGCTGCAGCGCGCCGCGATCCTGACCAGCGAGAAGTTCAAGGCGGTGCGCCTGTCCTTCGAGCCGGGCCTGCTGTCGATCGCCTCGAGCAACGCCGAGCAGGAAGAGGCCAAGGAAGAACTCGAGATCGACTACGGCGGCGACCAGATCGAGACCGGCTTCAACGTGACCTACCTGATGGACGTGCTGGCCAACATGTCGCAGGACATGGTGCGGGTGGACCTGAACGACAGCTCGTCCAGCGCGCTGCTCAGCATCCCCGAACACACCGGCTTCAAGTACGTCGTCATGCCGATGAGGATCTAAGGTCGTTGCGCAACCTTCGCTCCCCGGAGCGGGAACGTTGCGCACCCCCTGCCCCCGCCAGGCGGGGGTTCCAGCCAGTTTTTTCAGCGGCCGCCGCGGCGGCCTGAGTACCCCTCCGATGACCGATAACAGCACTCCTGAGAACACCCCGGCTCCCGCGCCTCAAAACGACGGCGTGGGGTACGGCGAGTCCAGCATCCAGATCCTGGAAGGCCTGGAGGCGGTGCGCAAGCGCCCCGGCATGTACATCGGCGACACCTCGGACGGCACCGGCCTGCACCACCTGGTGTTCGAGGTGGTCGACAACTCGATCGACGAGGCGCTGGCCGGCTACTGCGACGACATCGTCATCACCATCCACACCGATAACTCGATCTCCGTCATCGACAACGGCCGCGGCATCCCGACCGGCGTGAAGATGGACGACAAGCACGAGCCCAAGCGCTCGGCGGCCGAGATCGCGCTGACCGAGCTGCACGCCGGCGGCAAGTTCAACCAGAACAGCTACAAGGTCTCGGGCGGCCTGCACGGCGTGGGCGTGTCCTGCGTGAACGCGCTGTCCAAGACGCTGCGCCTGACGGTGCGCCGCGAAGGCAAGGTCCACCAGCTGGAGTTCAAGAAGGGCGTGCCGCAGGACCGCCTGATCGAGGTCCGCGACGGTTTCGAGACCAGCCCGATGAAGATCGTCGGCGAGACCGACAAGCGCGGCACGGAAGTCCACTTCCTGCCAGACACGGAGATCTTCACGCAGAACTCCGAGTTCCATTACGACATCCTGGCCAAGCGCCTGCGCGAGCTCTCGTTCCTGAACAACGGCGTGAAGATCCGCCTGGTCGACGAGCGCAACAACAAGGAAGACAACTTCGCCTTCGCCGGCGGCGTGCGCGGCTTCGTCGAGTTCATCAACAAGGGCAAGACGGCGCTGCACCCCAACATCTTCCACGCCCAGGGCGACAAGATGTCGGAGCAGAACACCAACATCGGGGTCGAGGTCTCGATGCAGTGGAACGACGGCTTCAATGAAAGCGTCCTGTGCTTCACCAACAACATCCCGCAGCGCGACGGCGGCACCCACCTGACGGGTCTGCGCGCGGCGATGACGCGGGTGATCAACAAGTACATCGAGGACAACGAACTGGCCAAGAAGGCCAAGGTCGACGTCACCGGCGACGACATGCGCGAAGGTCTGGCCTGCGTGGTCAGCGTCAAGGTGCCGGAGCCCAAGTTCAGCTCGCAGACCAAGGACAAGCTGGTGTCGAGCGAGGTGCGCGGCCCGGTGGAGGAAATCGTCGCGAGCAAGCTGGGCGACTGGCTGCTGGAGAACCCGACCGACGCCAAGATCATCTGCGGCAAGATCGTCGAGGCGGCGCGGGCGCGTGAAGCGGCGCGCAAGGCACGCGAGATGACGCGGCGCAAGGGCGTGCTGGACGGCATGGGCCTGCCGGGCAAGCTGGCGGACTGCCAGGAGAAGGATCCCGCGCTGTGCGAGATCTACATCGTGGAGGGTGACTCCGCCGGTGGCTCCGCGAAGCAGGGCCGCGACCGCAAGTTCCAGGCGATCCTGCCGCTGCGCGGCAAGATCCTGAACGTCGAGAAGGCGCGCTACGAGAAGCTGCTGACCAGCAATGAAATCATCACGCTGATCACGGCGCTGGGCACCGGCATCGGCCGCGGCGCGGGCAGCGACGACTTCAATCCGGACAAGCTGCGCTACCACCGCATCATCATCATGACCGACGCGGACGTGGACGGTGCGCACATCCGGACGCTGCTGCTGACCTTCTTCTACCGGCAGATGCCGGAGCTGGTGGAGCGCGGTCACATCTACATCGCGCAGCCGCCGTTGTACAAGGTCAAGGTCGGCAAGCACGAGCAGTACCTGAAGGACGGCCACGAGCTGGACGGCTTCCTGCTGAAGGTCGCGCTGAACGATGCCGAGCTGCACACCGCCGGCGTGGGCGCGGGCCCGGTGCTCAAGGGCGAGGATCTGGAGACCAAGGCGCGCCAGTACGTGGCGGCGCAGAACGTGATCGAGCGCCTGTCCGCCTGGATGGACGGCGAGGCGCTGCACCTGCTGGCGTCGGGCCTGTCGCTGAACCTGGACACGAAGGATGCGGCGGAGATCTCCGCGACGGCGCTGGCCTCGGCGCTGCACGACGCGGTGGTGACGGCCGAGACGGATCCGCGCACCGACAAGCAGCTGCTGCGCATCAGCCGTCGTCATCACGGCAACGTGCGCTCGAGCATCATCACGGCGGACTTCGTGCACGGCGCGGACTATGAAGTCCTGGCCGAGGCCGGCAAGACTTTCAAGGGCCTGGTGGGCGAGGAAGCCGTGATCCGCAAGGGCGAAGGCGAGAAGGCCAAGGAAAGCAAGGTGACGGACTTCCGCGGCGCGATGGCCTGGCTGATGACGCAGGCGGAATCGAGCGTGGGCCGGCAGCGCTACAAGGGCCTGGGCGAGATGAACCCCGAGCAGCTGTGGGAAACGACGATGGACCCGACGGTGCGCCGCCTGCTGCGCGTGCAGATCGAGGACGCGATCGAGGCGGACCGGGTGTTCACGATGCTGATGGGCGACGAGGTGGAGCCGCGCCGGGAGTTCATCGAGACGAATGCGCTGCGCGCGGCCAACATCGACGTGTGATCACCCGTTCCCGCCTCGCTCCCCCTGTCGCCGGCCTGCTCCTCGCCATCGCCGGCCTGCCCGCGCTCGGGCAATCGGAGCCGCATTCCCCTCCGGTCTATCCACCCGATTGGATCGACCTGCCGGCCGCGCCAATGGTGCTCGAGCTCAAGCCGGTGCGCGGCGAGCTCGCCCTGGTGCTGACCAACCGCGCCTCGCGGGGCATCGTCGCTGTCGAGCTCGGTTGCGTCCGCGAGCGCGGCACCGGCCACGAGGTGCTCAGCGAGTTCGCCGGCGTTTCGATCAGCGACGGCAGCATCGCGCCGGCGCATCACGTCGACATGAGCCATGAATTCGACCGGCCGCGTGATCAGTCACCGGCCCGTCCGATGCGCTGCCCGCAATCCCACGCCGCCGTCACGCGGGTCACTTTCGAGGACGGCACGGCATGGCATGCCGGTCCACCGGCCGACATGACCTCGGTCACACCCGCCCCCTTTGAAGGGGGCAAGCCGCCTCGACAGCGGTAGCCGCGCCCGTGGAGACTGCGCCTCGTCGTCCGATTCCACGAGGCTCACGCATGCGCGCTTCCCGCTTCCGTCTCTCTTCCGCCGCCGCTTCGGCGCTCGCCCTGTCGCTGGGCCTGCTGACGCTGTCGGCGCCCGCCCAAGCCCAATCCATCAGCGTCAAGCCCGGCCTGTGGGCCAGCGCGAGCGTCAACACGCTCAACGGCCGGAAGATGCCCACGATCTTCGACATCAACGGCGCCCTGACGCCGCAGCAGAAGAGCAGCCTCGCCGCCGCGATGGCCAAGGTCGGCCTGCCCACCGGCGGCAGCCCGCATCTGGACTGCCAGCAGAGCCCCGAGTTCGCCCTGCCCAAGCCGCAGAGCGTCGACGACTGCACCACGCAAGTGAAGCCCGGCGATGCCACCAGCGGCACCTTCACGATGAGCTGCAAGAGCGCGACGGCCAGCGGCATGGGCAACGGCTCCTACCAGGTCACCGACAAGTCCAGCGCCACCGTCAAGGTGACGTTCAAGGGCACGACCGCGCAGGGCATGCCGATCACCTATGAATCGACGTCGGTGCACAAGTGGATCGGCAGCGACTGCAGCGCACCGCCGCCCGGCATCGACCCGTCGCTGATGGAGCTGATGCGCTGATCTCCCGGCGGGGCGCCTGACCCGCCCCGCGAAGCGGGGGGCGGTCCTCAAGCTTGAGGATGACGCCCACCGCCGGTGGCCCCGATCCTGCCTCCCCCAGGAGGGTCCCACCGTGAACAGCCTTGACCGCTGCTTGCGCCGGGCAACGCTGCCGGTGCTCGTGCTGATCGCCGGCTGCAGCACCGCGCTGCAGCCGCAGATCTTTTCCAAGCATCTGACGGCGTCGAAGAACGTGTCGGGCGAATACACGCTCGACAAGAACGACGAGCCCAAGACCTTCGAGGAGGTCTACAAGGAGGTCGCCCTGGTCCGCGGCCGCTACGTCTCGGCGGTCAGCGACCTGTCCAACGCCAGTCCGCAGCTGTCCGCCTGGCTGCTGGGTCTGTCCGCCGCAGGCGCCGCCGTGGCGCTCGGAGACGGCAGCGCGCGCACCGTCGCGGGCATCGCCGGTGTCGGCGCCGCGAGCTACGCAGCCGGCAACCTCTTCATCGTGCGCGCGCGCATCGATGTCTATCGCGCCGGCGCCGAGGCGCTCCAATGCGGCCTCAACGCGGCGGCTCCGTTCCGGAACAAGGCCCGCCTCGTCGGCGAGCCCGACGATCCGGATTACAAGGACACCCTCTATGGCCTGAAGGCCGCCGTGGCGCGACGCAGCGACGAGCTGCGCGTGGCGATGCGCCAGTCCCAGGAGGTGGACCAGCCCGAACTCAGGATCGTCCCGGCGCGGACGCGCAGCTGCCCGCGCCCCAGGCCGGCCTGCCCGGCGGCGCCCGCTGGCGCGACCGCCGAGGAACTGAAGCTGTTGAACCGGTCCGCCTGCCTGCGCGAGCAGGCGACATGGGATCGCGACTGTGTCTCGACGTCGGAACGGACCGAGACCCTCCCCGCAGCCCCGGAGGCCATCCAGACCATGAAGGAGGCCCGCGCCAGCCTGGAAGACGGCAACCGGGCCCGGCGGCGCGCGGATCGGGCGATCGACCTGATCGAAGGCGCGGCCTCGGACCTGTGGGCCCGCGCCGTGGCCGTGCAGCTCAAGGTCAGCGAGGAAGTCGACAAGACGATCCCCAATCAGACGGCCGTGCTGGCCGCCATCAAGGCCGCGGGACCGGTGGCCGGTGCGCTGGAAGACGGCTTCAAGCGCGCCGGGGTCGCCGGAGCGTCGACGCCCGCATCGGCCCCTGGCGGCGCGTCGGCCACCGGCGAGTCGCAGGGAACGGCCCGGCAGGTCCGCGCGCTGAGCGCCGGCGACCGCGCCCGTCTCCGAGACCTCGCGCAGCTCACGCTGGAGTTGCAGGAGGCGACATCGAGCCTCGACGAGATCGCGGCGAACGTCGCCGGCAGTGGCGCCGCGAAGGCGCGCAAGGCCATCGCGGCCTGCACGATGAAGATCAACAACACCACCCTGCGGGTCTCGCCCGACGCGACCAGCCTGCCGCTCGAGCTCGGCAAGACGCAGCCCTTCTTCGTCAGCAGCACCGGCGGCGTGCCCTCGGCCGACGTGGAGGTGGACGGCAAGGCGACTTCGCTGCCGGTCCAGGTGCAGGGCGGGCAGTTCCGCGTCGACTACACGGCCAAGGACGTCAAGGCCGGCGACACCGCGCTGCTGACGATCCGCGACGGCAGCGCCGAGCATGCGGTCAGCCTGTCCATCATCGAGGCGACCGGCACATCGCCGACGCCGCCGACCACGACCGGCGCGCGCCGGAAACTGCCCGCCATCGATGCCGACACGCAGCGGAAGATGGGCCTGACGCCGCCCGCGAGCGAGACGGAGCTCTACGCCGCCATCGACCGCTGCCAGGCCAAGGGCGCGGCCCCGAAGACCGGCGAGTGGGACGACGCCACGCAGAAGGCCGCGGGGCGCGGCGACTGCAAGCCGTGAGCGGGACGATGGCCGCCCATGCCGCTCCCTTGCTCGCCGTGCGGACCGCCCTCGGCGCGCTGATGACGTCGCGTCGCGAGGACGAGGCACTGGCCGCCCGGCTCGGGCTGTCGGCGGACGCGGCGCGCGCGCTTCACTGGTGGCGCCTGCCGCTGGCGGGCGGCCAGGGGCCGCGGCGCCTGACCCTGGCCTTCGGCGATGACTGTCCGGGACGGCAGCTGCCGCGCGCGCTCCGCTCGCCGCTGACCGGCGAGACGATGCCCGTCGACGCGGTCCGCGGCGGACGGTCCGGCCACGCCCAGGCCGCCTGGGTCCGCGCCGAGAACGCCTCCAACCGCTTCCTCGAAGGCACGCTGACCGCCGTGCTGCGCCGGACTGCGCGCCCGTCCAGCCTGCTGGCGCTGACCTCGGGCCACGTGCTGGCCGCGGCCCGGCCGAGCGCCCGCGGCGACGACGTGACGCTGTGGCTGGACGGCGAACCGGACGCGGCCCCGATCAACGGGCGCCTCTTCGACTGGCAGCCCAATTTCCAGGCGCTGCCGGTCACCTGCGCCGTGGACGCCGCGCTCGTGGAGGTGTCTGCCGCGGCGCTGCGGCCGCTCGCCGGTCGCGGCGCGGAGTGGCCGGTGGGCACCGCCTCGGCGCTGGCCGACGACCAGCTGTTCATCCGCACCCGAGGCCGCGCGATCGGCGGCCAGGCCCCGCATCTGTTCGGCGCCAGCCTGTGCATCGCCGGCGACGAGTCCCGCCCCTACCTGCTCGATGGCGCGCTGTGCTGGACGCCCGACGAGGCCACGCTCGGCGGCGACAGCGGCGCGCCGATCTGGAACAGCCGCGACGAGCTGGTCGGCCTGCATGCCGGCGTCGCCCCCGATGGCGTGGGCCTGCGCTGCGCGATCGCCGTTCCCATCGCGCCGGTGCTGGCATGGGCGGGCGCCGAACTCGTGCGCCGGGATGAGCCGCTGGTCCGGGCCGGGCCCCTGGCGACGCCGGCGGCGCCCGTACCCGCGCCGATGGCCGGACCGGGTCCGGCGTCGGTCCCAGGGAGCTCGACCGCGATGCCCGCCGCAGCCAGCCCGGCCGGGCAGGACGTCGTCATCCTGGCCCGTACCGTCTGGGGCGAGGCCCGCGGCGAGCGCGGCCAGATCGACGGGATGGAGGCCGTCGCCCACGTGGTGCTGAACCGCGTCCGGCGCGCGACCTATTGGGGCCGTGATGTCGTCGAGGTCTGCCGCAAGCCCTGGCAGTTCAGCTGCTGGAACCGCAACGATCCCAACCTGCCGCAGCTGCTCGCGGTGGACGCCACCAACGCGCGCTTCGCCCAGGCGCTCGCGATCGCGCGGCGGCTGATGGCCCAGGAACAGGACCGTCCGCAGGAACGGCTGCGCGGCGACCCGACGGCCGGCGCCACCCATTACCACGCCGCGCGGCTGGCGCCGCCGCCCCGGTGGGCCGCCGGCCATCGGCCCTGCGCGCGCATCGGCGCGCACCTGTTCTTCAACGACATTCCGTGAGGTCGAACGATGGACACCCGGATGATCGACGTCGTGATCGGAGTGGCGCTGGTGTTCGCGATCACCAGCCTGCTCGCGACGGCCCTGCAGGAGCTCTGGTCGTCCTTCCGGTCGCTGCGTGGCAAGTACATGGAACGCGCGGTGGTCTCCTTCTTCGGCGACGACCCCGTCTTCGCCAAGGGCCTGCTCGCGCATCCGCTGATCGTCGCGCTCTCGAAGGCCACCCGCGCGGAGGACCGCAAGCCGTCCTACATCAACGCGGACGCCGTCATCAGCTCCCTGATCGCGCTGCTCTGCGACAAGCACCTGGCCGGGTTGCGTCCGGCCACGCCGGCAGAATTCGTGGCCACCGTCACGGACGCCTCGCAGCGCGCCGGTGGCGCCTCGTCGGGCGCCCTGCCCAACCCGGCCTTCGTCGACGCGATGCGCGGGCTCGCCATGGGCGTGGAGCAGGACTGGCCCGCCTTCGAAGCCCGGCTCGCGGCCTGGTACGACGCCGTCGGCGAGCGCTCGATCGGCTGGTTCAAGCGCCATACGCAGGTAACGCTGTTCGTCTTCGGCTTCCTCGCCGCGATGGTCGCCAACATCAACCCCATCCTGATCTCCGCGCGACTCTGGCAGGACGAGGCGCTGCGCAAGGCCACGCTGACCGTCGCGCAGGAGGTCGCCACCAATTACAACCAGCAGGTGTCCGCGGCGGACAAGCCGACCGTCACGCCGCCCGCAGCGCCGGTCAGCGCGCCCGCCGCCGCGCCGGCGATCCCCGCGGCATCGCCCCCCGCGGCTGCAGCGGCCTCGAAGACACCGGGCCTGCCGGCTCCGGCACTCGCGCGGGCCCAGGCGTCGCTGCAGCCCCTGAATGCCGCCTTGCTCAAGCGGCTCGCGGACACCAGCGACGCGCAGGTCCGCGCGCCGCTCGAGACGCTGCTGCGTGCCGCGATCACGCTGCGTGGCGCGCTCAACGCGACCCCGCCCGATGCGCAGGCCATCGCCCGATCGAGCGCCGCGCTGGAGCAGGCCTTCGCGCCCGGCGAGCCGCATGCCGAGCTGCGCGCGCTGTTCGAGCCGGTACGGCTGGCCCTCGTCACGCCTGCGGCGGCGGCTACGGTTGGGCCGGGCGCCGCCTCGGCGCCGGTGGCGCTCGCCCGTCTCGTCAAGCCGACGGGCAAGGAGATCCCGCGCCAGTGCGAGCGCTTCGGGGACGACGTGGCGGCCAAGTCCTATTGCACGCGCCTGGCGGAACTGGACACGCTGCAGAGCATCGGCCTGCCGCTGGGCTGGACGGGATCCGCCTGGCCGACCTATTTCGACGAGGCCTGCGATCCCGCCGGGAAGGCGGTCCCCTGCCACCTCGGCGACCGGATCGGCGATGGCGGCTGGTGGGGCAACCTGCTGATCGCGCTGCTGGGCTGGAGCATGACGGCGGTGGCCTGCACCCTGGGCGGACCGTTCTGGTTCGACCTGCTGAACCGGCTGGTCAAGCTGCGCGCCGCCGGCACGAAGGCGCAGGAAACGCCCGCAGCCGCCAATGCCGCGAGTGCCGCGGAGCCTCCCAAGTCGATGCTGGCCCGCACGCCCACCACCGCCGCGCCCGGTGCGACGCAAGAAGCGCCCCCGGAAGCGATGAGCGACGCGCTCAACGACGCCGAGCGCGGCCTGTCGCCGCAGGAGGTCGAGCGGGTGCAGCGGGGCCTGGGCCTCACCGGCGCCGAGGTGACGGCGCTCTTCGATGGCCGCACGCGCGCCGCGATCAAGACCTGGCAGGGCGAGCGCGGGCAGGCGCAGACGGCCGAGCTGACCTTGGTCCAGATCCAGGAACTGCTCGGCCTGGCTCCCGGGAGCAATGACGATGACTACCTCGCCTAAGCCGGTCGCGACGCCGCTCGCACCGCCGCGCCGCGTGCGCATCGAGCAGAAGCTGAACCTGCGCGGCGGGCCGGCGGTCGGTTTCGCCCGCATCGGCCGACTCGAGCCGGGGGACACCCTGATGGTCGATCGCGTCATCGACGGCGAGGCCTACCTGGGACGGCGCGCCTGGTATGGCGTCGAAGGGCGCGAGCACTACTTCTGGTCGGGCGCCGCCCAGTTCGAGGACGCCGCCACGCCGGTGCCGGCGGCGCCGGCCGGCGCGGTCGCGCCCGACGTGCACCGGCGGGGCAACGGCACGATCCTGCCGCTCTCGCAGGCGGAGCTGGCCGGCACCTTCGGCGCCTTCCAGTCGACGCCGGGCGCGCAGCGCGGCTCGATCGTCATCACGCCGGCGGCCTGGGTGACGCAGCACATCGCGCCCTTCAGCCATCCGGTGCTCGCGGCGCTCGGCCATTCGGCGGTGAGCCTGCACCGGCTGGCCCATCCGCACTTCCAGGCCGTGTTCGACCGCATCGACGCGCTCGGACTGGGCTCGCTCATCCAGACCTTCGATGGCGGCTGGGTGCCCCGCCACAAGAACTGGGATCCGGGCAATCCGGACCTCAGCTCCCACAGCTGGGGCGTCGCGATCGACCTGAACGCGCGCTGGAACGGCGCCGGCCATCCCCCCGCGTCGCCCGGCCAGCAAGGCGACCTCACCCCGCTGGTGCCGCTCTTCGCCGCCCAAGGCTTCGCGTGGGGCGGCCACTTCAGCAGCAACGTCGACGGCATGCACTTCGAGCTGGCCCGCCGCAATCCCTGACCGCGGCTCAGCCGTCGATCTCCTTGAAGACCTCGGCGGCCGAGCGGAACGCATCGATCGCCGCCGGCACGCCGCAGTAGATCGCCGTCTGCAGGAAGACCTCCTTGATCTCCTCGCGCGTGAGCCCGTTGTTGAGCGCGCCGCGCACGTGGATCTTGAGTTCATGAGGCCGGTTCAGCGCGGTCAGCATCGCCAGGTTCAGCAGCGAGCGCGAGCGCCGGTCCAGCCCCGGCCGGTTCCAGACATCGCCCCAGCAGTACTGGGTCACCAGTTCCTGCATGTCGATGGTGAAGTCGGTGGCGTTCTGGATCGACGCATCGACGTAGGCATCGCCCAGCACCTCGCGACGCGTGGCGAGGCCTTCATCGAATAGCGCCTGGTTCTTCGGGGCGTAGGGACGAGTCATGGGCAGCTCCTGTCAACGGAAGACCAGCCGGTCCGGCCGGCGATGGGAGGCAATGTAGCCCGGTGCCGCCCCTGCGATGCCCAATGGGCCCGCACGCTGCCGGATGTGGGACGCATCCGACACCCGCATGCCGCGTTCCACCTTGGCTCATTTACCTGTCTGGTAAAGTCTCACGTCTCTTTTGCGGCGCGGGGAGCTGCTTCTTGGAGATCAGGTTCAAGGACAAGCGGCTGCGCGAGTTGTGCGAGAAGGCCTCCGCTGCAAGGACGAAGCTCGGGGAGCTCGTCGCCAGAAAGCTTCGCACGCGGCTCGCAGAGCTGGAGGCTGCCGCCTGCGTCGGTGACCTTGTGGCCGGCCGTCCGCACCCGTTGATGGGAGATCGCGCGGGCCAGTTCGCCCTTGACCTGGCCGCCGGCTGGCGGCTGGTGTTTGCGTCCGCGGACGAGCCGATCCCTCGGCGCGCCGACAGCTCCATCGATTGGCCAACCGTGACCATCGTCTGTATCGAATTCATTGGGGACTACCATGGCTGACTCTGTGTTCGCGCCCGACTGGGTGTCGCCGCCCGGGGACACCATCCTGGACCTGCTCGAGGAGCGCGGCTGGACGCAGCTGCAACTGGCCGACCGGCTCGGCTTCTCCCTGAAACACGTCAATCAACTGATCAAGGGCAAGGTCCCTCTGTCAGAAGACGCGGCCGTGCGGCTTCACACCGTTCTGGGCGGCTCGGTCGGCTTCTGGCTGAAACGGGAGGCCCACTATCGCGAGCGCATCGCGCTTCAGGACGCCGCCGAGCGGAACGCCACGATGGTGTCCTGGCTGGACCGCTTTCCGATCAAGGAACTCATGGCGGTCGGCGTCCTGGACAAGCGTCGGCTGGATGCGAAGTCCAAGCCGGCCCTGGTGGGCGAAATGCTGTCCTTTTTCGGCGTCGCCAGTCCTCAGCAATGGGAGCGCCAGTACGGCGAAATGCAACTGGCCTTCCGTCGCAGCCGGCAGGACCAGGCCGATGTCGGCGCGATCTCGGCGTGGCTGCGCATGGGCGAGCGTCTCGCGGAAAGGCAGGAGGGACCGCGCTACGACGAGGCCCGCTTCCGCGCCGCGCTCGACGGCATTCGCGCGCTGACGCTTCAATCGTCCGGCGACTTCCTGGAGGCCATGCAGCGTCTGCTGCAGGACGCGGGCGTGGCCTTCGTGCTGGTGCCCGCGCTCCCGCGCACCCATGTGTCAGGCGTCGCGCGATGGCTGAGCCCGAGCCGGCCCTTGATCCAGCTGTCGCTCTACGGCAAGACCAACGACAAGTTCTGGTTCAGCTTCTTCCATGAAGCGGCCCACCTGCTGCTGCATGGCCAGCAGAAGTCGACGGTCTTCCTGGACGATCCGACCAAGTCGGGCAGCAATTCCAGAGAGGAGCGGGAAGCGGATGCCTTCGCTTGCGATGCACTGATCCCGCCGGCGCTCGCCCGCGAGCTTCCGAACATCGCTGGCACGCGCGCGGCGGTGCGGGCCTTCGCGAAGCGCGCCGGCATTCACCCTGGCATCGTGGTCGGCCGGATGCAGCACGACGGCCTGCTCGACCTGGCCTGGCTGAATGACCTCAAGGTCAGTTTTCGGTGGGAGGCCGGTACCGACTGACGGCCCCCGTCCCGCGACACCGGCGCCTCCGTGCCGCGGCGGTTGGGCCGGACGTCGTCTTCACCGCGCCAGCATCACCTCGTGATGCCCCTTCCCCGCCGGAATCATCGGGAAGCAGTTCTCCACCGGCGCGACGGCCACGTCGAGGAAATACGGGCCGTCGCTCGCCAGGCACCCGGCCAGCGCCGCATCGAGCGCATCCCGCCGCGTGACCCGCGCCGCCTCCCAGCCGAAGCCTTTTGCCACCGCGACGAAGTCCGGCATGCAGGCGTTGTAGCTGTGGCTGTAGCGCTCGCCGTGATGCAGCTCCTGCCACTGCCGCACCATGCCCATGTGGCCGTTGTTGCACAGCACGACCTTGACCCCCGCGCGATGCTGCCGCGCCGTGGCCATCTCCTGCAGGTTCATCAGGATCGACGCATCACCGCTGACGCACACGACCAGCCGCCCGGGATGCGCCACCTGCGCGCCGATCGCCGCCGGCAGGCCGTAGCCCATCGTACCGGCGCCGCCCGAGGTGAGCCAGCGCCGCGGGCGCTCGAAGGCCAGGTGCTGCGCCGCCCACATCTGATGCTGGCCGACGTCCGTCGACACGATCGCGTCCCGGCCGGCGAGCTGTGCCTGCAGCCGCGCTATCAGCGCCTGCGGCGCGATGACCTCCGGCGTGTCCTCGAAGGCCAGCGATCGGCGCGAGCGCCAGTCCTGGATCCGCGCCCACCAGTCGGCCAAGCGCTCCGGCGGCATCGGGCGTCGCTCCAGCGCGCGGCGCAGGCGCGGCAGCAGCGTTCGCGCGTCCCCGCACAGGGCGAGGTCGGCGCGCCGGACCTTGTCGATGGACGCGGGGTCGATGTCGAGGTGGATCACGCGCGCGCCGGGCGCGAAGGCATCGAGCCGGCCGGTCACCCGATCGTCGAAGCGCGCGCCGGCGCAGACGATGAGGTCGGCGTGATGCATCGCCAGGTTGGCCTCCAGCGTCCCGTGCATGCCCAGCATGCCCAGCCAGTGCGGCGACGACGCCGGCACCGCGCCCAGCCCCATCAGCGTCAGCGTGCAGGGCGCGCCGGCCAGCGCCACCGCGGCCGCGAACGCGGCGCAGGCCTCGTCGCCAGCGTTGACCAAGCCGCCACCGCCGTAGAACACCGGCCGGCGCGCGGTGGCGATCCAGTCTGCGGCCGTTTCCACCGCACGCACGTCGACGATGGGCGAGACGGGCAGCGCCAGCGGCCGCTCGTGTGCGGTCCGCGCGGTGGGCCTGGCATCAAGCCACTCATCGGGCCGCACCGGCGCGAGCTGCACATCCTTCGGCACGTCCAGCAGCACCGGGCCCGGACGGCCACCCCGCGCGATCTCGACGGCCTTGCGCACCAGCGCCGCGACGTCGCCACCGGGCCGCAACTGCGCATTCCACTTGGTCACCGGCCGCGAGATGCCCAGCGCATCGCACTCCTGGAAGGCGTCGGTGCCGATCGCCGCGCTGTTCACCTGGCCGCTGATGCACAGCACCGGCACCGAGTCGCACAGCGCGTCCAGCAGGCCCGTCGTCGTGTTGCTCATGCCGGGGCCCGAGGTCACCAGCACGACGCCCAGCCGGCCGGTGCTGCGCGCATACCCCTCGGCCGCATGCACGGCCGCCTGTTCATGGCGGACCAGGATGTGGCGCAGGCGCGGCTCGCCGTGCAGCGCGTCGTACAGCGGCAGCACCGCGCCGCCGGGATAACCGAACACGGTGTCCACGCCGCGGGCCACCAGCGTGTCCAGCAGCGTCTGGGCGCCGTTGCGCGGTGGCACGTTCCCGAGCGGGGCGACAGGGCCGGCGCTGGCCGGCGATGAAGGGGAGGAGGGAGAACAAGGCGCGTCGATGACCGCGCCATGGGCGCTGACCTGGGCGCCGTCGAACCTGGCATTCATGCGTTCAGTGTCCCGGCACTGGCCCGGAAAGGGTTGCCGTTCTTGCCTCATAGAATCCGCCGCACAGCAAATCTTCCTTTTGAAGCGCGATGGATCAGCAAATCAAGCTCGACAAGTTCGACCGCGCCATCCTGCGTGCGCTGCAGCGCAACGCGCGCGCCAGCCTGCAGGAGGTCAGCGAGGAGGTCGGCCTGACCACCTCGCCCTGCTGGACGCGCATCAAGCGGCTGGAGGAATCCGGCGTGATCGAGGGCTACACCGTCAAGGTGAACGCCGAGAAGATCGGGCGGCCCGAGCAGCTGATCGTGCAGCTCACCCTGAACAAGCACACCGACGCGGCGATGGCGGAATTCGCCCGCCACCTCGAGGCCATCCCCGAGGTCATCGATGCCTACCTGGTCTCCGGCGATTACGACTACGTGCTGCGCCTGTCCGTGCGCGACACCCGCGACTACGAACGCCTGCTGCGCGAGAAGCTCTACAAGATCCCCGGCGTGCGCCACAGCAAGTCCAGCTTCGTGCTGCGCTGCCTGAAGGCGAGCTCCCTGCCCCTGTGAACGGCGCCCCATGAACAACACCGCGCCGAATGGTGGGCTGCGGCGGTCAAGGCGACCTCCGATCGAGGCCGCTCAGTCGGCGTCCGGCGCCTCACTCGAGGTCGAACCCGGCGCGAACGACGCGCCCTCGACCCGCGCCGGCAGCTCGGGCAACCGCAGCAGACGCAGCATGTAGGTCCGCGCGGCCGCGACATGGCGGCGCATCGCCTCGCCCGCAGTGACCGGGTCGGCCTGCCGGATCGCCTCGACCATCGCCCGGTCCTGGACGGCCAGCACGTCCAGCTCCGACGCCCACAAGGCCATGCGCGAGCGCCGGACGGCCTCCAGCAGCCGCCCGCGCGAGGCCTGCATCCCCAGCGCCTGCGCATTGCCGCCCCAGCGCGCGAGTTCCTCCTGCAGCGTCTCATCGGCCGCCAGCAGCTCCCGCGCACGGCCATCTCGGGCGGCCTCCTCCACCGCGCGCACGAGCGCCTCGATCTGCGGCCCCTGCGCCGCCTCGCGGGCCTCGGGCCGCCCGCAGGCCTGGGCCAGCAGCATCGTGTGCAGCGCTTCGCGCACGTCGAAATACTCCTCGATGAAGCGCGCGTCCACCGCTCGCACCACCGCGCCCTTGTTCATCCGCATGTCCACCATGCCGTCCCCCTGCAACTGCAGCAGCGCCTCCCGCACCGGCACGTTGCTGACCTGGTAATGCGCGCTCAGCTCGTGCAGCGTCAGGTGCTGGCCCAGGCGCCAGCAGCCGTCCTCGATGTCGGCGCGGATCTGGTCGCGCAGGCGCAGGTAGGTCGGCGCATTGATCGGGTGTGTGGATCGAACCATCGCGGCACTCCGTCCAGCAATTGCGGTGAATGAACGATTCACTCTAAGGAGCGCGCTCCCTGTCCATTCCCGGCGAATCGCGTCGCCGCCCACGTTCTTGCCGAAGCGCAATGAACCGATGTCTCATCCCGGCATGGACTGCGCAATCGACATGTATGTCGTCCGGCGCCCTACTGGAATCAGTCGAGTCACCCCGTGTCAATGGGACAGGCTGTGTCGTTTCCGCATCGCTCGCGCGCAGGGCGCTACAGTCGCGCCCGGGAGGTCAGCGACATAGAGGCAGATGCCCAGGTCAATTCACCCCGAATGGAGTCAGCCGAATGGCGAAATCCTTGAAACAAGTCCTGAGTCAGATCGAGAAACTTCAGAAGGAAGCCGAGGCGCTGCGCGCGAAGGAAATCTCCGGCGTGGTCGCGCGGATCCGCGAGGCCATCGACCACTACGGCCTGACCCCCGAGGAACTGTTCGGCGCGACCCTGCAGCGTCCGCGCGCCGGCCGCAAGGCCGCCGCGAAACCCGCCCGCGCGGCCACCACCGCCAAGCGCAAGGCGCCGCGCGGCGCCGGCACGCCGAAGTACCACGATGGCGCTGGTCGCACCTGGACCGGCGTCGGCAAGCGTCCCACCTGGTTCAAGGACGCGCTGGCCGCCGGCAAGACGGCCGAGGACCTGCTGATCGGTTGACGTCAGCGGCCCGGGTCGGCGGGCCCTCGCGCCGCGAGGCCCGCCGGGCCCGTCACCAGATGCGGCAGCGTTCGGCGTCGGGCTTGACCATCTTCTGGCCCGGCTTGCAGTGGAAGGCCCGCTCGAACTCCGGCATGTTCACCGCGACCCCGTTGATCCGGTAGCGCCCCGGCGAATGCGGGTCGGTCAGCGCATGCACGCGCGCGTACTCCGGCCGCGCGTGGCTGCAGTCCCACTGCGCGAAGCCGACGAAGAAGCGCTGCTCCGGCGTCAGGCCGTCGCGGTCCGCCGGCGGCGGCGACATGTCCGCGATCTGCGCCTTCCAGGCCGCATGCGCCAGCACCAGGCCGCCCAGGTCGGCCAGGTCCTCGCCCAGCGTCAGCTTGCTGTTGATGCGGATGTCGTCGACGACCACGTACTGCGCGTATTGCCTGGTCACGCAGGCGGCGCGCTGCTCGAAGGCCTTGCCGTCCTTCTTCGTCCACCAGTCGCGCAGGTTGCCCTTGGCATCGAACTGCCGGCCCTCGTCGTCGAAGCCGTGGATCAGCTCATGGCCGATCGTCCCGCCGGTGTTGCCGTAATTCGGCGCGTCATCCAGCTTGGGATCGAACAGCGGCGGCTGCAGCACGCCGGCCGGGAAGTTGATGTCGTTCATCTGCGCGTCGTAATACGCGTTGACCGTCTGCGGCGTCATGCCCCATTCGCCGCGGTCCAGCGGCTTGCCGATCTTGGCCAGCTGGCGCTTGAGCTCGAAGGCATTGCCCCGCATCACATTGCCGGCGAAATCGTCGCGCGCGACGCTCAGCGCGCCGTAATCGCGCCAGCGGTCCGGATAACCGACCTTGTTGACGATCGCATGCAGCTTCTCCTGGGCGCGCTGCTTCGTGGTCTCGCTCATCCAGCTCAGCGACCGGATGCGCGCGGCCATCGCGTCCTCGATCTGCTTCGTCATCGTCAGCGTCTTGTCCTTCAGGTCGGGACTGAAGTTGCGGGCGACGAACTCCTGGCCCAGCGCCTCGCCGAGCTGCGCGTCGACCAGCTCGACGCAGCGCTTCCAGCGCGCCTTGTTCTGCGGCACGCCCTGCAGCGTCTGGCCGAAGAACTCGAAGTTGGCCTGCACCGCGGCGCCGGAGAGCGTCGGCGCCTGGCTGCTGACCAGCTGCCAGCGCAGGTAATGGCGCCACTGCGCCAGGTCGCGCTGGCGCAGTTCCCTGGCCATCGCCTTGAAGAAGGCCGGCTCGGTCACGTTGTAGGCCGCCTGCGGGTCCAGGCCCAGCGCGCGCTGGTAGGCCGCCCAGTCGAAGCCGGGCGTGAGCGCCTGCAGCCCGGCCGCCTTCATCGGATGGAAGCCCTTGTAGGGATCGCGCTTGTCGACGCGGCTCAGCGAGGCGCGCGCCAGCGCGGTCTCCAGGGCCATCACCTGCCGTGCCTGCGTGCGCGCCGCCTCCGGCGCGTCGCCGAGCAGCTCGAAACTGCGCGCGACATGCGCGACGAACTGGTCCCGCAGGGTGCGGGATTTCTCGTCGGCCTTGAAGTAGTACTCGCGGTCCGGGAGGCTCAGCCCACCGGCGTAGGCGAAGGCGATGACCCGCGTCGAGTCGGCCATGTCCTGGCCTGAGCTGAAGTGGAACAGCACGCGCTCGTTGTTGGTCGCCAGGTGCAGCGCGGCCAGCAGGGCCGGCAGATCGCGGCGGTCCTTCAGCGCGTCGATGCGCGACAGCAGCGGCCGCAGCGGCGCCAGCGCGTGGCGCTCGGCCGCCGCTTCGTCCATGCAGGCGGCGAAGTAGTCGCCCATGCGCGCCTGGTTGGCGCTGCGTGCCGGATCGGCGGCCGAGAGCTTGTCCAGGATGCCCCAGAGGTAGCGCTGGTTCTCGTTGGCCATCTTGGCGTAGACCGACCAGCGCGCCTGGTCCGGCGGGATCGGGTTGGCCGCCATCCAGCCGCCGCAGGCGTACTGGTAGAGGTCGTCGCAGGGATCGGCGTTGCGATCCATCGCCGCGGTGTCCAGGCTCGGCGTGTAGGGCAGCTGGTCGAGCGGCGCTTCGGGCGCGGCGGCGGGCGCGGATGCGGCCGCGCCGGGCGCGGGCGTCGCGGCCTGGGCGAAGGGGGCGGCGCCAAGGGAAACGGCCGCGACAAGCGCGGCCGCCGTGGTGCGGGCGAGGGGGTGACGGGTCATGCGCGACAGCCTGGAGTTCTTGCTGGCGGGCATTCTCCGTCAGCGTCCCGCGGCCGCCGAGGTGCCGGAGGACACCTCGGGTAGACCCGACCGCGAAGGGCCGGGCCGCCGGCCGGTCAGGGCGCCACGTAGCTGCTCAGCGCCTTCGGGAACTTGAACAGCCACAGGTGGGTGAGGCGGTCGACCTCGTTGCCGCGGGTCACGCGCGCGGTGGTCGCGCCGGCCGCGCAGCTGCCGTCCTGGACGATCACGCCGTTGGCGTCGACGCTGCACTCGGTCGGATCGCCGGCCAGCGGCTTGCCCTTGGCGTCCACCAGCGTCGACATCAGGCCGAAGTCGTTGTCGTTGATCAGCGCCAGCGTGTTGCCGTCGACGACCGCCAGGCCCTCGGCCTTCTCGGCCTTCCAGCCGGCGGCGTTCAGGTCCAGCAGCACCGTCTTCTTCAGCTTCACGACCTGGGCCCAGGTCACCGCCGAGGCGGTCACGCCATCGATGCTGTTGCGCTCGAGCTCGGTCCCGATGGCGGCGATGTCGGTCGCCGCGGCCGGCAGCTCCACCAGCATCAGGAAGTTGCGCACCGCGCCGGTCGAGTCGGCGCCCTGCTCGATGACGATGAACCTGCCGTTGCCCAGCGAGACCAGGTCGCCGAGCTTGGCGCTGCCGGTGCGGTTGCGGTCCCACTTCTCGCCCTTGGCGGCGAGCGGGTAGCTGAGCGGATAGGCGTAGAGCCGCGAGGTCTCGGTCTTGGGATCGAACTCGATCCAGCGCGCGAACTGGGCGAAGTCGCGCACCTTGACCTTGTCGGTGGTCTTGCCGTCCTGGTCCAGGTCGGCACTGTCGACGACCTCGAGGCTCTTGCCGGCGGCGTCCACCGGATCGATCGGGCTCTGCAGGAAGCCATGCAGCCGGCCGGTGGCCGCGTCCATCGTCAGGCCTTCCATGCCACGGTTGGGGCGGCGATGCTTCAGCACCTCGGGCAGGCTGCCGGCGGTCGTGCCGGGCGCGTAGCGCTTGACGACCTGGAAGCTGGCCGCGTCGATCTTCACGATGAAGGGGCCGTACTCGTCCGAAGTCCAGAACACCTTGTTGGCAGCGTCGTGGACCAGCGTCTCGCTGTCCAGGCCGTTCGCGTCGAAGTTGCCCTTGGTCTGGTCGAACTTCAGGGTGTCGGCCAGCGGCACCTCGGCGCTGTTGCCGACGGCGCCGAAGGGCAGCGGGCGGCCAGTGACCTTCGAGCCATCCGGGTTCTTCAGCGGATTCAGGCTGGCGATGACGGCGCCGTCCTTGCCCAGCGTGATCACGCCGATCGACGGCGCGAAGCTCGGCGCGGGGAACATCTTGGTCGTCGCGACCGCGCCGGTGTCCGGGCGCGGCGCACTCGGGCTGTCGCCGTTGGGGCCGCGGTCGGTGATGCCCCAGAACTCCAGCGCGCCATCCGCGTTCTTGCCCTTGTAGGCCAGGCCCGAGCCGACCGCCGGATAGAAGCCCTTGGGGAAGTCCTTCTTCGCGTCGGCGTTGCTGCCCTCGTAGGGCACGTACTGGTTGTCGGCGGCGCGGATCTGGAACTTGGTGATCGCGACGGCGCCGCCGGCGCTGTCCTGGGTGGCGCTGCTGGTCTCGGTCTTGCCGAGCAGCGTGGCCATCGTCGATTCGTAGTGGTCGACCGCGGCGGCGCGGCGGCTGGCGCTCATCGCGCGGCCGGCGTAGGGCTGGCCGTAGACGTCGTTCTGCCCGGCCGGCAGCAGCGCGGCGAAGGCCTTGTCGAAGTCGGCCGCGGCCAGGGTGAAGTCCAGCGCCTGGGTCAGCGCGTCGTGCACTGCGGCCGTGATGCGGATGCCGTTGGTGGGATCGTCGTCCTCGTCCAGCGCCTGCAGAAAGACGAGGCGGTTCTGCAGCTTGACGTCGCCCAGCGCGCTGGTGCCGGCGAGGTCCGCCGCGGCGACGGTCGCCGCGCAGGCGGCGCTGCCCACCACGACGCCGCCGACGCTGAAGCTCACCGTGTCGCCCGCCTTGCAGGTGAAGACGCCGTTCGCGCCGGTCTTGCCGGAGATCGCCGACGGCGTGGCCTGGTAGCTGACGCCCTCCACCGGCGCATCGACGAGCCGGCCCTGCGTCGGCTGGACGACGGCCGGGATGTCGTAGCCGTCGTTGTCCTTGGTGTTGCAGGCGCTCAGCGCCGCGATCGCGGCCAGGCTCATCAGGGTCCGGCCCAGCCGGCTCGGGCGGCACAGGCGGGGAACGGAACGGACGGTCGTCTTCTTCATGTCGATCTTTCGTGGCTCGAGGACGCCGCGGCCCGGTCTCCCTCGACGGGCCGGGTGGCGACAGGGCGGCACGCTAGGCAGCGCGGATGACAACCCCGTGAAGCGCGTTAACGAATCGTCACGAATACGACAGGAAACCGGGAATACCCCGGGCGAAGGCCGACAGCAGAAAGCCCCGGCACCGCGTCGGGCGACGCGGGCCGGGGCCCCGGTCAGACGGCTGCAGAGGAGGAGATCAGCCGTTGACCTTGATGCGGTTGTTGACCGACTGGACGCCCTTGGCGGCCAGGGCCATCGAGCCGGCGCGGTCGCGCGCGGCCAGGTCGGGCGCGGTGCCGTCCAGGGTCACGTGGCCCTTCTCGGTCTCGACCTTCACGTCGAGCGCGCTGAGCTTGGGGTCGCCCGCCAGCGCGGTCTTGATGGACGTGGTGATCTGGGCGTCGTCGACGGCGGCGCCGACCTTGTCGGCGGTCCGGTCCATCTTGTTGCCCATGTTGTCCATGGCCTGACGGGTGTCCTGCTTCGCTTCCTCGGACTTCTGCTCCATCTTGGAGATGCCGTCGTCCAGGCGCTGGCCGGCGGTGCGACCGTCGTCCTCACGACCGCAGGCGGTCAGGGCGACGGCGGCCACCACGGCGGGCAGCAGCAGGGCGAGTTGGCTGGGGCGGGAAGAGTGCTTCATGGCGAGGCTCCTTTCGGGGATATCGCGGTGTCGCGGAAATTCCGCGGAGGGCCGCGGATCCATGACCTCACTCTAGGCAGGCGCCCGGCGCCACCGGGTCGGCGGCGACCGGAAGCGGTGGTCGCCGAGCGTCCCGGGCGCTCGTAGGAGCCCGCCTACAGCCCCCGCCCGCCACGCCCCTCAAGAAAACTCCCTCTACCCGCTTGCGGGGAGAGGGCAGGGGTGAGGGGACGTCCAAGTACGACAGTGGTGCCGGCCCCATGGCCGCCTACAGCCCGCCGCCCGCAGGCGAGGCGCCGCCCTCCGCGGGCATCCCCGCCATCCCAGGAATCGGAAAGTCGATGCGCGGAATCTCCGGCTCGTCGCGCTTGAGCGGCAGCCAGGCGCAGACCTCGGTGCCCTGCCCCGGCGCGCTGCGCAGGCGCAGCTGGCCGCGCTCGGCCTCGACGCGGAAACGCATGCCCAGCAGCCCGTGCGAGCCCAGCGTGAGCCGGTCCGGCTCGAAGCCCTGGCCGTTGTCGGAAACCACGACCATGGCCTGCGCGTATTCGCGCTTGAGCGTCACCTCGACCTCGGTGGCCCGGGCGTACTTGGCGGTGTTGGTCAGCGCCTCCTGCACCAGCCGGAAGGCCGTCAGCTGCGCGCTGGGCGGCAGCTCGACCGCGGGATCCAGGCTCATGCGGATCGGCACGCCGAGCCGCTCGGACGTCTCGCGGCACAGGATCTCCAGCGCCGGCACCAGGCCGAGCTGGTCCAGCGTCGACGGCCGCAGGTCCTCGATGATGCGGCGCTTGAGCGCGATGCCGCTGTTGAGCGTCTCCGTCAGGTGGTTGAGCCGCTGCATCAGGTCGGGTGCCCCGGCCTGCAGCTTGGGCCGCAGCCGCGCGACGTCGAGCTTGGCCGCGGTCAGCAGCGCGCCGAGCTCGTCATGCAGGTCGCGGGCGAGGCGGGCGCGCTCGTCCTCGCGCGCGGTCTGCAGGTGGCGGGCCAGCTGGGTGAGCTCGGCGGTGCGGCGCGCCACCTCGACCTCCAGCCGGTCGCGCTCGGCGCGCACTTCCTGCGCCTGCTCGGCGCGCTGGTCGTCGAGCGCGCGGCTCTTGCGCACGAACAGCACGAACACGATCAGGCTCAGCAGCGTCATGCCGGCCACGCCGATGCGGCTGAGCATCAGCGTGTCGTAGACCTGGCCGGTGCCCAGCGCGATGCGGCGGTTCTCGTCGGCCAGCAGCTCGGCCGAGCGACGGCGGATCTGCTCCATCTGGTCGCGGCCGATGTCGGTCATCATGAGCTCCCGGCCGGCCGCCTCGCGCCCGCCCTCGTAGAGCTTGAGCACCTCCTGCAGCTCGCTGAGCTTGGCGCCGACGGCGCTGGCGATCTCCTTGCTGCGGCGCTCGGCATCCTCGGCGCCGACCTGCGCGTACATCCGCTGCAGCGCGCTGAGCCCCTGCGAGGCGTCCTCCGCGGCGAAGCGGTAGGGGTCCAGGTATTCCGGCCGGCGGGTGATCAGGTATCCCCGTTGCCCTGACTCGGCGTCTGTCACGCGGGCCATCAGCCGGAGCAGTTCCATCCGGGCCCGGCCCAGCGTGTCCAGGCGGTCCATCTGCGACACGGCGCCGAAGTAGGCCAGCTCGCTGATCAGGATCATCAACAGGGCCACGAACACGCCCAGCGGCATCGCCCAGGTCTTGCGACCCAGGTTCGTGACGGTGTCCTTCAGGCTCATCCTCTACACTCCCCGAGCGATTTCGCTCGCTTGACCATCGCCTCACCATGATCCGAATCGCCATCGTCGACGACCACGCGATTGTCCGCGCCGGGCTGCGGCAATTCCTCTCCGAACAGGTCGACCTGCGCGTCACCGGCGAAGCCAGTTCCGGCCGCGAGGCCCTGGACCTGGCCCGCGCCGGCGAAGTCGACGTGATGCTGATGGACCTCTCGCTGCCCGACCAGAGCGGCGTCGAGACCCTGGCCGCCATCAAGGCCCGCAAGCCCGAGCTGCCGGTGCTGATCCTCAGCGGCTTCCCCGAGACCCACTACGCGACCACGCTGCTGCGCCAGGGCGCCAGCGGCTACCTGAACAAGGAATGCGACCCCGAGGAGATCGCCACCGCGATCCGCACCGTGTTCCGCGGTCGCAAGTACATCACGCCGGCCGTGGCCGAGCTGCTGGCCGAGGGCCTGGGCGCGCCGGCCGACCAGGCGCCGCACGAGTCCCTGTCCGAGCGCGAGCTGCAGGTCTTCCTGCGCCTGGCCCGCGGCGAGACCGTCGGCCACATCGCCGACGGCATGTCGCTGAGCGTGAAGACGGTCTCGACCTACCGCTCGCGCGTGCTGGAGAAGCTCGCGCTGAACACCAACAGCGAGCTGACGTATTACGCCCTCAAGAACGGGCTGATCGAGTAGCCGCATCGCGATGGGCCGCATCGGCCAGGCCGCCGCAGTAGGCGAGCAGGTCCTCGAGCTCGGCTGACTTGTCGAACACCTTGTCGGCGCCCAGCGCGAAGCAGCGCTGGCGCATGTCCGGCGTCGCGTAGTTGCTCAGCACCACGCGACGCGCCTGCGGCATCCGCTCGCCGGCGGCGCGCAGCACGTTCAGCCCGGTGCCCTGGGCCAGGAAGATGTCGATGATCAGCAGGTCGCAGCCGGGATGGCTCTCCGACAGCCAGTCCAGCGCGCCGCGCTCGTCCTCCGCGTGACCGAGCACGCGCAGGTCCACCATCTCCTCGAGCGTCGCCACCAGGTTCTCCCGGATGACGGCGTTGTCCTCGACGAGGAAGCAGGTGAGGGCGGCGCTGGCGGGCTGGGACTCCATGGCGGGACTCGTGTACTTCTCGGAACCACAAGCGGGTGCGCGCGAACGGACGGNCACAGCGCCCGGGGCGGTCGGTCAGGCCGCCACCGGGCGCGTGTCGGTCGCGCGTCAGCGCGTCAGGCTGGGCCTCCGCGGCCCGATCGGTCACCCGATCAGTTGCGGATGGCGATCTCGTTCTTGACGCGCTTCACGCCCTTGACCTCGCGCGCCAGGCGCTCGGCATCGGCCTTCTCGGTGGCGCTCTTGGCGAAGCCCGACAGCATCACCTCGCCCTGCAGCGTCTCGACGTGGATGGAGCTGGCGTCCACGGTCTTGGCCTCGACGAACTTGGACTTCACCGCGGTGGTGACGGCGGCATCGTCGACGTACTCGCCGACCGAGGATTGGCCGCGGGTGACGGCGCAGCCCGGCAGCATCGTGATGGCGCCCACAGCGGTGGCCAGGGCGAGAACGGTGGCTCGAATCATCATGTTGATCTCCTTGGATTGATGACAGGGCTCGGACTCACGCGGCGTGGCGGTCTGTCGACACGACGGCAGGGGCCGGCTCGGCGAACGTCGCGGGGGCGTGGTCCATCAGGTAGGGCAGGGCCGCTTCCAGTCCCAGGACCGGTTCGTGGTCGCCGACGGCGGTCCACTGGACCTGGCAGGCGATCTCATGAACATGCAGGGCGAGGGAATGGTGGTCGGCGATACCCATCTGTCGGCTCCTTGTGCACTCCGCGGTGCGCTGGAATTGACTCTACGTATGCCGAACAGCCGGCCCTGTCGTCCGCATCCGCGATGTTTTGTAGGACAAGCGGAGATCGCCGGCGAATGGCGCACGCGCCGTTCGGATCGAAGGTAGCGAGGGCGATCACCGCCTGCGGGATGAGGCAATGTCCTACAGGGCGTCGCGGGCGACCCCGACACCCATGGGCATGCGGCCTGCCTACGATCGCGGCCATGGAAACGCTGGAAATTGTGAATGCCGAACTGCTGTTGTCGACCCCGCTGACGGTGGTCGTGCGGGCGCGGCTGGACTTCATTGAAGCCGACGGCCACGAGACGCAACGCGAACTGGCCCTGGTGATCCCGCGCAGCCGCTGCGACGGCGACCGCCCGCTATGGCCGGCGCTGATGTCCGCGGCCAGCGAGCACTGGCACCGCTGCCCCGGCAGCGCGCGCCGCCTGCAGGTCTGCATCGACGGCGAATGGGAGACGCTGCTGACCTCGCAGCTGGCCCACTGAGCCCGGGGTCGCACAGCGGTGCGGTGATGACGGGGCGTCGTCAGCCCGGACACGGATAATCCGCCGCTGGCCGATCACGGCCCGACGACGATGATCCGACGCCTCACTTCCGATTCCCTTCGCCCCTGGGCCATGGCGGCCCTGGCGGCCGCGCTGCTGGCCGGCTGCGGCGCCTTCGGGCCGGGCAGCGCCGCGCGCAAGAACTCCGTCTACCAGAACGAGCGCTTCGCGGCGGACGAGACCTTCTCGCGCCTGTTCGACGCCAGCGTCAACGACACCTGCGAGGCCGCGCGGCGCGCGCTGCTGAGCCAGGGCTACGTGATCAACACCGCGACGCCGGACTCGATCGCCGGCACGAAGCGCTTCCAGCCCGAGGGCGAGGTGCACGTGGAGATCAGCTTCACCATCGTCTGCGTGCCCGAGGGCGGCAGCGGCAAGCTGGCCACCGCCTACGTGTCGGCGCTGCAGGACCGCTACAACGTCAAGCGCAGCGCCAACTCCACCAGCTTGGGCGTGAGCGCGATCGGCTCGATCTCGGTGCCGCTGTCGTCGACCTCGGAATCACTGGTCAAGGTCGCGTCCGAGACCATCCCGGCCGGACAGTTCTACGACCGCTTCTTCGCGCTGATGCAGCGGCTGATCACGCAGCAGGGGGTCGAGGACACGAAGGACCTCGACAAGACCGGCGGCTGACGACGGGCGCCCGCTCGCGGCGGGCGCCGCCTGCGATCAGGGCTGCGCCGCCTGCTGCGGCGACCCGGCGGTACGGGTCTTCTCGATCACCAGTCCGCGGCGCTCGAGCAGCGGCTGGATCTGCGGCTCGTGGCCGACGACGCCGCGGAACAGCGTCAGCGCGTCCTGGCTGCCGCCCTGCGACAGCAGCTTGGCGCGGAAGGTGTCGCCCAGCTCGCGCTTGAGGCCGCCATTGGCCTTGAACCACTGCACCGTGTTGGCGTCCAGCACCTCCGACCACACGTAGGCGTAGTAACCGGCCGCGTAGCCGCCCATGATGTGGCTGAAGTAGGGCGTGCGGTAGCGCGGCGGCACCGCGTCGTAGTCGTAGCCCTCCTCGCGCAGCGCCTGGGCCTCGAAGGCCATCACGCCGTCGGCCGCCGGGATCCGGTCCAGCGGCAGCTGGTGCCAGCGCTGGTCCAGGCTCGCGGCGCTCAGGTACTCGGTCGAGGCGAAACCCTGGTTGAACTGCTTGGCCGCCAGCACCTTGTCCAGCAACGCGCGCGGCATCGGCTCGCCGGTCTTGTAGTGCTTCGCGTAGTTCGCCAGCACGCTCGGCCAGTCCGCCCACATCTCGTTGACCTGCGACGGGTACTCGACGAAGTCGCGCGGCACCTTGGTGCCGGCCATGCTCGGGTACTTCACGTTGGAGAACATGCCGTGCAGCGCATGCCCGAACTCGTGGAACAGCGTCGTCACCTCGTCCCAGGTCAGCAGCGTGGGCTTGCCGTCGGCCGGCTTCGGGATGTTGAGGTGATTCGCCACCACCGGCTTCTGGTTCATCAGCCCGCTCTGGTCGACGTAGGCATTCATCCACGCGCCACCGCGCTTGGAGGGCCGCGCGTACAGGTCGGCCAGGAAGATCGCCAGCTGCGAGCCGTCCGCGTTGAAGACGTCGTAGACCAGCACGTCGGGGTGGTAGACCGGCAGGTCGCGGCGCTCCTTGAACTTGAGGCCGTAGAGTTGCCCCGCCGCGTAGAACACGCCGTTCTCCAGCACGTTCCTCATCTCGAGGTAGGGCTTGAGCTGCGACTCGTCGAAGCCGTACTTCTCGGCCCGCAGCTTCTCGCTGTAGAAGCTCCAGTCCCAGGCGGCCAGCTTGAACGAGGGCTGATGACGCGCAGCCTGCTCGCGGTCGATCACGGCCTGCAGCTCGGCGCCCTCGCGCCGGGCCGCACCGACCGCCGACGGCGCCAGTTGGCGCAGCATGCCGTTGACGGCTTGCTGGGTCTTGGCCGTCTCATCCTTGAGCACGAAGTCGGCATGCGTGGCGAAGCCCAGCAGCTGCGCCCGCTCGGCCCGCAGCGTGACCACGCGCGAGACCAGCGCGGTGTTGTCGAAGGCATTGCCGCGCGAGCCGCGCGCCACCGAGGCCTCGTACACCCGCTGGCGCAGCGCGCGGTTCTCCAGCTGCGCCAGCACCGGCTGGCCGGTCGTGTTCAGCAGCGCGATCAGGTACTTGCCGTCCAGGCCGCGGGCCTTGGCGGCCGCCGCGGCGGCGGAGACCTGCTCCTCGTCCAGGCCCTTGAGTTCCTCCAGGCTGTCGACGACGACCGCCGAGTCGTTCACTTCCGCCAGGACGTTCTGGTTGAAGCGCGCCCCCAGCTGCGCCATCTCGGCGTTGATCGCCTTCATGCGGGCCTTGCCGTCCTCGTCCAGCTTCGCGCCGGCGCGCAGGAACTGCTGGTACTGGCGTTCGATCAGGCGCTGCTCCTGCGCGCCCAGGCCCAGCGCGGCGCGGCGCTGGTACAGCGCCTCGATGCGGGCGAAGAGCCTGGGGTTGAGCTGGATCGCATCGCGGTGCGCGGCCAGGCGGGTGGCGTAGTCCGCCTGCAGCTTCAGCCGCGCGGGGTTGGCGTCGGCGCCGGTGAGGCTCATCAGCAGCGTGGTCGCGCGGCCCAGCGTGCGGCCGCCGCGTTCGAGCGCCACGATGGTGTTGTCGAAGGTCGGCGCGGCCGGGTTGTCGGCGATCGCGGCCACCTCGGCCAGCTGCTCCGCCATGCCCTGGTCGAGCGCGGGGCCGATGTCGGCATCGGGAATGCGGTCGAACGGCGGGTACTGCAGCGGCAGCGGACTCGGCGCCAGCAGCAGGTTGGCGGACGGCGCGCCGGTGGCGGCCGACGCCACGGCGGAGGCCGGGGCCGTGGCGGGCGCGACGGTCTGCGCCAGGACGGGCGCGGCGAGGGCCACGGTGGCGGCCAGGACGAAGGGAATCCTCATGGGAGACGGCCTGCGTGGGTCACAGGCATTCGTGTTGTGCGAGGCCGCCACCTTAGCCGATGACCCTGCCGGGAACGAAGGGCATGGGCGTCGTCCGCCCCCGTGACGAACCCTGCCCCGGGACAACCCTGAGGCCTTCCGCGGCAAGACGTCACGACGGCGTTGGCGATTAGCATGTCGGCTCCCTTGCCGCACATCGCGGGACCGGCCCGCTTCCCCACCGACCCATGTCCGACTCCACCTTCCAGTGGGCCGTGATCGGCCCGGGCGCGATCGCCCATCGCTTCGCCGATGCCGTCGCGCGCCTCGACGGCTGCCGCCTGCATGCGGTCTGCGGCCGCGATGCCCATCGCGCGCAGCAGTTCGCCGACCGCTGGTCGGCGCCGGGAGAACCCGCCGTGCTCGCCCACACCGATCCGGCGGTGCTGCTGGCCGATCCGTCCATCGACGGCGTCTACGTGGCCACGCCTCATGGCCAGCACTACGAGCCCGTCCTGGCCGCGCTGCGCGCCGGCAAGGCGGTGCTGTGCGAGAAGTCGCTGGTGCCCAACCAGGAGATGGGCCGCCGCCTGGTCGAGGCCGCGCGCACGCACCGGAGCTTTCTGATGGAAGCCGTCTGGACGCGTTTCCTGCCGGCCTACCAGGAACTCGCGACCTGGCTGCGCGATGGCCGCCTCGGCGCGCTGCACGGGCTGCAATCGAGCTTCTGCTTCCCCGCGCCCTACGACCCCGACAGCCGCATCTTCAGCCCGGCGCTGGCCGGCGGCGCGCTGCTGGACGTCGGCATCTACAACCTGACCGCCACGCGCTGGGTGCTGCAGCACGCGCTCGGCGAGGTGCCGCCGCTGGTGGACCTGCAGGTGCGGGCCAGGCTCGCGCCGACCGGCGTGGATGCGCGGCTGGCGGTGGCGCTGGACTTCGGCGACGGCCTGGTGTCGCAGTTCCATTGCGCGGTGGACACCTTCGCGCCCAACACGATGCAGGTGCTCGGCGCGGCCGGCGCCATCGTGCTGCCGGAGACCTTCTGGGAAGCGACGCGTCTGCAGTGGCTGCCGGCGCGCGGCACGGCCGAGACGATCGAGCGCCCCTTCGAGATCAACGGCTTCGAGAACGAGATCCGCGAGGCGATGCGCTGCGCCCGCGCCGGCGAGATCGAAAGCCCGGTGGTCCCGCATGCGGAGACGCTGGCGGTGCTCGGGTGGATGGACCGCATCCGCGCGCTGGCCGGCGTGCGCTACCCCTTCGACGACGACTTCCCGCCGCCGCGCTGACGCGGCCGGAGGACCACAGGAACAGCCAGCAGCGAGGCCTCATGGAGACACGACCCGGCGCCTTTTCCGACTCGATCCCCGTGCCGCTTCCCGACAGCCCGGCGCTGCGGATCGAGCGCGCGGCGCCCGACGACCTGCCGCGCATCGAGAACCTGATGCAGTTCTACAACTACGACCTCAGCGAGTGGACGCCGGTGGCGTTCGCGCCCGAGGGGCGCTACCAGCTGCGGCCCAAGGCGCCGTACTGGGCGCAGCCGGACGTGCATCCGTTCCTGATCTGGGTCGGCGACGAACTGGCCGGTTTCGCGGTGGTCGACCGCGACTGCGAGGACAGCCAGTCCGACCACAACATGGGCTACTTCTTCCTCGCGCGGGGCTACCGCGGCCACGGCCTGGCGGCGCGCGCGGCCGGCGAGGTGCTGGCGCGCTTCCCGGGCCGCTGGGAGGTCTACCACCTGATGGCCAACACGCCCGCCGCGCAGTTCTGGCCCGGCGTCATCCGTGGCCGCGCCGCCGGCGAGATCGATCGCGAGGTCCGCACCCTCCACGGCGACGAGTGCTGCCTCTACCGCTTCACCGTGGCGCTGCCCGCCGGCGCCTGAGCCCTCCACGTCCCTCACGAAAGTTCCGCCATGCAGCTCATCGGCATGCTCGACTCCCCCTACGTCCGCCGCGCCGCGATCGCGATGCAGCTGCTGGGCCTGCACTTCGAGCACCGCTCGCTGTCGGTGTTCCGCACCTTCGACGAATTCAGCCGCATCAACCCGGTCGTCAAGGCGCCGACCTTCGTCTGCGACGACGGCACGGTGCTGATGGATTCGACGCTGATCCTGCAGTACGCGCAGTCGCTGTCGCCGGGACGGGCGCTGCTGCCGCCCAGCGATCCGGCGCTCAAGCGCGCGCTGCGGCTGATCGGCCTGGCGCTGGCGGCGACCGACAAGAGCGTGCAGGCGGTGTACGAGCAGCAGCTGCGCCCGGACGACAAGCAGCATGCGCCCTGGCTCGAGCGGGTGGGCGCCCAGCTGCGCGCCGCGCTGCTGGAGCTTGAGGCGGAGATGGGCAAGGCGCCGCTCTCGGCCGAGCGCGACGCGATCGGCCTGGCGGGCATCACGATCGGGGTGATGTGGGAATTCGTCCGGCAGATGACGCCGGAGCTGCTGCCGCCGGCGGAGCGGCTGCAGACGCTGATCGCCTATGCGACCGAGGTCGAGCAGCTGCCCGAGTTCCGCGCCGCGCCTCATGGCGACGGCCTCGTCCAGCCCTGCGGGGGCTGAACGAGGCCGGGGACGCGTCAGCGTGTCGCCGCGGCGGTGCCGCCGCCGGTGCGCGGCAGGCTCTTGATCAGGTGATTGAGCAGCAGCGCGATCACGATCAGCACCGTCAGCCCGAAGGCCCAGGTGATCCACACCACCGGCACCAGCCAGCCGATCGCCGTCCCGGCCATCGGGGCGCCGGTGCCGGCCATCTCCATCAGCCAGCGCACGAAGGACTGGAGCATCTCGAGCAGGCCGGTGTCGAGGAAGGGCTCGGCCCAGGCGGGGAACTTGAACTCGACCGCGGCCTTGCCCAGCTCGGTGGCGCGGCCGGTGGAGAGCGCCTCCACCGTCCAGCGCACCAGGCTCGCCGCCGCCCAGGCCAATCCGCTCCAGACCAGCGCGAACACGCCGGTCAACGACCACAACAAGGTTTTCATCGCCGCGCCGTCAGTCGTCGCTGGAGCCGGCGAAGCCGAAGATGCTCAGCAGGCTGGTGAACAGGTTGAACAGCGAGACGAACAGGCTGACCGTGGCCATCACGTAGTTCCGCTCGCCGCCGTTCACGATCATGCTGGTGTGGAACAGGATCATGCCCACCGACAGCAGCGCCACGACGCCCGAGACCACCATCGCCAGCATCGGCAGCTGGAAGAACAGGTTGGCCAGCGACGCCAGGATCGCGATGATCATGCCGGCGAACAGGAAGCCGCCCATGAAGCTGAAGTCCTTCCTGGTCGCCAGCACATAGGCCGACAGCACCAGGAAGGTCGCGCCGGTGGTGCCCAGCGCCAGGGCGATCGTGTTGGCGCCGCCGGGCAGGTTCAGGATGGCGCTCAGCAGCGGGCCCAGGGTGTAGCCCATGAAGCCGGTCAGCGCGAAGACCAGCGGCACCGACGCGGCGGAGTGCTGCGTCTTGTGGATCACGAACAGCAGGCCGAAGTAGCCGATGAGCGTCAGGATCATGCCCGGGGCGGGCAGCTTGAACGCCACCGCGGCCGCCGCCACCGCGCCGCTGAACAGCAGCGTCATCGACAGCAGCGCATAGGTGTTGCGCAGCACGCGCGCCACGTCGGCGCGCTGGGTGAAGACCGAATCGCCGCCGCTGGCGGTGGCGGGCGTCCAGGCCGAGGGGGACGCCGGATGTCGTTGGTAGTCGCTCATGACTGGTTCTCCTGGATCCGAGTGAGCCGTTGGACGGAACGCGCGCTCTCGCGCGCACGAGGTGCGGACCTTAGCGTCGCATTCACTTCGGATAAACCTGCTTCAATCTCATTCTGCTGAAGCAATTTCCGATTCGCTATCCATCACCGGTTCCTGCATGCCGCGACGCTGCAGCAGTTTCGAGACCAGCGGATGGTTCTGGCCGCGGCGGGAGTAGATGCCGTGGACGTCCTCGACGACCTCGGTCTGGCCCAGCAGGTGCAGGCCGGCCATCATCGACAGGTCGTCCGCGCCGAGTCGGCTGACCGGGAAGACGCCCAGGCCGCGCGCGGCGAAGACGCTCATCAGCGCGCTGTCCTCGAACTCGCCGACGATCTGCGGCCGGATGTGGTGCTGCTCGAACCAGCGCTCCAGGCCCGCGCGCAGCGAGGCGTGGCGCGTCGGCAGCAGCACCGGCAGCGTCTCCAGCACGTGAGGGAAGCCCTTGTTCGGCGCGCGACGGGCGCGCTCGACCAGTTCCGCGGGGCCGTACCAGTCGACCGAGGTGCTGGCCAGCAGCTGGCTGGTGATGCGCAGCGTCGGATTCACGGGCGCAGGCTGGTCGGTCAGCACCAGGTCCAGGTGGTGCAGAGCCAGCTCGCCGATCAGCTGGTCGACCTCGCCCTCATGGCAGACGAGGCGCAGGTTCGGCGTGTCCAGGACCGGCGCCAGCAGGGCATGGGCGGCCAGCTTGGACAGGCCGTCGGACAAGCCCACCGACAGGCGCTGCACGCGCTGCGTGGCCGCCTCGTGGACCTCGTGCGGCACCATCTGGCCGATCTGGAAGATCTCCTCGGCGCGGGCGAAGGCGGCCTGGCCGGCCTCGGTCAGCACCAGGCCGCGGCCTTCGGGCTTGAGCAGCTGATGGCCCAGCGAGCGCTCGAGCTCCCGCACCTGCGCGCTGATCGTCTGCACCGCCATGCCGAGGCGGTCCGCCGCCCGGGCGAAGCCGCCCTCCTTGGCGACGACCCAGAAGTAGTGCAGATGGCGGTAGTTGAGGGCAGACATGAGAGGGCCTCCGAGAAAAACGAAGCCGGATCATAAATAACTTCGCTTAAACGGAAGTTAAGAAAGACTTGTCGAAGGTTTTTCCGACGAGCCAACAAATCCGGTGCGCGTGGATTCGCCACTTGGCGGCGCAACGCTTCGCGCGTTTGACGCGCGCATCTTCACGCATTCTTCACGCCACGCTTCGATTCTTGTGCGGCCAGCAGTTCGGAAAAGCAGAACGCGCCGGCGGCCTCCCGGCCCCGGCGCGTTCGTCCGCCGCGGAATTCCCGCGGATCGTTGGTCGGTCAGACCGCGTCCAGGCCCGCCTTCAGGTCATCGCGCAGGTCCTCGAGGTCCTCGATGCCGGCGGAGATCCGCACCAGCGAATCGGTGATGCCCAGCCGCGCCCGCGTCTCCACCGGGATCGACGCATGCGTCATCAGCGCCGGCAGCGAGATCAGGCTCTCGACGCCACCCAGGCTCTCGGCCAGCGAGAAGATCCGCACCCGCTCCAGGAAGCGGCGCGCGCCGGCCAGGTCGGTGTCGAGCTGGACGCTGATCATCCCGCCGCCGCCGCGCATCTGGCGCTGGGCCAGCGCCTGCTGCGGATGGCTCTCCAGGCCCGGATAGTGGACACGGCGCACCTTGGGCTGGCCTTCCAGCCAGCGGGCGAGTGCCAGCGCGCTCTCGTTGTGGCGCGCCATGCGCAGCGCCAGCGTCTTGAGCCCGCGCAGCGCGAGGAAGCTGTCGAAGGGGCCGGCGACCGAGCCCACCGCGTTGTGCAGGAACTCGAGCTGCTCGCGCAGCGCCGCCTGGCGCTGCTCGCCCCCGACCACGACCACGCCGGAGATGACGTCGCTGTGCCCGTTGAGGTACTTCGTCGCCGAATGCATCACCGCGTCGAAGCCCAGTTCCAGCGGACGCTGCGCCCAGGGGCTGGCGAAGGTGTTGTCGGCGATGGCCAGCGCGCCGTGCTCGCGCGCGATCTTCGCGACGGCGGCCAGGTCGGTCAGCTTCAGCAGCGGGTTGCTGGGCGTCTCGATCCAGATCATCTTCGTCTCGGGCCGCAGCGCGGCGCGGACGTTCTCCGGGTCGCTGCTGTCGACGTAGCTCACCTGCAGGCCGGCGCTGCGCTTGCGCACGCGCTCGAACAGCCGGTAGCTGCCGCCATAGAGGTCGTCGCCCGCGACGATGTGCGAGCCCGCGTCCAGCGTGTCCAGCACCGTCGCCATCGCGGCCAGGCCGGACGAGAACGCGTAGCCCTGCACGCCGCCCTCCAGGTTGGCGATCGCGCGCTCATAGGCCTGGCGGGTCGGGTTGTGGGTGCGGCCGTATTCGTAGCCCTGGTGGACGCCGGGGCTCTGTTGGCGGTAGGTCGAGGTCGCGTAGATCGGCGGCATCACCGCCCCGGTCAGCGGATCGGGGCGTTGGCCGCCATGGATCGCGCGCGTGTCGAAGCGCAGGTCGGCGTCGGCCGGATGGTCGTTGTCTTTCTCGGGGGAATGGCTCATGACAAGCCCTTTCGCAGGTGGTTCAACAGGTCGAAGCGGGTGACGAGGCCGTGGAAGCCGCGATCGTCGGCGATCACGGCCACCAGGCCCTTGCGCAGCTGCGCGATCAGGTCGGACAGCGGCGCGCCCGGCGGCAGCGTCTGCACATCATGGCTCATCGCGCTGTCGACGCTGTCCTTGAAGTGGCGCGCGTCCATGTGCATCTGCGCGAGCAGGTCGGACTCGTCCAGCAGGCCCACCAGCTTCCCGTCCTTGAGCACCGGCAGCTGCGAGACCTCGGCCTGGCGCATGCGCGAGAAGGCGGTGGCCAGCGTGTCCTCGGGGCTGACGCTGATGACGGCGCCGTCTTCCGGCCGCCGCGCGATCAGGTCGCGCAGGTCGCCCTTGCTCTCGCGTTTGAGCAGGCCCTGGTCGAACATCCACGGGTCGTTGTAGACCTTGGAGAGATAGCGGGTGCCCGTGTCGCAGACCAGCGTCACCACGCGCTTGGGCGTGGTCTGCGCGCGGCAGTACTTCAGCGCCGCGGCCAGCAGCGTGCCGGTGGACGAGCCCGCCAGGATGCCCTCGGCGCGGTACAGGTCGCGCGCGGTGGCGAAGCTCTCCTCGTCGGTGATCGCGTAGGCGTGGCGCACGCCGCTCAGGTCCGCGATCGGCGGCACGAAGTCCTCGCCGATGCCCTCGACGGCCCAGGAGCCGGCCTCGCCGAAGCTGCCGGTCTCGATGAAGTCCTTGAGGATGGAGCCGGCCGGATCGGCCAGCACCACGTCCAGGCCCGGCCGGACCTTGGCGAAGAAGCGCGACAGGCCGGTGATCGTGCCGCCGGAGCCGACGCCGCAGACCAGCGCGTCGATCCGGTGGCCGACCTGCTGCCAGATCTCCGGACCGGTGGTGGTCTCGTGCGCGAGCGGGTTGTTGGGGTTGTTGAACTGGTCGGCGTACCAGGCGCCGGGGAGGTCCCGGACCAGGCGCGCGGCGCGGTCCTGGTAGTAGTCGGGGTGGCCCTTGCCGACGTCGGAGCGGGTGATGTGCACCTCGGCGCCGAGCGCCTTGAGCTGCAGCACCTTCTCGGCCGACATCTTGTCCGGCACGACCAGCACGACCCGGTAGCCCTTCGCCCGCGCGACCAGCGCGAGCCCGAGCCCGGTATTGCCGGCCGTGGCCTCGACGACGGTGCCACCGGGCGGGAGCAGGCCGTCGCGTTCGGCCGCCTCGATCATCGACAGGCCGATGCGGTCCTTGATCGAGCCGCCGGGGTTCTGCGATTCCAGCTTCAGGAAGAGCTGGCAGGGGCCGGTGTCGAGCCGGTTCACCGGCACCAGCGGCGTGTTGCCGATCAGGTCCAGCACGGCGGGGCGGTCGGGCCGCTCGATCGCTGGCGACGCGGTGGGGGAAGAGGTCTCCTTGGCACTCATGGGCGCTCCTTGTGATCCTGGTGGGATGGTCGGGCGACGCGTCCGGCGGGGTGGTACCGGACGCGGGCAAACCGCGCAGCCTATCCGCCGGGAGCGGGTCGCTCCAAGCGCGGTTGTCGCCGCAGCTTATCCGCTTCGCTTCGTTCCCGGCGTGGCGCCGCGTCCCTACCCTTCATCCATGTCGTCCAGCATGAGGAAGCCCAAGACCCAGCCATGAACTGACCCTTGTCATCCGATGCGAGCAGCGCCCCGGCTTCGGCCGGGGCGTTTGTTTTTGGGGGCGGCACCACTGGAGTCGGTGGGCCGGTCCGGCAGCGGCATAGGAACAGGCCACTGACGGCGGGGGCGAGGCGGGGCAAGCTGGCGCCTTCGCAATCCGATGCGCGTGTCGAGTCACTGATCCGGCTTCAGTGATGCCGCCTCGGAGCGACTCGTGAAAAGGAAGATCATGCTTGACCAAGCCCTCTATCAACGCGCCCTCGAGCTCTCCGACACACCCATGAGCCCCCAGGAGATGGTGACCTTGGCGATGAAGACCTACATCGCCATCCAAGCGGCGCATCGATTGGCCGATCTTGGCGGATGCGCGCCGGACATGGAGGACATCCCTCGCCGTCGCTGGGATCCGGAGGTTCCCGAATGACCACCTGCATCGTTGTCGATTCCTCGATCTGGATCGAGCACTTCCGCCGCAGCAATCCACGATTGCTTGAGCTCCTCAAGGACCATCGCGTGGTCACTCATGAGCTTCTCATTGGTGAGCTGCGTTGCGGCACACCGCCCGTACCGCGATCGGCCACCTTGCAGCTTCTTGCGAACCTGCTCCAGATCGAATCCGTCGATGTCGACGAAGTTCTGACGGTGGTCGAAGAACGGAAGATGTACGGCTCCGGCTGCGGTCTGGTCGACATGGCCGTCCTGGTGGCCACGCTCAGGACGCCGGAGGCCAGGCTCTGGTCGAAGGACAAGAAGATGCAACGCCTGGCGACGCTGCTCGGTATTCCGCTGATGGAGGGAGAGCCCGCCCCGAGATCCATCCGGATCGCTGGGTTCAGCGCTGCATGCCCCACCGCCTGACCGTCACGCGCTCGATCGTGCTGAACACCAGCCGCTCGACCAGCCATCCGATCAGGATCACCAGCGCGAGTCCCGCGAAGACGCGATCGGTCATCAGCTCGTTGCGGTTCTGGAAGATGTACCAGCCCAGGCCGCCCTGGCCCGAGGAGGCGCCGAAGAACAGCTCCGCGGCGATCAGCGTCCGCCACGCGAAAGCCCAGCCCACGCGCAACCCCGACAGGATGGCCGGCAGCGCCGCAGGCAGCAGGATCTGCGCGACATAGCGCGGTCCCCTGAGGCCATAGTTGCGGCCCGCCATGCGCAGCGTCTCGGGCACCGCCGCGAACCCCGCCGAAGCCGCCAGCGCCAGCGGCCACAGCACCGCATGGACCAGCACGAAGATCAGGCTCCCCGAGCCCAGTCCGAACCACAGCAGCGCCAGCGGCAGCAGCGCGATCGCGGGCAGCGGATTGAACATCGCCGTCAGGCTGGACAGCAGGTCCCGGCCCCAGCGCGACGAGGTGGCCAGCGCCGTCAAACCCAGCGCGAGCGCCACGCCCAGCGCATAACCCTGCAGCAGCAGCCTCAGCGAGATGAACGCCCGCTGCAGCAACTCCCCGCTGGCGAGCCCCTCCCACAGGGCGCTCGCGGCTGCGGTGAAGGTCGGCAGCAGCAGGTCGTTGCCGGCGGCGCGCGCGGCGATCTCCCACAACGCGGCCAGCAGCGCCAGCAGCGCGGCCTGGCGCCAGGCGCTCGAGTCCAGCGCGCGCCGCCACAGCGGCACGGGCATCGCCTCGACCGGCGGAGCATCGGTCAGCGCGAATTCGCGCTCGGCGCGCGCGGGAGGATCCAGCAGCCGAGATGTCGGCAACGCGGTCACGGTCATCGCGCCTCCTCAAGTCAGGGCCGCGGCCCGTTCAGCAGCCACCGGCTCGCTGATCGCATCGACCGCCTCCCGGTCGCCGAACAGCAGTCGTTCGATGCGATTGGCCTGTGCGGCCCGCTGCGCCGGCGTGAGCCCTTGCGCATTCAACTCCGCCCGCACCCGTCCCGGATGCGGCGACAGCACCAGCACCCGGTGCCCGACGATCAAGGCCTCCTCGATCGAATGGGTCACGAAGAGCAAGGTGAAGCGCTCCTGCTCCCACAGCGCCAGCAGCTCGTCCTGCATGCGACGCCGCGTCAGCGCATCCAGCGCGGCGAAGGGCTCGTCCATCAACAGCACGCGCGGCTTCATCGCCAGCGCGCGGGCGATCGCGACGCGCTGCTTCATGCCGCCGGACAGCTGATGCGGATAGGCCGACGCGAAGTCCGCCAAGCCCACGCGGGCGAGCCAGTCCCGCGCTTGCTCCAGCGCCGCCTTGCGCGGCAGCGAACCCGAGGCGATCAGCGGGAACGCGACGTTTTCCAGCACCGTCTTCCAGGGCGGCAACTGGTCGAATTCCTGGAACACCGCGATGCGGTCCGGCCCGGGTCCGTCGATCGGTCGGCCGTCGACCAGGATCCGGCCCTCGGCCGGCGCGATGAAGCCGCCGACCGCCTTCAGGAGCGAGGACTTCCCGCAGCCCGACGCGCCAAGCAGCACGAAGCGCTCCGACGGCATCACGTCGAAACCGACGCGATGGGTCGCGCGGATCGGGCCGCGCTCGCCGCGGTATTCGAGGCTGACGCCTTCCACCCTCAGCCGCGCCTGCTGCGCCAGCGGCGCGCCCGCCGCCTGGCCGCCGGCCTCGCAGGCCTCGCAGCCAGGCCGGGTGTCGATCGCGTCGAGCCGCTCCAGCACCGCGCTCATGCTCAGCTCCCCGCCGCGTTGTGCGGATCGTCGAAGAAGTAATCCTGCGCGGAGGCCGGCTTGTTCTTGATCGCGCCGATCCGATGCATGAAGGACGCCAGCGCGAAGGTGTTCTGCGGGGTGATCTTGAACTGCACCTCCGGGTTCTTGATCACCTTCAGCAGCAGGTCCTTGGGCACCTTGGAGTTCTCGTTGCGGATGTAGATGTCGGCCGCGCGCTCGGGGTGCTTCGCGATGAAGTCCGCCGCCTCGGCCAGCGCGCCGACGAAGGCCTTGTAGGTCTTCGGGTTGTCGCGCCGGAACTTCTCCGTCGTGTACAGCACCGTGGCCGACGCCGGCCCGCCCAGCACCTCGTAGCTGCTGAGCACCACATGCACGTTGGGATTGCCCGCCAGGCCCTGCTCCTGGAACGGCGGGTTGCCGAAGTGGGCGTTGATCTCGGTGCCGCCCTTGATCAGCGCCGCGGTCGCTTCCGGATGCGGCAAGGCGACCTGCAAACGGTCCAGCCGGTTGAACTGCGCGTCGCCCCAGCGCCTGGCCGAGGCCAGCTGCAGGATGCGCGACTGCACCGACACGCCCACCGCCGGCAGCGCGATGCGGTCCTTGTCGCTGAAGTCGTCGATGCTCTTGACGGCGGGATTGCTGCTGGTCAGGTAGTACGGGAAGTTGCCCAGCGAGGCGATGCCGCGCACGTTCTGCCGCCCCTGCGTCTTGTCCCACAGCGTCAGCAGCGGGCCGACGCCCGCGCCGGCGATGTCGATGCTGCCGGACAGCAGCGCCTCGTTGATCGCCGGTCCGCCGGACAGCTGCACGCGCTCGACCTGGATGTCGACGCCGGCGGCCTTGCCGTGCTTCTCGATCAGCTGCTGGTCCTGGGCGACGTTGAGCAGCAGGTAGACGATGCCGAACTGCTCAGCGATGCGGAGCTTGCCTTCCGCCTGCGAGGCGGTGCCGGCCAGCGCGAGCGCCAGTCCGAGGGCGGCCATCAGGGGTTTCTTGAATGAAGAGGTCATGGCAGGGAAGTGGAGGCGGGTGAAGCACGCGAAGGGGTGGGTCATCCCACCGGAACGTCGCCCTCGATGGTGGTGCGGTGGAGGTGGCGGCGCAGGGAATCCGGACAGCCCGCGGCCAGGTGCAGCAGCGAGCGGTTGTCCCAGAACACCAGGTCGTGCGCCTGCCAACGGTGGCGGTAGACGATGCTTTCCCGGCTGCTGTGCCGGAAGAGCTGCGCCAGCAGGTCGCGGCTTTCGTCCTCGGGCAGGTCCAGGATGCGCGTCGTGAAGTGCTCGCTGACGAAGAGCGCGCGTCGGCCGGTCTCCGGGTGGATGCGCACGACCGGCTGCGACACCGGCTTGACCTCGGCGATCTGCGCCGGCGTCAGCTTCGGGCGCCAGGGATTGCGCGCCCGCAGTTCCTCGTACTTCGCCAGGTAGCTGTGCTCCGCCCGCTTGCCGGCGATCGCGGTCTTCAGCGCCAGCGGCAGGCCGTCATAGGCGAGATGCTGGTTCGCGAACAGCGTGTCGCCGCCCTGCGCAGGCAGTTCCTGCGCGTGCAGCAGCGAGCCCAGGCTGGGACGCTCCTTATAGGACAGGTCCGAATGCCAGTACTGGCCGGCGTCGCCCAGCCCGACCGGCTGACCCTGCGCATCGCGGAGGTTGGACACCTGCAGGATCTCCGGGTGGCCCGGCAGCTGGAAGTTGCGCAGCACATGGATCTGCAAGGGCCCCCAGCGCCGGCTGAAGGCGATGTGCTGCGCGGGCGTGATCCGCTGGTCGCGGAAGACGAGGACGTGGTGGTCCAGGTGCGCGCGGTGCAGTCGCGCGAAGTCGGCGTCGTTCAGCGGCCGAGCCAGGTCGAGCCCCAGCACCTCCGCGCCAAGCGGCGCGTCGAAGGCCTGGATCTCGAAGGCCTGCGAGGGCGCATCGGCGTCTTCCACGAACGCGGCGGGCCGCGGCGGCGGGACGGTCAGGGGCGGGGCGAGGGCTGTCATGGGCGCCGACTCTAGGCAGCGCGCTTCCTCGCCGGAACGAAGGTCCTGGCATGTCCAACTGCGCCCATCGCATATCGAAGCCAGTCCGGCGGCGGGTGCGTCAGGCGCCCGGTGGGGCGCCCGATGTCCAGCGTCATCGAGACGGAAAGCCCCGTTTGCAATCCAGTTACAGGCAGCTGCGTATAGTGTCGTCCTTCCCTATCTGGGTGAGACCACAACCAAAATGAGCCATCGCTCCCCCATGAAACAAGTCATCTGCGTCAAGTGGGGCACCGCTTACGGCCCGGAATACGTCAACCGCCTCTACGGCATGCTGCGCCGGCATGTGACCGGCGATTTCCGCCTGGTCTGCCTGACCGACAACGCCGAGGGCCTGCGCCCGGAGGTGGACGCCTACCCGCTGGAGGAACTCGGCTGCGAATGGCCGAAGAAGTCCCTGGGCAAGTGGCGCAAGCTGGTGATGTGGAGCGCCGACCTGGGCCAGAAGACCGGCCTGTCCGGCCCGGTGCTGTTCATCGACCTGGATTCGGTGATCGTCGACAACATCGACGGCTACTTCACCCACGGCCATCCCGACGACGTGGTGCTGGCCCGCAACTGGGCCAAGCCGATGCAGCGCCTGGGGCAGACCTCGGTGTTCCGCTTCCCGGTCGGCAAGTACCCGCACATCATCGAGAAATTCCGCGCCGACCCCCAGGCCGTGGCCGACAAGCATGGCTTCGAGCAGCACTGGGTGACCGCGTCGGTGCCCGGCGGCATCAAGTTCTGGCCGCACCTGTGGACGCGCCATTTCCGCCTGCATTGCCTGCCGGCCTTCCCGCTGCGCTACTTCAAGCCGGCCAAGCTGCCGGCCGGCGCGCGCATCGTGACCTTCCCGGGCGGGCCGAACCCGGCCGACGTCATGCTGGGCCGCTGGAACACCCAGGACCCGCCGCACGAGAAGCCGTGGGACCACTTCCGCGCCGCCTTCGCCGGCGGCGTCAAGCACCGCTGGCGCCACCTGCGCAGCTACGTGCTGCCCACCCCCTGGCTCACCCAGCATTGGGTGGAGTGACCCCCACCAGGGGTGTGCCCGCGGCCCTCACTGGGCCGGTTCGGGGCGAGCCAGGTCCTGGATGACCTCCAGCGCGGTCTTGACCTTGAAGGGCTTGAGCATGATGCGGCGCACCTGCAGCTCCTTGTAGAGCTGCGCGGTGGACAGGTCGCAGGCCTCGGCGGTCAAGGCCACCGGGGTGGACGGCGGGCAGCGCAGGGCGCCGGCGCGCACGCTCTGCAGCAGCGCGAGCGCGTCCAGCCCCTGGCCGATGTCCAGCAGCAGGCCGTCCATCGACTGGTGCTCCAGCAGGCGCTGCGCCGCCTCCAGGCTGCTGGACTCATGCACCTGCGCGATGCCCAGCTGCCGCGCGACCATCGCGACCGTGCGGCGGAACAGCGAATGCGGGTCGACCAGCAGCAGCTGGGGCAGCGCGGCGGCGCTCATGAACCCGACTCCGCGGCCTTCCCGAGCAACTCGGACACCACCACGTCGCGCAGGCTCATGAGGATGGCCAGGTCGGTGTCGTCCAGCGTGCGGCGGCGCCGATCGATCAGGCACAGGGTGCCGACACGGACGCCAGGGCGGATCTCCAGCGGCGCGCCGGCGTAGAAGCGGATGTGCGGCGGCCCCAGCACCATCGGGTTGTCCGCGAAACGCGGATCCTGGGTGGCGTCGGACACGACCATCACCTCCGACACGTGGATGGCATGGCCGCAGAAGCTGCTGCGTCGGTCGGTCTCGCACACCGCCAGCCCGAAGCGGGCCTTGAACCACTGGCGGTCGTCGTCGACCAGGCTGATCAGCGCGATCGGCACGCCGAATTCCTCGGCGGCGAACTCGACGATGCGGTCGAAGCGCTCCTCGGGCGGCGTGTCCAGGATCAGCAGCTCGCGCAGCGCCTGGATCCGCTCCGCTTCGTTCGCGGGGATCGGGGCAGTCATCATGGAGGCGGTTCCTCGCTCTTGCGGTGGGGTTCGTGCCCCCTGCGCAGCCTAGCCGACTCCCCCACCGCTCGCCACCGCCCTCGTCCACCGGAGGGAGGACAGCACGGCACGTCGCAGGCGGCCGGTGCCCGCCCATATGAGCCGGCCGACGCTGCTCACTTGCATTCCGCATTGGCGACGACGGCCGACCCGCACCAGACTCCGTTCCACGGGGCGCGCCCATGTCGCCCCCGCCGGCGGCGGCAGTAGGGCCGCCGGGAAGGCATGGTGAAAGCCCAGGTCGCGACCGGGCGCCGCCCTCGGGGTCTTGGGGGAGGCGCTTCCGGCGGAGCCCGATCGCGGTCCTGGCGCCTTTCATGCCGTCGTGATCGCATATTCGATATGCGAGATAAGCAAATGCTCAAACAATCGTTCCTGGAATAAAGGCTGTTTGGCAAGCTTCGCAGCCCGACCTTCAACGTCGCCGGCCCCGCCTGCTTGCCATGTTCCAGAACAACGCCCATCCGTCCCGCTCCCTGTTCTCCGCCACGCGCCGCCGGGCGCTGCTGCTGGCCGCCGCGACGCCGCTGCTGGGCGTGCCGATGCTGGCCTCGGCCGAGCAGCCGACGACGCTGCTGAACGTCTCCTACGACGTGGCGCGCGAGCTCTACAAGCAGATCAATCCGGCCTTCGTCGCCGCGTACAAGGCCAAGACCGGCCAGACCATCACGGTGAACCAGTCGCACGGCGGCTCGTCCAAGCAGATCGGCTCGGTGATCGGCGGGCTGGAGGCGGACGTGGTCACGATGAACCAGGCCACCGACGTCGACACGCTGGCCGAGAAGGGCCTGACCGGCGCCGACTGGCGCAGCAAGTTCCCCAACGGGGCCGCGCCCTACAGCTCGACCATGCTGTTCCTGGTGCGCAAGGGCAATCCCAAGGGCATCAAGGACTGGGCCGACCTGGCCCGTCCCGGCATCTCGGTGATCATTCCCAACCCCAAGGTGACCGGCAACGGCCGCTACGGCTACCTGGCCGCCTGGGGCAGCGTCATCGCCAAGGGCGGCAGCGACGCGCAGGCCCGGGACTTCGTCTCCAAGGTGCTGGCCAACGTGCCGGTGCTCGACGGCGGTGGCCGCGGCGCCACCACCACCTTCACCCAGCGCGGCATCGGCGACGTGCTGCTGACCTTCGAGTCCGAGGCCGAGCTCATCGAGAACGAATTCGGCAAGGGCAACTTCGAGGTCGTCGCGCCCAGCATCTCGGTCGAGGCCGACGCGCCGGTGGCCATCGTCGACAAGGTCGTCGCCAAGAAGGGCTCGGCCGCGCTGGCCAAGGCCTACCTGGACTTCCTGTGGACGCCCGAGGGTCAGGAAATCATTGCCCAGAACAACTTCCGCCCGCGCGACCCGGCGATCTTCAAGAAGCACGAGAAGCGCTTCGCGCCGATCAAGCTGTTCAGCGTCGACCAGACGCTGGGCGGCTGGGCCAAGGTCGGCAAGACGCACTTCGCCGACGGCGGCACCTACGACCAGATCATGGCCGCGCGCCGCTGACCGGTGCCCCCGCGTCCGCTTGCTCCGTCCGCCCGTCCACGCCGACTCCTGACCGACTGATCCGATGAACACCGCCGTGCTCCCCGCGACGCAGGCCGCCCCGGCGCCCGCCCGCAAGCGACGCCGCGTGCTGCCCGGCTTCGCGCCGACGCTGGGCTTCACGCTCTTCTATCTCTCGCTGCTGGTGCTGATCCCGCTGTGCGCGGTCTTCCTGAAGTCCGCCGGCCATGGCGTCGAGGCCTTCTGGGCCGCGGCCACCTCGCCGCGCGTGCTGGCGTCCTACCGCCTGAGCTTCGGCGCGGCGCTGCTGGGCGCCTTCATCAACGTGATCTTCGGCTTCATCCTGGCGTGGTCGCTGGTGCGCTACGACTTCTGGGGCAAGAAGCTGGTGGACGCGCTCATCGACCTGCCCTTCGCCCTGCCCACCGCCGTGGCCGGCATCGCGCTGACCGCGCTGTACGCGCCCAACGGCTGGATGGGCCAGTGGCTGGAGCCGCTGGGCATCAAGGTCGCCTTCACGCCGCTGGGCGTGCTGGTGGCGCTGATCTTCATCGGCCTGCCCTTCGTCGTGCGCACGGTGCAGCCGGTGCTGGAGGACCTGGACACCGAGCTCGAGGAAGCCGCCGCCTCGCTGGGCGCGCACCGCTGGCAGGCCTTCCGCCTGGTGGTGCTGCCGATGCTGACGCCGGCGCTGCTGACCGGCTTCGCGCTGGCCTTCGCGCGGGCCGTGGGCGAATACGGCTCGGTCATCTTCATCGCCGGCAACATGCCGATGGTCAGCGAGATCACGCCGCTGATGATCATCACCAAGCTCGAGCAGTACGACTACGTCGGCGCCACCGCGATCGCGGTGGTGATGCTGGTGTTCTCGTTCGTGCTGCTGCTGGGCATCAACGGATTGCAGGCCTGGAGCCTGCGCCGCAACGGACTCGACGGGAAGCGCTGACATGGCCGGATCCGCTGCATCGCTCGGCCGGGCCCGCTCGGCCGGTCACTATCAAGGGAACCCCGCCACCGCGGAAAAGCGCTGGGTGCGCTACACGCTGCTGACGCTGGGGCTGGCCTTCTTCGCGCTGTTCCTGCTGCTGCCGCTGGCCGCCGTCTTCACCGAGGCGCTGCGCAAGGGCTGGGACACCTACCTGGCTTCGCTGATCGAGCCCGACGCCGTCTCCGCGATCAAGCTCACGCTGATCGCCGCCGTCATCTCGGTGCCGCTGAACATCGTCTTCGGCGTCAGCGCCGCCTGGGCGATCACCAAGCACGACTTCCGCGGCAAGCAGCTGCTGATCACGCTGATCGACCTGCCGTTCTCGGTCTCGCCGGTGGTGGCGGGCCTGATCTACGTACTGATCTTCGGCGCGCAGGGCTGGTTCGGGCCCTGGCTGTCGGAGCACGACATCAAGATCATCTTCGCCGTCCCCGGCATCGTGCTGGCCACCGTGTTCGTGACCTTCCCCTTCGTCGCGCGCGAGCTGATCCCGCTGATGCAGGCGCAGGGCCGCGATGAAGAAGAGGCCGCCACCGTGCTGGGCGCGAGCGGCTGGCGCACCTTCTGGCATGTGACGCTGCCCAACATCAAGTGGGGCCTGCTCTACGGCGTGATCCTGTGCAACGCGCGCGCCTTCGGCGAGTTCGGCGCGGTGTCGGTGGTCTCCGGCCACATCCGCGGCCAGACCAACACGCTGCCGCTGCAGGTCGAGATCCTCTACAACGAATACCAATTCGCCGCGGCCTTCGCCGTCGCGTCGCTGCTCGCGCTGCTGGCGCTGGTCACGCTCGGACTCAAGCAGTTCGTCGAGTGGCAGGCCTCGCGCAATGTGATCAAGGAAGAAGCATGAGCATCCAGGTCCGCAACATCCACAAGTCCTTCGGCAGCTTCACCGCGCTGGGCGACGTCAGCCTGGACTTCCCCACCGGCGAGCTGACCGCGCTGCTGGGCCCCTCGGGCTGCGGCAAGACCACGCTGCTGCGCATCATCGCGGGCCTGGAGACCGCCGACCGCGGCCAGGTGCTGCTCGACGGCGCCGACGCCTCCGACACCCACGTGCGCGAGCGCGAGGTCGGTTTCGTGTTCCAGCACTACGCGCTGTTCCGCCACATGACGGTGTTCGACAACGTCGCCTTCGGCCTGCGCGTGAAGCCGCGCAAGCAGCGCCCGCCCGAGTCGGAGATCAAGCGCAAGGTCCACGAGCTGCTGCAGCTGGTGCAGCTGGACTGGCTGGCCGATCGTTATCCGCCGCAGCTGTCCGGCGGCCAGCGCCAGCGCATCGCGCTGGCACGCGCGCTGGCCGTCGAGCCGCGCGTGCTGCTGCTGGACGAGCCCTTCGGCGCGCTCGACGCGAAAGTCCGCAAGGAGCTGCGCCGCTGGCTGCGTCGCCTGCACGACGAGCTGCACATCACCAGCATCTTCGTCACGCACGACCAGGAAGAGGCGCTGGAAGTCGCCGACCGCGTCGTGCTGATGGACCACGGCCGCGTGGAGCAGGTCGGCTCGCCGACCGAGGTCTACCAGCGTCCGGCCACGCCCTTCGTCTACGGCTTCCTCGGCGCGGTCAACCGCTTCGAAGGCCGCGTGGACAGCGGCATCGTGCGCGTCGGCGACCAGACGCTGGCGCAGGGCGCGGCCGCAGCGATCGAAGGTGCCCAGCAGGGCCTGGTGCAGGCCTACGCGCGCCCGCACGAGCTCGTGATCATCCCGACGCAGGACGCACCTGGCCTGCCCGCCACCGTCGAGCGCGTGCTGGCCTTCGGCGCCGCCGCGCGCGTGGAACTGCGCGGCGCCTCGGGCGAGCACCTGGAAGCCGAACTCAGCCGCGAACAGGCCGAGGCGCTGCAACTGGCCTCGGGCCAGCGCGTCCGCCTGCAGGCCTCGCGCCTGAGCCTGTTCGGCATCGATCAGGCTGCTTGATCGCCCTCGATCAGCGAGCCGCAGAGCGCGCGATCCCTCGAGTCCTCCGACCATGAATCTCCAACAGCTCCGCATCGTCCGGGAGGCGGTGCAGCAGAACTTCAACCTGACCGAGGTGGCGGCCGCGCTGTTCACCTCGCAGTCGGGCGTCAGCAAGCACATCAAGGACCTGGAGGACGAACTCGGCGTCGAGCTCTTCCAGCGCCGCGGCAAGCGGCTGCTCGGGCTGACCGAGCCGGGCAAGGAACTGGCGGTCGTCGTCGACCGCATGCTGCAAGACGTGCGCAACATCAAGCGGCTGGCGCAGCAGTTCAGCAGCGCCGATCAAGGCCAGCTGACCATCGCCACCACGCACACGCAGGCGCGCTACGCGCTGCCGCAGGTGGTGGCGCGCTTCAAGGCGGCCTACCCGCGCGTGCACCTGGTGCTGCACCAGGGCAGTCCGCAGGAGATCGTCTCGCTGCTGCAGTCGGGCGAGGCGGACATCGGCATCGCCACCGAGGCGCTCGGCAAGGACGACGCCTTCGTCACCTTCCCGTTCTACGAATGGCGCCATGCGGTGGTCGTGCCCGAGGGCCATGCGCTCACGCGCCAGCCGCTGACGCTGGAGGCGCTGGCCGAGCAGCCGCTGATCACCTATCACGAGGGCTACACCGGCCGGGCCCGCATCGACGCGAGCTTCGCCGCCGCCGGCCTGGCGCCCGACGTGGTCATGTCGGCGCTCGATGCGGACGTCATCAAGACCTACGTGCAGATCGGACTGGGCGTGGGCGTCATCGCGGCGATGGCCTTCGAGCCGGGGCGCGACTCGGGCCTGCAGCTGATCGACGCGAGCCACCTGTTCCCGCCCAACACGACGCGCATCGCGCTCAAGCGCGGCCACTACCTGCGCGGCTTCGCCTATCGCTTCCTGCAGGAATGCGTGGCCGAGCTGACCGAGGATGCGGTCCGCGAGGCGATGGATCCCGACGCCTGAGGCTGGAGCGCAGGCGCGTCGTGCCTGCATTGCTCATGCGGGCGCCGCGGGATTGCTTATCGGAATTTGTTGGAGGACATCGGCGGCGCGGATTCGAATAATCAATCCGCATAAGCAAGCCGCTTTCGCGACGTTCATCGAATGCCGTCGAGGCCGGCGAGCCATCCCCCCGATGTGACTGCCGACGATGAACTTCCAGCAACTCCGATCCGTCCGCGAGGCCCAGCGCCGCAACTTCAACCTGACCGAGGTGGCGCAGGCGCTGCACACCTCGCAGCCCGGCGTGAGCCGGCAGATCCGCGAGCTCGAGGACGAGCTCGGCATCGACATCTTCGTGCGCGCCGGCAAGCGCCTGACCGGCCTGACCGAGCCGGGCCGCAACGTGATGCCCATCGTCGAGCGGCTGCTGCGCGAGGCCGAGAACCTGCGCCGCGCCGGCGAGGACTTCGCCCGCGCCGACAGCGGGCATCTGCGCATCGCCGCCACGCACAGCCAGGCGCGTTACGCACTGCCGCCGGCGGTGCGAGATTTCCGCGAGTCCCATCCCGAGGTCAGCCTGCAGTTCACGCAGGGCTCGCCGCAGCAGGTCGCGCGCCTCTTGATCGACGGCGAGGCCGACATCGGCATCGCGACCGAAGCGCTGGCGCTGCATCCGCAGCTGCTGACGCTGCCGTGCTACCGCTGGACCCACACGGTGCTGGTGCCGCCGGGCCATCCGCTGGAGGCCGAGGCCAGCGCCGGCACGCCGCTGACCCTGGAGCGCCTGGCGGAGTTCCCGGTCATCACCTACGAGACCGGCTACACCGGCCGCTCGCACATCGACGACGCCTTCGCGGCGGCCGGGCTCGACCTCAACGTCGTGCTGGTGGCGATGGACGCGGACGTGATCAAGACCTACGTCGAGCTCGGGCTGGGCGTGGGCATCGTCGCGGCGATCGCCTACGACGAGGAGCGCGACCGCCATCTGCGCGCGATCGATGCGCGCCACCTCTTCGCCGACAACCTGACGCGGCTCGCGGTGCGACGCGATGCCTACCTGCGCGACTATGTCTACGCCTTCATCGAGACCTTCGCGCCCCCGCTGACGCGTGACCTGGTCGAGCAGGCGCGGGTGTCGCCCAACGGGTCGGACTGATGGCCGGACTGATGGCCGGAAGAATTTCCGCATGTGCTTAGCCGGACCGCACAACAAAGCAAAGCAGAAACGATTGCTTCATCGATGCGAGGGCGCTTCCTAGAGTGACGGGTTCACCTGTTCACTCCCACGAGGAAGTCTCTTGAAGCCCTTCGTCGAGCACGCGGCCCGCCGCACCGGATCGGCCGCCACGCTGGCCGCCGCCCTGGCGGCCGCATCTCCCATCGCCGTCCTTTCCATCGCTGTCCTTCCCGTCGGCAGCGTTCACGCTCAGGTCCCGGCCGCGGCGCCCGCCCAGGACACCAGTCCGACCAGGGATCCCAGGGACTCCAAGGCGGTCAACGATGCGAAGGACGCGCCGCTGCCGTCGGTCGTCGTCACGGGCTCGCGCATCTCGCGCGTCAACAGCGAAGGGCCGAGCCCGGTCACCGTCATCAAGTCGGAGGACCTGGACCGGCTCGGCTACAAGAACGTCTCCGACGCGCTGAGCGGCCTGACCGAAAACACCGGCTTCACGCAGGGCGAGGATTTCGGCAACACCTTCACGCCGGCGGCCAATGCGATCAGCCTGCGCGGCCTGGGGCCCAACCACACGCTGGTGCTGGTCAACGGCCGACGCGTCGCCGACTACCCGACCGCCTACGAGGGCTCGGTCAACTTCGTCAACATCGCCAACATCCCGTCCGCGCTGATCGACCGCATCGAGGTGCTCAGTGGCGGCGCGTCCTCGGTCTACGGCTCGGACGCGATCGCCGGCGTGGTCAACATCGTGCTGAAGAAGCGGGTCGAGGGCGTCTCGGTGAACCTGCGCGCCGGCGGCACGCAGCGCGGCGGCGGCGAGAACGCCCGCGCCCAGGTCACCGGCGGCTTCGACGGCGGCCGGCTGCAGGGCGTGTGGGGCCTCGAGCTCAGCGGCCGCGAGCCGATCTGGAGCCGGCAGCGCGACTTCATGGCCGACACCACCCTGAGCGGCGCGGCGCCGACGGTGGTCTTCGGCCGTCGCAACGCGACCGGCGGCGCTTACCTCACGCCCAGCGACGGCTGCGCCGCGGCCAGCGGGCTCTTCGAGGGCTCGGTCGCGCCTTATCAAGCCAGGAACGGCACCTACTGCGGCAGCGGTCGCGCCTCGCCGACCTACTGGACCACGCAGACCGGCAACCGCAGCGCGCAAGCGGCCGGGGGCCTGACCTGGCAGCTCGATGGCGGGCTGGAGCTGTTCGCGGAAGGCCAGTTCGGCTGGGCGCGGACCGAGAACAACACCCGCGGTCCGAGCTGGACCTCGGACGCCGCCGGCAAGGGCTATTTCCGCAATGCCGCGACCAACCAGCTGGAGATCTGGACCCGGCGCTTCGCGCCCGAAGAACTGGGCGGCGTGGACCGCTTCAACCGCCAGTGGCGCGACGCGACGCACAACGTGGCGGTCGGCGCGCGCGGGGAGCTCACCGGCAGCTGGACCTTCGAGGTCGCGGCCAACAGCTCCTACTACCTCAACCGCACCACGACCCCGCGCCTGACGGCCGGCATCGAGTCCCTGCTGCTCGGCCCGCGCATCGGGACGGACGCGGACGGCGTGGCGATCTACTCGGCCGATCCGGCGCGGCTGTTCCGCCCGCTCACGCCGCAGGAGATCGACAGCGTCAGCGACCGCAGCTGGACGCGCAACGCGAGCTGGAACCAGCAGCTGAGCGCCTCTGCGAGCGGCGAGTGGTTCCGGCTGCCCGGTGGTCCGGTGCGGGCCGCGGTGGTGGCGGAGGCCGGCACGCAGGGCTTCCGCAACGAGGCCGACCCGCGACTGGGGCAGGGCGTCTTCTACAACACCAGCGCCTCGCCGACGGTGCGCGGCACGCGCGAGCGGCTGGCGCTGGGCGGTGAGTTGAACGCGCCGATCACCCGGCAGCTGACGGCCACCGTCGCCGCGCGCCATGACCGTTATGAATTCGCCGGTCGCAGCGACGGCAGCACGACCTACAACGCCGGCCTCGAGTTCCGGCCGCTGTCCACGCTGCTGCTGCGCGCGCAGCACGCCACCAGCTTCCGCGCGCCGGACATGAATTACATCTTCGCGCAGCAGACCAAGGGCTATTACTCGTCGTCGACCGACTACTACCGCTGCGCGCAGGCCGGCCAGCCGCTGTCGCAATGCGATTTCGCCGGCGTGTCACCAGGCTTCAACTACGTGCGCACCGGCTCGTCGGACCTGAAGTCCGAGCGCGGCCGCTCCTGGGGACTGGGCGCGGTGTGGCAGCCGGCCGCGTCCTTCGATCTCTCGGTGGACCTGTGGAAGATCGCCATCCGCGACCTGGTCACCGACCTCAGCGCCGACGGCGTGCTGCGCACCGAGGCGGACTGCCGCACCGGCGTGAAAGACGCGCAGTCGCCGACCTGCCAGGACGCGGTGGCGCGCGTGCGCCGCAATCCGCTGGATGCGCTCGTGCGGCCGGGCGAAGTGGCGGAGATCCGCGTCAACCCGATCAACGCGGCCAACGAATCGACCTGGGGCGTGGACATCGGCGCGCGCTACAGCTGGACGACGGCGACCTGGGGCCGCTGGACGGCCGATGCGAAGTACACGCGGGTCAAGAGCTTCAAGTACCAGCAGTTCGCCGGCGACGACAACCGCAACCTGGTGGGCACGCCGGACTTCGGCGACTGGCCGAGCAAGCTCAACGCCAGCCTGTCCTGGCAGGTCGGCGACTGGACGCACACGCTGGCCGCGCAGCGCAACGGCCGCATCGCCCGCGAGGCGCAGGACGGCTGGCTGGGCCCGTACTGGAACGTCAACGCGAGCACCGCCTGGCAACTGGACAAGCGCACCCGCGTCAGCGTCATCGTCAACAACCTGTTCGACAGCATCCGCCGCGATCCCAGCGCGACCTGGCCGTACTACCCGGTCGGCTACTACCTGCCGCAGGGGCGGCAGGGCTGGATCGAGCTGGACTACCGCTTCGGCGGCTGAGCGCGGCGGTCCCTCGCGTCGATCCGACGGCTGGCGCGACCCCGCGCCGGCATGGCGGGCCGCTCCTCACGAGGGAGCGGCCCTTTTTCCAGGCAAGGCTGCAAAGCAAAGCAGATCTTCTTCGTTCCCTTGGCCGGTGCGCTTGCCTACATTGGGCGCTCCCCTCAACCCCCCGTGAAGAGAAGACTCCCGTGAACGCACTCCGACGCACCGTCTCGCTGCTTGCCACCGCCGCTCTGCTGGGGGGCGCCGCGCTGATGCCCCAGGCCCATGCGCAGGGCGCGGTCACGCTGCTCAATGTCTCCTACGACCCGACGCGCGAGCTGTACCAGGACTTCAACGCCGCGTTCGCCAAGTACTGGAAGGCCAAGACCGGCGAGACCGTGACGGTGAAGAACTCGCACGGCGGCTCGGGCAAGCAGGCGCGCTCGGTCATCGACGGCCTGGACGCCGACGTGGTGACGCTGGCGCTGGCCTACGACATCGACGCGCTGCACGACCACGGCAAGCTGCTGCCCGCCGACTGGCAGAAGCGCCTGCCGAGCAACGCGTCGCCGTACACCTCGACGATCGTCTTCCTGGTGCGCAAGGGCAATCCGAAGCACATCAACGACTGGCCGGACCTGGCGCGTGGCGGCATCGACGTGATCACGCCCAATCCGAAGACCTCGGGTGGCGCGCGCTGGAACTACCTGGCGGCCTGGGCCTATGCGCTGAAGCAGCCGGGCGGCAACGCCGAATCGGCCAAGGCCTTCGTCAAGCGGATCTATGCCAACACCAAGGTGCTGGATTCCGGCGCGCGCGGCTCGACGACGACCTTCGTCGAGCGCGGCATCGGCGACGTGCTGATCGCCTGGGAGAACGAGGCCTACCTGGCGGTGAAGGAGCTGGGGCCGGACAAGTTCCAGATCGTCACGCCCAGCCTGTCCATCCTGGCGGAGCCGCCGGTGTCGGTGGTGGACAAGACGGTGGACAAGAAGGGCACGCGCAAGGTGGCGCAGGCCTACCTGGAGTACCTGTACTCGCCGGAGGGCCAGGAGATCGCCGCGAAGAACTACTACCGTCCGCGTGACCCGAAGGTCGCCGCCAAGTACGCCAAGCAGTTCGCGCCGGTGAAGCTGGTGACGATCGACGAGGTCTTCGGCGGCTGGCGCAATGCCCAGAAGACCCACTTCGACGACGGCGGCGTCTTCGACCAGATCAACGAGAAGCGCTGATCCGGCGCCTCGAGCAAGAACACCTGTTTGTCTCCTCGGTCGGTCTCGGGCGCCGCGCAAGCGGCGTCACAGGCAATCAGACCGTTCGCTCTGTGCGAGCAGCCCCGCTGGCGATGGCCGGTGGGGCTTTTTTTGTCCTGACGTTCTCGTAGCTACCCCATGAACATTCGTGAATGGGGAACGGCCCTTGCTAGCGGGAGACTCCGGAGCGCCGCGTCATCGCTGCGGCGCCCGCGCCTTCGCATCGTTGAAGGAGTTTTCGCGCCGGCAAGGTTCGATGCCGAGACCGCACATAAGGTCTGTGGAACGTCTTCGACACCGGCGCCGACCGCCGGCACACCTGGCAGTACAGATGACCATCAACAATCTTCGCAATCTCTTCCGGACGAATCGCACGCCCTCTGCGGAATCCAGTAGCTCGCCAGCGCAACGCCAAGAGACGGCTCCCGAGGCACGAGCCTCGCAGAACGCGCCAGCATCGCCTTACGGTATTCCGACCGGGCGGCGCCATCAGGCTGCGGCCACGGCTGAAGATGGACGCAGGCATCGAGTGCAGATCGGCAATCCCACGCCACGCAGCGATGCAGCACGCCACGCTGGGGCGGCAGCTGGCGCGACCGTGGCTGGCCCTGGGCGCATGCCAAACCGTGAAGTGATGGAAGGCGCGTTGCGCCTATTGGGTGGGACAGACCGCTCCAACATCACAGGCATGAGCCATCGAGAGGTGCTCCACGTGACCAATCACGTCCACCAGATCGCCATGCTGCCCGCATCTCGCCTCGACCCACGGGTCGTCGAAGCTGCGCAGCGAGGCAGCGGCAGCGCGGAACAACTGGTGCGCAACCTGTTGGCGTTGGTGACGTCAGACTCGCCGGTATTGCCGCGAAGCCAGAGATCCGAAACACGTCCTGGCGATCAGTTGTTGGCCTCGGCCCCCGCAAATCAGCCTGATCGGGCGACCAACCGCCCCAGCCATACAAACATGCCCAGCCCGAACGTCCAGGCCAATGCCGACCGTCGCACAGCGATGTTGCATGACGCCATGGACATGCTCACCGGCATGCACGACATCGACTTGACGGCCGTGGCGGGCCGCAACACGCAAAACCTGGTCGATCATCTGCAGGACATCCACTCGCCTCCCCCCCCGCCCGTCGGTCTGAATGCGCAAGTGGCAAAGGCCGCGGCCCGAGCGAACGGCGACCCCGAGCAGTTGGTGCTCAACCTGCTGCGTCTTGTGACCAGGAAGGAACCGGTGTTGTCCTTGCGAGCGACCTCATCGGCTCAGCCGCCGACGTTGCCGAGCGCAGAAGTCATTGGTGATGCCGTCGTGCTGGTCGCGCGCGGCACAGGCATGCCGCAGGCCACCGAGCAAAACCGGCGCGATGTGGCCGGCCATCTGCGGGACATCGTGACGCAGCCTTTCTCGTCATTGCATGCAGGCGTGCGGCAGGCGGCACAACGGTGGCACGACAACCCGGAACAGCTGGCCAGCAGTCTGCTGACCCTTGTGACCGCGAACCCGCCGGTACTGTCGAACAACCCGAGCCCTTCAACACAGACCGCAGACCGGCGCTCCCCGGCAGCCGACCAAGGCGAGCGCAGGAACGGAGCGCAGACCGTACAGGGCTCAAACCACGCCCGTTCGCGTGCCCGTCATCTGGACAATGGCTCGGCGACTCCGGCACACCGTGGCCCATTCGACGTGGGGCACTATCCGACCGAGCTGATGGGCGATCCGCAAAACCCGAACAACGACCACGCCCGAATCTTTTCGCGTCCGAACAACCCACGCGGGCCACGAACCTGAGTTCAGGAAGCATTGCGCCCAGACGCCCAGACCTGGACCTTGCCTCGTTGATTGGCCGGAGGGCCGGCCTGACGCTCCGCGCTCGAAGACACGCCGGGAGTGACCAACTACCGCTCCGCGGCTCCGGCGTGGGGGATGGCGGACGAGCGCCGCGGGTGATCCCCGTATGCTGCCCGCCGTGAACCCCCTTGCCTCGAACTGCGGCCGTCTCGTCGCGTCGCTTCCGTTGGCCGCCTCGCTCTTGGGCGGGGCGTCCGCGCACGCGCAGGGGGATGCCGTGGCGGTGGCGGCGGTCGCGCCGCCAGTGGTCGCCAAGATCACCTGGCTCGCCTCCGACCACGCGCCGCAGATGACCGGGGCGAGCGCGAGTGGCGTCACCGGCCACGTGATCACCTACCTCGACAGGCGCTGGCCCGGCGTCCGGCACGAGATCGTCTTCGCCAACGCCAAGCGCAGCTGGCAGATGATCGAGAACGGCGACGAGGTGTGCCGCGCCAACGTGGTCCGCACGCCGGAGCGTGAGCGGGCCGCCTACTTCATCAACACGCAGCTCACGCCGCCACCGCAACTGATCGTGCGACGCGAGCTGCTCAAGCGACTGCCGCGCAACGGCGCCGGCGAGGTGGTGCTGCCGCGCCTGCTCGCCGACACCTCGATGCGGGGCGCGCTGATCGACGGCCGCAGCTATGGGCCGGTGCTCGACGACGCACTCGCCGCACGGCCGGCCGACAGCGCCGTCTCGCTGTACTCGCCCAAGGACTTCGGCGCGCGCCTGCTGCAGATGATCAGCCTCGGGCGCGCGGACTATTCAGTCGAACTCGACATGGCGCTGGTCATGGCCGGACATCCGGCGGACCTCGTCAGCGTCCCCATCCAGGGCGCCAGCGAGCTGGTGATGGCGGGCATCGCCTGTCCCCGCACCCCTTGGGGCCTGGCCGCGATCCGGGGCATCGACAAGGCCTATGGACGTCCCGAAGGCGCCGCCAGCCTGCGCAAGGGCCTGATGCATTGGCTCACGCCGGAAACCAAGGCCCACTACGCGGCCCGCTTCGACGCGTTCTATCGCGAACGCGCCAAGCCCTCTCGCATCGATCCCTGACGCCGCCCATCAGGCCTGGTGCTCGACGCGGTTGCGTCCGCCGTCCTTCGCGCGATACAGCGCTTGATCGGCGCGGCCAAGCAGCTCATCCACCCGCAGGTCCTCGGGGCGAAGGGCCGTCACGCCGAAGCTCGCCGTCAGCGACGCCGGCGGCAGGCCCGGCTGCAGGGCCATGCCGCTGGTCTCGATGTGATGGCGCAGCCGCTCGACCAACTGCATCGCATGCTCCAGCGAGGTCTGCGGCAGCAGCAGCGCGAACTCCTCCCCGCCGAGCCGTCCCAGCAGGTCCTGCTTGCGCACGACCTGCGCGCACAGCTGCACCAGGCGGCACAGCGCCGCGTCGCCGCGCGCGTGGCCCAGCGTGTCGTTGATGCGCTTGAAGTGGTCGACGTCCATCATCACCAGCGCCATCTCCAGCCCGTAGCGCCGGCTGCGCGCCACCTCCGCCTCCGCGTGGTCCAGGAAGCAGCGCCGGTTGGCCGCGCCGGTCAGCGCATCGGTCGTCGCCAGCCGCTGCAGCTCGAGCTCCAGCCGCTTGCGGTCGGTGAAGTCGACCAGCGTGCTGAGCACCGAGGGCTCGCCGTCGTACACGACCGGCACCATCGACAGCAGCATCCACAGCTCGCCGCCGTCGGCCGCGAGCAGGCAGACCTCCTCGCCCTGCAGACGGCCTTCCTCCTTGAACTTGAGCTGCATGCGCTCGCGATCGCCCGGGTCGCGGTAGAAGCTGATCGCCGGCTTGCCGACGAGCTCATCCAGCGTCCGTCCCGCGATCACAGCCGACGGGCCATTCGCATACACGATCAGCGCATCGCGCTCGCGCGTCACCACCATCGGGATCGGCGCGTGGTCCAGCACGGCGCGCAGGCGCTCCTCGCTGTCGGCGAGCTCGCGGGTGCGCTGCGTCACGCGGCGCTCCAGGCTGGCGTTGAGCTCCTGCAGCTCCGCCACCAGTCGCGCGTTGTCCACCGCGTTCACCACGTTGGCGCAGAGCAGCTCCAGGAAACTCACCCGCGCCTCGGTGAACACGCCGGCCGCGGCCGCGTTCTCCAGGTAGAGCGCGCCCACCGTCTGCCCCTGCTTGAGCAGCGGCAGCGCCAGCACCGAACGCGGCGGCGCGGCATGGCGCTGGAAGTAGTCCTCCATCGTCGCCAGGCCCCGCGCGTCGACGATCAGCTCGCGTCGCCCGTCGCCGAGCACCCGACCCATGAGCGCCAGCGGCAGCTGCGCGCCGGCGCGTTCCAGCGGCAACTGTTCCAACAGGTGCAGCCGCGGCTGCTCGCCCAGGGTCGCCTCGGCCTGCAGCACCCAGCGCGACGCGCCCGCCGTGCCGCTGGCCAGCACGATCGCCGCGCGCTGGGCGCCGGCGTTCTCGGCGACGACCTCCAGCAGGCGGCGCAGCAGGCGCGGCAGGTCCGGCTGGCTGCTGATAGCCTGCACCGCCTTGGTCAGCGTGCTGAGGTCGGCGGCATCGGCGCGGATCTCCGTGCCCTCGGTGGCGGCACCGGCCGACCGGCCCGGCGCATCGGACAGGGGCGCGAGCGCCAGTGCCTCGCCAGCGAGCGCGATCACGCCCCAGTCCTTCCACGCCAGCTGCAGGCGCTGACGCGCCCGGTCGGCCTGCGCTGGATCGCGCTCGCGCCACCAGTCGACCTGCGCGCGCAGCACGGCCGCGACATCGAGCGGCGTGCCTTGCGGCCCCTCCGCCGCTGCCAGCGCCCGGTCCAGGGCCGCGGCGATCTGCTCGTCCGGTTCGCCCGCCAGCATCGCCTGCTGCGCCCGCAGCAGCGCCACGCGATCGGCCAGGTGTCCCGGTCCCGCGTCCTGCCAGCGCTGCAGGCGCCGCAGCGCGTCGTCCTCGAGCGCCTGGTCGCGCGTCCCGCCGGCCAGCGCGACGCGCTGCGCCGCCCAGGCCGCGATGAACAGCAGCAGCGACTGCGCGTGCATGCCGCGGCCGGCCGCGAACAGGCCGCGGGCCTCGAGCGCCAGCCGCAGCGCGGGCTCCGGCCGGTCCGCCACGAAGTGCAGCACCGCCTGCCAGCCGTGCAGGAACATCAGCCCGGTCTGGTCCTGACGCTCGCCATAGGTACGCGCGAACGCCTCCAGGCCGTCGAAGCCGTCCTCGGGCAGCCGCGGCTGCTGCAGCGTCCGCACCAGCGCGAGCAGCGCGTCCTCGTAGTCCGCCGCGACCGGCTGGCGCATCGCGCGCAGGCGCCGGCCGTGCGTCACCAGCTGCTCCTCCAGCGCCGGCAGCGGCATGCCGGCCAGGAAGGCATGCGCGTCGTGCACGTACAGGCCCAGGCCCGCATGGCGCAGGTTGCCGAATTCCAGCCCGTTGCGATGCGTCTGCATCAGGCCGTCCATGCTCACGCGCAGGCCCTGCACCCAGTGGCTGAGGAAGGCATGGAAGGAGAAGCCCGCATGCGCGTAGACCTGCATCCAGCCGTGCCGGCTCACCAGCTCGGTCGACATGCGGCCCAGGTCATGCGCGAAGCGGTAGTCGCCAAGGAACTCCGCGCACATCAGCCCGAGCACCGAATACGCCGACAGCGCCTGCGGCACATGGCCGTGGTCCACCATCAGGCGGACCTGGAACAGCGTCAGCAAGGGCAGCAGCGCGGGCCGCACGATGTAGGCGGCGGCGGTCATCTTGGCGGCGATCGAGATCAGCAGCAGGCGCTGCTCGTCGCGCATCGGCGCGCGCGCGGCCAGCGTGTCCAGCCCGATCGCAGCGATCTCGCGCTGCAATCCGGCCAGCAATTCCATGACCTGCGCCATCGGGTCGGGCCCGGCGGCGCGCGGCAGCTCCGCGCCCAGCAGCAGGAACAGCTCCAGTCCCAGGTCGACGGTCTCGGCCAGCCGCCCCTGCGCGTAGAAGGCCTCCATGCGGACTTCCAGCAGCCGCGCTCGCTGCGCGTTGTCGACGGCATCGGCGAGCGCCGATTCGAGCAGCGCATCCATCCGCGACGGCCGGCCCGCGAGGTAGGCCATGCGCGCCGCGTGATGCAGCCAGGCGGCGCGCTGCGGCGCCAGGGGCGCCAGTTCGAGTGCGAGCTCCGCGTAGTCGGCGGCGGGCTCGAAGGCCGCGGCGTCCATCGCCTGGAACGAGGCCTGCGCGTTGAACGCGGCCAGCGCCTGGCGCTCCGCTTCGTGCGCCGGCTCGCACAGCAGCAGGCGCGACGCATTCAGGTGATGCAGGACCGTGTAGGGCAGCGGCAGCTCGGCATGGGCGGCGAGGTGGCTGTCGCGCAGCAGCCGGCCGATGCGCAGTTGCAGCGCCGGCCGCTGGTCGGCCGCGATGCGCTGCAGCGCCGCCTCCTGCACGCGGTCATGGGCGAAGGCGTAGCGCACGCCCTCGCTGGCCTGTCCCTGCAGCTGCGGGGCGTAGCGGTACAGCGCGCTGGCGGGCACCAGCAGCTGCGCCTGCAGCGCCGGCAGCAGGTCGGTGGCCAGGGCGTCGGCGGGCACGTCCAGCGCGGTGGCCAGGCCGTCCAGGCCGAAGTTCGCGCCCAGCAGCGCCGCCACGCTCAGCGCCTGGCGCGTCGCATCGGGCAGGCGCTCGAGCTGCTGCAGCATCAGCGCGACGACGTTGTCCGCCGTGCGCGTCGCCGCGATGCGTTCGAGCGCATGGTCCCAGCGCTGCGTCGCGGCGTCGTAGTGGATCAGGCCGCGCCGCACCAGGTCCTCGAGCAGGCGGCGCAGGAAGAACGGATTGCCGGCGGTGCGGGTCTGGCACAGGCGCGCGAGTTCATCCAGGCCGGCATCCTCGACCTCGGGATCGCGACGCAGGCTGTCCGCGAGCAGGCGCCGCGTGTCGTCCAGGCCCAGCGGTCCGACGCGCAAGGGCGTGAAGCGCTCGCCGAGCTGCTGGCGGAGTTCCGTCAGCTCCTGCGCGATCGGATGGCCGGGCGGAGTCTCGTTGTCCCGGTAGGCGATGACGAACAGCGTGTGGCGCAGCGTCGCGTCGTTCAGGCATTCGCGCAGCAGCCGGCGCGACGCGCGATCGGCCCATTGCCAGTCATCGAGGAACAGCGTCTGCGGCTCGCCCTCGCGCGCGAGCGCCGCGAAACCCTGGCTGATGCTGCGCAGGAAGCGGTTCTCCGCCTCCGCCGGGCCCACCGGCACCAGCGGCGCGTCCGGCGTCAGCAGCGGCGCCATCTCCGGCAGCGCCTGCGCGAGCAGCGCGGCATTCGCGCCCAGGCGCTCCCGCAGGCGGTCGCGCCAGCTCGATTGATGTTCAGCGGGCAGCGACAGCACCTGCGCCGCGCGCTGCTGCAGCAGGTGCAGCAGCGGACCGTAGGGCCGGTCCTGGCCGTACTGGTTGAACTTGGCGGCGGCGAAGTGGCCGCGCTGAGCCAGCAGGCTGCGCTGCGCGGCCAGCACCAGCGCGGTCTTGCCGATGCCGGAGAAGCCTGCCACGGCCACCAGCCCCGGCCCGCCGGCCAGGCCCGACGCGGCCTCGTCGAAGGCCTGCCCGAGCTGCGCCTGCGCCGACTCGCGACCGTAGAGCCGGCCACTGGGCTGGAAGCGCACGGCGGCATCGCCATGGCCGGGTTCGAAGCCGGGCAGGTCGCGGCCCTGAGCCAGCGCCGCCTGGCAGAGCTGCAGGTCCTGGCGCAGGGCCTGATGGCTCTGGTAGCGGCTTTCCGGCTCCTTGTGCAGGCAGTGGGCGACGACCTGCGCCAGCGGCGCGAAGACCTGGTGATTGCGGCTGGTCGCCATCGGCGCGGCGAGCGCCAGGTGCGCATGCACCGCCCGCGCCGGATCGTCGACGCTGAAGGGCGGCGCGCCGGTCAGCGCCTCCAGCAGCGTGGCGCCGAGGCTGTAGAAGTCCGCGCGGTAGTCGACATCGCGGCTCATCCGGCCGGTCAACTCGGGCGCCAGCGTCGCCAGCGAAGCCTCGATCAGCTCGGCGCGCTGGACCAGCGGCCGTTCGCGCTCGATCTCGGCGGCCAAGCCGAGGTCCGCGATCAGCGTCCGGCCGGCCTCGCGGCCCGCGCCGGGCAGCAGCAGCACCTGGCCCGGACCGAGGTTGCGATGGATCAGCCCCTGGCCATGCAGGTGCTGCAGCGCCTCCACCAGATCCAGCGCGATCCGGATCAGCGCGTCGTTGTCCAGCGTGCCGCGCCGCAGGCGCTGCCGCAGCGTCTCGCCTTCCAGTTCGGGCAGCAGCAGCGCGGGACGCTGGTCATGCTCGACCAGTGCGCGCGGTCGCAGCACGAAGGCGGGATCCAGGCGCTGGGCCAGCTCGTATTCGCGGCGCAGCCGGGCGATGGCGGCCGCGTCCGGCCGGGCGTCGCGCAGGCGCTTGAGCAGCGCTCGCCCGCCCCGGCCGTCGCCGACCTGGAGGACCTCGCTCCGCCGACCCTGATGGATCGTCCGCTCCGCCTGCCAGGCCTCTGGATCGGCCGCCTCCCACGCTCGTCTGTCCGTCATCCCGTCCGCTCTCGGTTGTCGACGGACTGTAACGGGAGACCAGCCCGGCACCGCGTCGCGGCGACGCCAGTACCGCGACGAATGCGGCCGGAAGCGGAAGAAAGCGACAGATCGGCGCGCGGCGCGGCGTCAGCTGCCGTACTTGATCGAGCAGCCGTAGGGCTTGGTGCTGGCGTGCGTGATCTTCTTGCCGGCGGCCAGCTCGCCCAGCGCGGTCTTCACGTAGGGATCCGCCTTGGGGATGTCGTCGACCTTGGCGGTGGCGATGCTGTCGATGCCGCCCTTGTAGACCAGCACGCCCTGCGGGTTGACGATGAACAGGTGGGGCGAGGTCTGCGCGCCGTAGCTCTTGCCGATCTGGCCGCTCGGGTCCAGCAGCACCTGCGTCGGCGCGGCGCCGCGGTCCTTGTTCAGCTTGAGCGCGGTCGGCCCGTCCACATGGCCCTGCTGGCCCGGCGCCGACGAGATCACCTGCAGCCACACGACGCCTTGCGCCGTCGCCTCCTTCTGCAGCGCCGGAATGTTGCCGCTGCCGTAGTGCTTCTTCACGAAGGGGCAATCGTGGTTGGTCCACTCCAGCACGACGGTCTTGCCCTTGTAGCTGTCGAGCGAGACGGTCTTGCCTTCGGCCGTCGTCGCGGTGAACGCGGGCGCGGGCTGGTCCAGCTGGGCCTGGGCGCGGGCCAGGCCGCCGGTGGCCAGCAGCACCGTCGTCACGGCGCCGGCCAGCACGGTGCGGCGCGACAGCAGGCCACGCAGGAAGGAGGTCTTGGAGGTCATCGAGCGGGTCATGTTGCAGTCTCCAGGGATGAAATCGAAACCGGGGGCGATGGGGACGGTCCGGGGGATCGTTCGGGGAAGCGCGCTCAGGCGGCACCGCCGCGCAGCGCGGTGGTGACGATGCCCGGCGTGAGCAGTTGCGGCAGCACCTGGGCGTCGCTGCCCGTGCCGGCCGGATAGAACAGGTAGAGCGGCACGCCGCTGCGATCGTGCTGCTTCAGCAGCTCGGTGATGCGTGGATCCTGGCGCGTCCAGTCGCCCTTCAGGTAGGTCACGCCTTCACGCACGAAGGCCTCGCGCACCTCGTCGGTGGACAGGGCCACGCGCTCGTTGACCAGGCAGGTGATGCACCACGACGCGGTCAGGTTCACGAACACCGGCTTGCCCTGCGCGCGCAACTGGGCCAGGCGTTCCGGCGAATACGGCTCGTGATCGGCGCTCGCCGACGGACCGCTCGTGCTGCCCGAGCCGCCGGCGCGTGCGACGTCCTCGCCGGCCACCGTGCCGAGCGTCGGCACCAGCGCCGCCGCGGCGACGACGGCAGCCAAGGCGGCGCCCGCGCCCGTCCACTGCCAGCGCGGCGTCGCGTGACGGCTCACCGTGCGGATCCACGCGGCCAGCGCCAGCAGACCCATGCCGGCCAGCGCCACCAGCACGCCCATCGGTCCGGCCTGCTGCGCGATCACCCACACCAACCAGATCGCGGCGGCAAACATCGGGAAGGCGAGCGCCTGCTTGAGCAGGTCCATCCACGGCCCAGGCCGAGGCATGCGGCGCTGCAGCGCCGGCCACCAGGCCAGCGCGAGGTAGGGCAGCGCGAGCCCCAGGCCGAGCGCGAGGAACACCGCCATCAGCTCCACGGCCGGCTGCGCCAGCGCATAGGCCATGGCCGCGCCCATGAAGGGCGCGGTGCACGGCGTCGCGACGACGGTTGCCAGCACGCCGGTGAAGAAGCTGCCGGTGAAACCCGGCTTCTCCGCGAGGCCTTGTCCGACGCCGGCGAAACCAGCGCCGATCGACAGCAGCCCCGCCAGCGACAGGCCGAGCACGAACATCAGCCACGCGAGCAGCAGCACGAACAGCGGTGACTGGAACTGGAAGCCCCAGCCCACGCCCGTGCCGGCGCCGCGTAGTGCCAGCAGCATCGCGCCGAGCGCGGCGAACGCGACCAGCACGCCGGCGGTATACGCCAGCCCCTGGCGGCGATGCGTCGAAGCACTGCCGTGCAGAAAGCCCAACGCCTTGATGGCCAGCACCGGAAACACGCACGGCATCAGGTTGAGGATCAGGCCGCCGATCAGCGCCAGACCCATCGCGGCCCACAGGCCGAGACCATCGGCCTCAACGGCACCAGTCGCACCAGTGGCGGCGCCTGGGGTCGTCGTCGTTGTCGCGGCGGGCGACTTCGCGGTACTGGCCGTATTGGCCGGCGCGGTCCCGCCGCCCGCGTCCAGGCTGCCAGAGACAGGCAGGCTGACCGCCCAGGCCTGGCCGTCGATCAGCAGCAAGCCGTCCAGCGGCTTGCCGGCTGAGGCCGGCTCGTCGCCGACCGGCATGCGCAGCCGCCACTGCTGGCCGTCGCGATCCAGTTGGGGCTTCGCCGCATGCTGGATGCGTCCCCAGGCCTCCGGCAGGAACAGCGCCTGACGGACCTCTCTGGCTGAGGCGCCGCCCGCACCCGCGGCCGGCCAGCTCACGATCAGGTCCCGGCCTTCGAGCCGCGCGGCGGCGGCAAAGGGCGCCGGGCCAGGAAGCGCGGCACGTGCAGCGACGAGCGAGCCTTTCTCGGGCGAGGGCTTGGGGCCGGTCCCCACCGGCAGGGAGAGCGACAGCGTCGCCTGTTGCGGAATGCATTCCTCGCGGCAGACCAGCCAGGTGGCGTCGGCGCCGATCGTCGCGGTGGAGCCGGGGGGCAGGCCTTGCGGCAAGCGGATCTCGGTCAGGAGGACCACCCGGTCTTCGTAGCCGTAGTTGGTGATGGGCCCGACGTCGAAGCGCTTGGGGGCGGGCCAGAGGATGTCGCTGGCGGTGGCGCCCTGGGGCAGCTTCCATTCGATGCTGGTGGGCTGGCCGGAGTCGCCGGGGTTTTTCCAGTAGGTGTGCCAGTGGGGTGCGATCTTCTGCTCGAGCGCCAGCAGCAGGGTCTGGCCGGGCGCGACCTGGGTGCTGTCGCTGATCAACCGGACCTGGACTTCATCGGTGGCGGCGCGATCCGAGGGTGGCGCAGCGAGCGACGCGCTCGTGAAAGTCGCGAGGGTGATCGCTGCGAATGCTGGCGCGATGGCGAGTCGGAAAAGACGCATGGGCGCGATGCTAGGGAATGGGGCCGACCCTCACAAGGCGTCGGCTTCCTTGTTTCCTTACTCCCTGGATTCGAAGAATCCGGTGTCCCCGTGATCCTGGATTCGCTCGATCCGTGACGCCCCGAGTCATCCTCTCGACCACGACCGCGGACCACGAGCGTGGCTGGGGCCGGAACAGGGCTTGGGGGTCCAGGAGGGATCCCCCATGCCCTGTGGAGAGCCCGCGCTTGGCGAAACGCAGGAGAGGCCCCTGGGCGACGGCGCAAAAAAACGAGGAGAGCCTGACAAGCCCTGACAGCCGCAACCTGACGCCGGGCTGCGCAGACGCTCCAAAAATCAGAGGGTTAGAAAAAACAGGCAAGACGGGCAAAACAGGGCGGCCCCTATCGGCGCCGCCCGATCGAGCCACCGATCAGCCGTTCGGAATCAACCGTTCGGAATGTCCGGCTCGACCAACTGGGTGAGCAGTGCCAGCGACTCCTGCCATCCCAGATGGCAGGCCTGCGACGGGATCACGTCCGGAATGCCTTCCTGGGTGATCTGCATCTCGGTCCCGCAGAAGACCTGCGACAGCTCCACCGTGGTGGTCATTTCCCCCGGCAGATTGGTGTCGTCGAACTTGCTGGTGTAGCGGAGCCGCTTGCCGGGCTGCAGCTCCAGGTAGTTCCCGCCAAAGGTGTGGGTCGCTCCGGCCGAGAGGTTGGTGAAGGACATGCGCCAGCTGCCGCCGACCTTCGGCTCCATGTGGTGCATGGTGCCGGTAAAGCCATGCGGCGGCAGCCATTTGCACATCGCCGCCGGGTCGGTGAACGCGCGATAGACGCGTTCCGGCGGCGCCTTCAGGACGCGGTGCAGGCGGAGGGTGAAGGGCATGGGTGTCTCCTGGATTCGTGCACGAATGGGAGACGGACCATAGCCCTGGATCGTGTCCGGCGCGAGACTCCTCGCCCCTGACAGGGATTCCTCGGGACCTCAGCGCGGGGTGTCGGTGCGGGGTCTTGGCGCGCGGATCAGCGCGTCGCGTCGCCCGACCACACCCGCATGATCCGGTAGGGCGGCTTGCCTTCGTCCCGCCCGCCGGTGAAGGCCGGCGTCTTGTACAGCTGGTTCACCGAGATGTAGAGCCAGGACGAGTCGCCCACATGGACGCTGTCGGGCCAGTCCAGCCGTGCGTCGCGCACCAGCGGGACGAGCTTGCCGTCGGTACCGAGGCGGTCGATGCCGCCCTCGTTGACGTTGGTGAAGAAGTGGCGTCCGCTCGCGTCGGTCGCGGCACCGTCGGAGACCGGTTTCGGGCCGACGCGGCGGATCGCGGCGGCGGTCTCGGCGTCCGGGACGCCGGTGCGCAGCAGCCGCGCCGGCACCGAGTACCAGCTGCGACCGTTCATCGCGCCGAAGAACAGCGTCTCGCGATCGGCCGAGAGCGTGATCGGATTGACCGCGACATTCGCCGGCTTGCCCTGGAACTGAATCGGCCGTCCGCCGATGATCATCCGCGCCTGCGGCTCGGCCTGCAGCGCGGCGTGACCGCCGAAACGACGGGCTCGACCGGTCGTGATCTCGACGGCGATCAGGCCCGGGTTGGCGATGTCGGCCAGATAGACCCAGCCCGCGCGGTCGTCGACGACCAGGTCCTGCACGAAGCTGCCTTTGGGCGCGATCTCCGGCGGCAGCTCGATGCGCTGGACCTGTCGGCCCGATTCGGCCTCGAAGGCCCAGAGCCGGGTCTTTCCGAGGTTCAGGCCCATGTCGACGATCCAGATGCGGCCGAGGCCGTCGCCGATGATGCCCAGCGGCGTGTCGATGCGATCGTCGCTGGCGGTCGACGTGCCACGCTGGAGCTCGGTGGACGGCCAGGGCTTGAAGCTGTCCCGGCCGGTGATCTCGATCAACTGCGCCGCGGCGGGCGCGCCCAGCGGATGCACGGTGGCGAACAGCCGGCCGGCGGGCCCGGGCGCCACGTTGCCGGGACGGATCGGGAGTTCGGCGACGACTTCGAGCTCGCCGGGGGTCGCCGCGTGGGCAGACAGGGCGGGGACGGCAGCGAGCGCAAAAGTCAGCGCGCCGGCCAGCGCGAGCGCGGCGCGATGGATCGAATGGGAGCGGGCGGATGGCTTCGAAGGATGGCGGTTCATGGAGTCCTCGTTCAGACGATCGGTGGAGACGGGACGCAGTGTTCCGCCGGGCCGACTTTCAATGAACGGGTCAACCGTTGAACCTATTTCAAGCCTCGTTTGAAGCTGGCCTCCCGATCAGACCGAGAACGACCACTCCAGGATGCTGGCCCGCGCCGGTCGGCGCTCGCGTGCGGCGCGGGCCCGGGCGGCCTCGACCCAGCGCTTGGCCAGCGGGAAGGGGCCGAAGCCCGATTCGCTGTTGATGTGGCCCACCAGACCGATGTTGCTGTAGCTGCTGCCCCAGCGCGTCGCCCAGCGCAGCGCGCTGGAAGCGCTCATCCAGGGGTCGTTCTGGCTCGCGATCAGCGCCGTCGGCCGGCCCAGCCGCTGGTGCGGCAGGCTCTCCGCCAGGCCGAACTTGTCGGGCTCGGCGGGGGCGACCAGCAGCGCCTCGCGCACCGGCGAATCGGGATGGCGCTGCAGGTGATGCGCCAGCGCCAGGCAGCCGAAGCTGTGCGCCACGGCGATCCATTCGCCGGGGCCGGCGCTGTCGATCCGCGCGTGGATGCGGTCCGACCAGCGCTCCAGGTCGGGCTGGCTGAAGTCCCGCTGCCGCACCCGGTGGGCATCGCGGTACTGCTGCTCGAGCCAGCTCTGCCAGTGCGCCGGCCCGCTGTCGTGCAGGCCGGGGATGATCAGCAGCCGCGGCTCGGCGCTGCCGTTGTGCTGCGCGGAGCGGTGAGGGTAGAGCGCCATGGCGGTCTCCTGCGGGGTCGGCGCGTCAGAGGGTCGCGATCGACACCTCGGTGGACTTCACCAGCGCGACGACTTCCTTGCCGACCGTCAGCTGGAGTTCCTTGACCGAGCGCGTCGTGATCACCGAGGTGACGATCAGTCCACCGGCGGTCTGCACGTCGACCTCGGACACGACCGGTCCTTCGACGATCTCCTTGATGGTGCCGCGGAACTGGTTGCGGACATTGATGGCGGTGATGGTCATGCGAGGGGCTCCTGAGAAGGTGACGATCAGCTTAGGCAGCGCCCTTCATTTGCCGAACGAAGCGCTTTGCCCATGGACATGCGGCCGGCGCATAAGCCGGCCCCCCGGGGATCCCCGCCGCTGCCTGTCACGAGGCGCCATGCACAATCCGCGATCCCTTGCCGGCGCACCGCCGGCGCATCGTCCGACACGGGTTCCTGTCATGACCACTTCCTTCGCACGCGGCATCGCCGCGCTGTCGCTGCTCGCCGCCTGCTGCGGCCCCGCCTTCGGCTTCGGCGCCGTCGGTCACAACGCGGTCGGCGACATCGCCGCCCAGCTGATCAAGGGCCATCGCGCCGAAGCCGAGGTCCAGCGCATCCTCGGACCGGTCTCGCTGCGCGACATCGCCGTCTGGGACGACTGCGTGAAGGGCATCGACACGGGCAACGACTTCAAGTACGCCGTGACCGGCCGCTTTCCCGAGTGCGCGGTCTTCGAGAACAACGCCGAGGAAGAGGCCCGGATGCGTGACTACGTGAAGCGCAATTTCGAACAATGCGGACCCAAGCCGGGCGAGGAGTCCTGCAACAAGCAGTACCACTACGCCAACGTCGCGATCCAGCGAGGCCGTTATGTGCCGGGCGCGATCGGGACCAGCTACCACGACATCGTGCCGGCGCTGAAGGCCGCGATCCTCGTGCTCAGGACCGGCCGGCAGACGCCGCCGATGGACTTCAACGAGCGCGAGGCGCTGGCGCTGGTGGTTCACGCGCTGGGCGACATGCATCAGCCGCTGCACATGGGCTCGCTCTACCTGGACGCCGACGGCAAGCCCTATGACCCGGACCGGCAGGGCGCGGATGCGCTGACGCACACGGTCGGCGGCAATGCGATCACGATGCCGCGTCCGGACGGCACGCCGGGCGGCAACCTGCACAGCTACTGGGACGGCCTGCCGGGGCGCCTGAGCGCCGAGCAACTGGCCGCGATGCCGGCGCTCGCCAAGGCCGTGCCGCCGACCACCGGGAATCCGGACGACTGGCCGGTGCTGTGGGCGAGTGAATCGCTGCTCGGCGCGAGGGAGGCTTTCGAGGGCATGAGTTTCGGCGCCCGTCAGCAGAGCTTGCGCGGCCCCCGCTGGATGGGCACACCGCCGGCCGGTTATGAAGCCCGCAGCCTGGAACAGACCCGAGAGAACGTCATCAAGGGCGGCGCGCGCCTGGCGCAGCTGCTGCGGTCGATCTGGCCGGACAAGCCTTGAGCCGTTGAACCCGGCATCGTCGCCAGCGCCCCGCTGTCGCGGGGCTTTTTTTCGTCCTGACGGACGATCCGGTCTTGAGGACGGGCCTGTGCACAAGCCTGGGGATGGCGCTTGAACAACTCGGCGCTTGTCCACAGCGGCGTAGCCGCTCCGGAAGTTGTTGTCTCGCCATCCCGCCGTTGCCCCGGGTCCGGCCCACACCGTTGCGCTGGTCGCAAGTCCTTGTCGGACCAGGAGAAACGGTGGTTGTCCACAGAAACCCGCCAACACCTACCAATACGACCAAAGAGATATTCAACACAAGAAGATAAGAAAACCGGGCGTGTCACACTGTCGGGATGTCTGCTTTTCCTGCTTCCCTTTTCACCGCTTCGGCCGGCTTCGAGTCCGCCTGCCAGATCGACGCGCTGCCCCCCGGCCACCGCTCGCGCGGCCTGCACGGCCACAGCTACCTGGCCACCATCCGCGCCGAGCTTCCCGCCGGCTGGGCCCCGTTTCCCGGCGCCGAAGTCAGCGCACTGCGCGACTGCCTCGAACGCTGCATCGCCCCGCTGGACCATGGGCTGCTGAACACGCACATCCCGCAGCCGACCGACGAGAACATCGCCCGCTGGATCCGCCAGCGCCTCGAATCCGAATTCCAGGTCCCCGGCATCACCCAAGTCGGCATCCAGAGCACCTCGAACTCGGGCGTGGACCTCGACGCCAACGGCCATGCCCATGTCTGGCGCCGCTATCGCTTCCAGGCCGCCCACCAACTGCCCAATGTCCCGATTGGCCACAAGTGCGGCCGCATGCATGGTCATGGCTTCGAGCTGATCCTGCACGCCAACCAGGACCTCGGCGAGCGCGACCTGAGCATCGACTACGACCACCTCGACGAGCTCTGGGCGCCGTTCCATGCGCAGCTGAACTACCGGTGCCTCAACGAGATCGAGGGCCTGTCCAACCCGACCAGCGAGCTGATCTCGTCCTGGCTCTGGGCGCGGCTCAAGCCGCAGTTGCCGGAACTGAGCTGGGTGACGGTGTACGAGACCGGCTCCAGCGGCGCCAACTTCGACGGCGAGCGCTACCGGATCTGGAAGGAATTCACCCTCGACAGCGCGGTGCAGCTCAACCGGGCGCCGGCGGACCATCCGCTGGCCGGCATCCACGGCCACACCTTCACGCTGCGACTGCACCTGAGCGCCGCGCTGGACCAGGTCTTCGGCTGGGCGATGGACTTCAGCGACGTGAAGCTGCTGTTCGATCCCATCTTCAAGGCCATGGACCACCATCCGCTGCATGAGCTGGCCGGATTGCCAGACGCCGATACCGCCAGCCTGGCCGCGTGGGTGCTGCGCCAGGCCAAGGCCCAGTTGCCGCCGCTGGAGCGCGTCGACCTCTACGAGACCCGCGGCAGCGGCGTCATCGTCAGCCACGGTCCGTTCGAGGAGCTGATCCCGGTATGACCTACGCCGTCAAGGAAATGTTCTACACGCTGCAAGGCGAGGGCGCCCAGGCCGGCCGCGCGGCCGTGTTCTGCCGCTTCGCCGGCTGCAACCTGTGGTCCGGCCGCGAGCAGGACCGGGAGAAAGCCGTCTGCAGCTTCTGCGACACCGACTTCGTCGGCACCGATGGGCAGGGTGGCGGGAAGTTCGCTTCCGCCGATGCGCTCGCGGAGGCGATCGACGCCCAGTGGCCCAAGGACGCCGACGGTCGCAAGACCGGCACGCCTTACGTCGTCTGCACCGGCGGCGAACCGCTGCTGCAGCTCGACGCGCCGCTCATCACCGCGCTGAAGGCCTTCGGATTCGAAATCGCCGTCGAGACCAACGGCACCCAGCCCGCGCCCGAGGGACTGGACTGGATCTGCGTCAGTCCCAAAGCGGACGCCGACCTCGTGCTGACCCGGGGCAACGAGCTGAAGCTGGTTTATCCACAGCCTCTGGCCTTGCCCGAGCGCTTCGCCGACCTGGACTTCGACCACTTCTTCCTGCAGCCGATGGACTCGATCCTGCAGAAGCAGAACACCCGCGACGCCGTCGCGTATTGCATGGCGCATCCGCAGTGGAAGCTGTCGATCCAGATGCACAAGGTGGTCGGGATCGATTGACGCGATGCCAGGAACGGGCGGCAGTTGTCCCCAGTTCGGCGCTCGCTAGCGCATCCGGGAGCGGGCTGTAAAGCCAACAATGCTGTGGAAAACTTTCTGGCAACCGGGGGCTTCTCCACAGCCGGAGGGGGTCCGCCCGGTCTTGTTGTTGGTTCATGCAACGCCAAACCGGCCCTCCACGCACAGGGTTTGGATGCAGACAAGTCGTTGGTTCAAAAGAGAAATCTCGACTTGTCCACAGAAATTCCGGCCCTCTACTAAGACGACCAGAGAGATATATAAAACCTTGATGTTGAAAAGAGAGGCAGGAAATTTCGTCCCGGCGTTGCTGTGGGGCGCTTCCTGCGCACAGGCCGCTTGAGCGGGCGACGCCGGACTTGCACACTGCCGACCCATGGACATTGCCGACCTGCAACGACGGCTGCGCGAATTCGCCGCGGCCCGCGACTGGGACCCCTACCTCACGCCGAAGAACCTGGCCATGGCGCTGGTGGTGGAGTCGGCTGAGCTCGTCGAGATCTTCCAGTGGAAGACGGCCGAGGAATCGCAGCAGCTGTCGCCCGACGAGCATCGCCACCTCGGCGAGGAAGTGGCCGATGTGCTGATGTACCTGCTGCAGATCGCGGACCGCGCCGGCATCGACGTGCAGGCGGCGGTCGACCGCAAGATCGCGATGAACGCGAAGAAGTACCCCGCACCGACCGCATGAAACGCACGATCGCCGTCATCGACTTCGAGACCACCGGCCATTCGCCGCAGGGTGGGGGACGCGCCACCGAGATCGGCGTGGTGCTGCTGCGCGACGGCGAGATCGTCGGCCAGTACCAGAGCCTGATGAACACCGGCGCCTGGATCCCGCCGATGATCGAGCGCCTCACCGGCATCAGCAACGAGATGCTCGAGGATGCCCCTGACGCGGCCCGCGTCATGCGCGAAGTCGCCGAGTTCACCGCCGGTTGTGGCTTCGTCGCGCACAACGCGGGTTTCGATCGCGGCTTCTGGCTGCACGAACTGGACCGCGCGGAAGCCGCGCCCCGCATCGCGCCGGAATTCGCGTGTACCGTGAAGCTGGCTCGGCGGCTTTATCCGGAGTCGCCGAACTGCAAGCTCGGCACGCTGGCCAAATTCCACAGCTTGCCCGATAACGGCCGCGCGCACCGCGCGCTCGCCGATGCGATGACCACCGCCCAGCTGGTGCAGCGCATGCAGCGCGACATCGGCACCGAACTTGCCGAGTTCCTCGGCGAGTTGTCCGTCGAGCACGAACTGCTGCTGCGCTTGCAGGCGGTCGCGCGGCCGCAATGGCACAAGGCGGCCACCGGTTTCGCGCGCGATTTCCGTCGGCATCTGCAGGCGTCGCTGGTCTGAAGTTCGGATGTGGTGACGTTCGGGCGCGTCCTCCTGGCGATGCCGTGTGCGGCGATCAAAGGTCAGCAAAACATTTGCTGTCAAGGTGCCCGTTTCGCCGCATTGGCTGGGACAATCCCGCCCTTTCCTGAATTGCGTTTGTTCTCAAGGTATGTCGAGTATTCAGATTCGCCCGGCCACGCTGCGTGATGCCAAGGCCATCGCCCAGATCCAGGTGAGTTCCGCTCAGGACGCGTACAAGGCGTTCTGGCCCGACACCGCCCTCAACGGGTTGTCCGTCGCCCAGCGCCAGGCCTACTGGCGCGAGGCCATCAACATGTGCGAGCCGCAGGTGCTGGTCGCGCACCTGGACAACGAGGTCATGGGCTTCGTCGGCTTCGACCGTTCGCGCGACAAGGGCACGCCGTCGACGACGGGCGAGATCTGGGCCATGTACGCGGCGCCGTCCCACTGGGACAAGGGCGTCGGCCAGGCGCTGGTCGAGGCGGCGCAGGAAGGTCTCCAGGAAGAGGGCTGCACCCGCGTCACGCTCTGGACCTACAAGAACAACGAGCGCGCGATGCGCTTCTTCGAGATCGCCGGCTTCCGCGCCGAGTCGGACAGCGTCAAGGCGGTGGACGTCGAGGGCAAGCCGCTGGAACAGCTGCGCCTGCAGCGCTCGCTGGTCTGAGCCGTGCTGGCGAAGCTGACGTCCAAGAACCAGCTCACCCTGCCGAAAAGCGTCACCGAGAAGCTCGGTCCGGTGCAGTACTTCGAGGTCCAGCTGCAGGCCGGCCAGGTGCTGTTGACGCCGGTGCGCATCCAGCGCGGCGATGCGGTGCGGGCCAAGCTGGCGGAACTCGAGCTCGGTGACGAGGTGGTCGCTCAGGCGATCGCCTTCGCGACCAAGGCCGCCAGGCCCGCTGCGAAAGCGGCGGCAAAAGTGGCGACGAAAAAGCCGGCGAGAACTGCGAAGTCCCCGGCCGCGAAACAGGCCGCTGGCAAGAAGACCCGCAAGTCCGCATGAGCCGTCGATCGAAGCCGGCGGCGCCGGTGCTCGTCGTCATCGATCCCGCCCTGATCCTGCACGCCTTGCTGAGGTCCGGCGGCGAATCGCTGGGTCTGCGTCGCGCCTGGCAGCAGGGCGTGCTGCGCCCGCTGGTCAGTCCCGGGCTCGCATCGACACTGATGCGCGCGCTGGCCTATCCCAAGCTGCGCCTGTCCGCGGCGCAGCAGCAGGAACTGCTGGCCGATTTCCTGCCGTATGCGCAGGTCGTGAAGCCGCAGCGGCAAGCGCGTCTGGCTGGTATGCCGGAGGACGCCCAGGCCCTCGTCGAACTGGCGCTGCAAGGCGAAGCGTCACTGCTGCTCAGCGACGATGCGGTGCTCGCGGAATGGTCTGCGAACAGTCGAAGCCAGGCCGCGCGGCAACTCTGCACGGTCCAGCCGATGTCCGCATGGTTCCAGGTGTTGCCCCCCTCCCAACGCGACCGGCTGCTTTGCTAGATTCCGCGGTCGCATATGGCCAGCTTCCAAGACCGCATCCCTGCCAACATGTGGCGCGTGGTGTTCTATGAACGCCGCGGCAATCGCGTCCACCTCGACCGCACCGGCCCCTGGCTGCCGGAAAAGACCCTCGCCCGCAACTGGGCCCACTGGTTCATCGAGCGCGGTTATCACGTCGCGCTGCAGGACCAGAACGGCGGCCTGGAGAAGCTGCACGTCGGACTGCCCGGCTGAGGCCCGCCGCCCTCGGGCCGCCTCTCACGCCGCCGCGCGGAATCCCTGACGCTCGAGCGCCCAGCCGTCGGTCGGCGCGGCGTGGCTCTGCACGCGAATGTTGCTCAGCTGCTTCTTCGCGGCACGCTGCACCAGTTGTTCGGCTTGCTCAGGGGTCAGTTGTTGCGCGAAGTGCGTCCAGCGCTTCTGCAGCAGCGGATCGCGCCACGCGTCTTCCAGGGCCCAGCGGATCTCCATCGGATCGGTGAGCGACTGGCAGCGCAGCACGCGCGGCACCAGCGCCAGCACGAACTTCGAGAAATCCGCGCGCTGCTGCGTGGCCATCAGCGCCTCCAGGCGCGTCAGCCTCTGGCTCCAGCCGGGCGTCGCCAATTGGCGCGTCACCAGCGCTTGCAGCGCCTGGACGGGGTTGAAGAGGCGCAGCCGATTCGGCGGCAGCACCAGCATCGGCAGTTGCGCGGCCAGCTCGTGCGCCATTGGCGTGACGAAGCTCGCGAGGATCGCCATCCGTTCCCAGGCCTCGGCGTTCAGGCCGCCGGCCATCGTCATCGGGCCTTGGCGCAGGCTCTGGCCCATGGCCCAGCATTGCTGCCAGCCGCGGTCCAGTTTCGCGACGTTGGCGGCGTGGCTCATCAGCGCCAGGTTGCCAGCCGCATAACCGGCGTCGTCACGGACCCGGTCGATCGAGCGGCGCTGCGGGTGATCCGCTTCGTCGCTGAAGGGCAGGCGGCTGACCGGGCAGTGGCTGGTGTCCAGCTGCTGCAGGTAGTTGGGTGTGACCAGCAGGGTTTCGAAGCTGCGGCCGCGCTGCCAGGCATGCAGGCGCAGCGACAGCCACAGCTGCGTGTGCCGATGAGACTTCAGCGTGCGGGCGCCGAAGGTCGAGCGTCCCAGTTGCCATCCCTGCTGCAGCGGCGACTGGCGGAACAGCTGCTCGACCGGTGGCGTCAAGCCGTGATGGGCATAGTCCCAGCCCAGTTCGAAGCCGACGCGCTCATGGCTCGACGCGCCGGCTTCGTCCTTCCGGTCCTCCAGCGTGTCGGCGGCCGTCATCGGCAGGGCCAGTTGCTGGATGGTGATGTCGTCGGCATTGCGGTGGATCGTGGCGACCATGGGCTGCTCCTTGAAGACTGGGATACCGGGTGGCCTGCGGCTACTGCTTCAGGCTTGGGATCCAGTATTCAAGTTGGGTAGCTCATAGAATGAGCCACCAAGAAATCGGTCAGCAGAAAGTCGTGGCTGACCCACCTAAATCTGTCAGGAGGCCACCGCATGGATCGCACCGAGCGCTTCTACAAGATCGAGATGCTGATCCGCAGCCGCGGCTGCGTGAGCTTCGCGGAGATGCGCGAGCTGCTGGAGGTCTCGCCGGCGACGCTCAAGCGCGACTTGCAGTACCTGCGCGAGCGGATGGACGCGCCGATCGAATACGACGCCACGGAGAACGGCTATCGCTTCGGGCAGCAATGGCGGGGTCAGCGGCATGAACTGCCGGGCGTCTGGTTCAGCGAGAAGGAGCTGCACGCGCTGCTCACCATGCATCAGATGATGGCCGGCCTCGACGAGAACGGCCTGCTGAGCCGGCACCTGCAGCCGATGCTGGACAAGCTCACCGGCATGCTGGGTGGCGATGCCGCCGAGGCGCAGGAAATGACGCGGCGGATCAAGCTGATCTCGACGGCGCGGCGCCGGGTGCCGTCGGAGCATTTCGAGACCGTGGGCAGCGCGGTCGTGAAGCGCCAGCGGCTGCGGATGCGTTATCGCAAGCGGGGAGCGGGGGGCGGCTCGGTCAGCGAGCGCGTGGTGTCACCGCAGCGCCTGGTGCATTACCGCAATACCTGGTACCTGGACGCGTGGTGCCACGCCAGCGATGGGCTGAGACGGTTCGCGCTCGACGCGATGGAGGATGCGGAAGTCCTCGAAGGGCAGGCCGCGCGCAGCCTGCCGTTGAAAGAGCTCGAAGGGGAACTGGACCAGGGCTACGGGATCTTCGCGGGTGGCGATCCGCAATGGGCGACGGTGGTGTTCAGCGCGCAGATCGCCGCGTGGGTGTCGAGCGAGGAATGGCATCCGTCCCAGCGCAGCGAATGGTTGTCCGATGGACGCTGGCAGTTGGAACTGCCCTTCGTGGACGCGACGGAACTGCTGATGGACCTGCTGCGCCATGCCGGCCAGGTCGAGGTGCTGGCCCCGCCCTCGTTGCGCGAGGCCTACGCGAAGCGCCTCACCGCCGCTGCGGCTGCCCTTGCCTGAGCCCTTGCCCTCACCCCTCCCTCTCCCGCAAGCGGGAGAGGGTGCAAGAGGGTGCAAGAGGGTGCAAGAGGGTGCATGAGGGTGCATGAGGGTGCATGAGGGTGCAAGAAGCGCCGTCGGTATTACTCCCTCTCCCGCTTGCGGGAGAGGGCGGGGGTGAGGGCCAGCAGCCTCACCCCTGTCCGCGGTCTTCCTGCGCCTCTTGAGCCTCCTGCGCCTCATAGCGCGCCAGCCGCTCGCTCTTCCAATAGACGTCATCGCCTCCCTTGCCATCGAGGTTGGCGCGATTGAGAACGCGCGCCAGCACGAACAGCAGATCCGACAACCGGTTCAGGTAGTGCCGCGGCGTGGCGTTGACGGCCTCGTTCGCGGCCAGCGTGACCACCGCCCGTTCGGCGCGGCGGGCGATGGTGCGGCAGACATGCGCGATCGCGGCGCTGCGCGTGCCAGCCGGCAGGATGAATTCCGCCAGGCGGGGCAGGGCGGCGTTGTGGTCGGCCAGCGCCTGGTCGAGGTGGAGCACCGCCGCTTCCTTGAGCAGGCTGTAGCCCGGCATGCAGAGCTCGCCGCCGAGGTTGAACAGCTCATGCTGGATGGTGACCAGCAGTTCGCGCACATCGTCGGGCAGCGGCTCGGCCAGCAGCACGCCGATCTGGGAATTCAGTTCGTCCACATCGCCCATCGCCTGGATGCGCAGGTGGTCCTTGGGGACGCGGGTGCCGTCGCCGAGGCCGGTGGTGCCGTCGTCGCCGGTGCGGGTCGCGATCTGGGAAAGTCGATTGGCCATGGCGGATGCCGCGCGGGCTGCGGAAGTGCAAACCCGGCATCTTGCCGCAACTCGACCGGCAAGGCGGTCAGTTGCGGCTGCCGCTGCGATGGAAGACGGGGCGATGGTGCGACATGGCGGCGGCATGGCCATGCACGTCGTGCACGGTGTGTCTCGGGATGCCGACCGGCCGAGGCACATGCGGTGCCGGCTGACGGCCGCCGGGTTCGAGGTGGCCGCGGGCGGGCTGTCCGGGATCGATGTCCTCGTCGGCAGCGTCGCCGGGCAGGTGGCGCAGCTGATCCATCCACCAGACCCTCAGCCAATCCATGCGCAGGGTGGCCAGCACCACCAGCGCCAGCAGCAGGGCCCAGATCGTCCATAACCACAGGTGGGACATGGCGGACTCCTCATGGCGCGCGACCAGGCGCGCGATCCGTTCATGCTGTCACTGTGCGGGTCGCGGCGCAAGCGGGACGATGCAAGTGAATGCAGCGACGCGTCTTCCTAGAATCCATCGCATCGACGAGCGATGACCCGCCGGCCGATCGGTGCTGCCGATCCGGGAACGGCGGCACCAGGAGACCACGATGAACGCGCCTCGAGAACTCGGTGACGACGGCCAGGGAGACCCCGGCGCGCCGCACCAGCCGGTCTACGCCCCGCGCGCGATGCCGGCGGCGATGCTGGAGGCGCTGAAGGCGCGCTTCGGCGACCGCTGCAGCACCGCGATGGCCCTGCGCGAACAGCATGGTCGCGACGAATCGCCTTTCGACGTGCCGCCGCCGGAGGCGGTCGTCTTCGCCGAAAGCAACGACGAGGTCGCCGCGGTGCTGGCCCTGGCCAACGCGCATCGCGTGCCGGTGATCCCCTACGGCGCCGGAACCTCGCTCGAAGGCCACCTCCTGGCGGTGCAGGGCGGCGTGAGCTTGGACCTGTCGCGGATGAAGCGCATCCTCAGCGTCAACGCCGAGGACCTGACGGTGACCGTGCAGGCCGGCGTCACGCGCAATCAGCTCAATGCCGAGATCCGGCACCAGGGGTTGTTCTTCCCGATCGACCCCGGCGCGGATGCATCGATCGGCGGCATGTCGGCCACGCGGGCCAGCGGCACGAATGCAGTGCGCTACGGCACGATGAAGGAGAACGTGCTCGGGCTGACGGTCGCGACGCCGGACGGGCGACTGATCCGCACCGGCTCCCGCGCGCGCAAGAGCAGCGCCGGTTACGACCTCACGCGCCTGTACGTCGGCAGCGAGGGCACGCTGGGCGCGATCTGCGAGATCACGCTGCGGCTGTACCCGCTGCCGGAGGCGGTGTCGGCGGCGGTCTGCTCGTTCGAGTCGATCGATGCCGCGGTCCGGACCACGATCGCGGTCATCCAGATGGGCGTACCGATCGCGCGTTGCGAGCTGCTTGATGCTCATGCGGTGCGGGCGGTCAACCGCCATGACAAGCTCACGCTGCGCGAGGCGCCGATGCTGCTGATGGAGTTCCACGGCTCCGACGCTGGCGTGGCGGAGCAGGCGGCCACTGTGCAGGAGATCGCCGCCGAGCACGGCGGCACCGGCTTCGAGTGGGCGACCACGCCGGAGGAGCGCACGCGCTTGTGGACGGCCCGGCATCACGCCTACCTGTCCGCGCTGCAGATGAAACCCGGCTGCCGCGCGGTGACGACCGACACCTGCGTGCCGATCTCGCGCCTGGCGGAGTCGATCAATGCGTCGGTGGAGGAAGTCGAAGCGAGCGGGCTGCCCTACTTCATCGTCGGCCACGTCGGCGACGGCAATTTCCATATGGGCTACCTGATCGATCCCGCCATTCCGGCCGAACGCGCAAGCGCCGAGGCGCTGAGCGCGCGGATGGTGGCGCGCGCGATCGCGCTCGAAGGCACCTGCACCGGCGAGCACGGCATCGGCCTGCACAAGCAGGGCTTCCTGCTCCAGGAGGCCGGGGAGGGCGCGGTCGATCAGATGCGAGCGCTCAAGCGGGCGCTCGATCCGAACGACATCATGAATCCGGGGAAGGTCTTCGCTTGATCAATGCTGCGGTGCCGGCACGCTCCAGCGGCGCGTGACATCGCCGCGTGCGTTGACGCTCTCCAGGTGGACGCCGAAGCCCCACAGGCGCGCCACATGCTTGAGCACCTCCTGGGCGTCGTCGTGCAGCGGGCGGTCCAGGTGCTGCTGATGGCGCAGGGTCAATGAGCGGTCGCCTCTGAGGTTCACGTTCCAGACCTGGATGTTGGGCTCCCGCGTGGACAGGTCGTATTGCCGGGACAGGGTCTGGCGCACGTGCTGGTAACCCTGCTCGTCGTGGATCGCGGAGATCTCGTACTCCGCCTGGTGCTCGTCGTCCAGGATCGAGAACAACCGGAAGTCGCGCATCATCTTCGGGCTCAGGTACTGCGCGATGAAGCTCTCGTCCTTGAAGTTGCGCATCGCGTGATCCAGCGTCGGCAGCCAGTCGCTGCCGGCGATCGCCGGAAACCACTCGCGGTCTTCATCGGTGGGGTGCTCGCAGATGCGCTTGATGTCGGTGTACATCGCGAAGCCCAGCGCATACGGATTGAGCTGCGCCATCGGCGGCTGGGCCACCACGTTGGTGTGGGACTTGAGCCACTCGATCATCATCCCGTCCGACAGATAACCGTCGTCGTACATCGTGTTCAGCAGCTTGTGATGCCAGAAGGTGGCCCAGCCCTCGTTCATCACCTGCGTCTGTCGCTGCGGGTAGAAGTACTGCGCGATCTTGCGGACGATGCGGACGATCTCCCGCTGCCAGGGCTCCAGCAGCGGCGCATTCTTCTCGATGAAGTACAGCAGGTTCTCCTGCGGCTCGTCGGGGAAGCGCCGCTTCTCTTCCGCCTTGGCCTCGTCCTCGGGCCGGCGCGGCAGGGTGCGCCACATGTCGTTGACCTGCTGCTGGGCATAGGACTCGCGGTCCTTGCGCATCGCCTGCTCCTGCGCCAGCGACAGCTTGGCCGGGCGGCGGTAGCGGTCCACGCCGTGGTTCATCAGCGCATGGCAGGAATCCAGCGTCGACTCCACCGCATCGAGCCCGTGGCGTTGCTCGCAGTCGGCGACATAGTTCTTCGCGTAGACCAGGTAGTCGATGATCGACGACGCATCGGTCCACATCCGGAACAGGTAGTTGTTCTTGAAGAAGCTGTTGTGGCCGTAGCAGGCATGCGCGATCACGAGCGCCTGCATCGCCATCGTGTTCTCCTCCATCAGGTAGGCGATGCACGGGTCGGAGTTGATGACGATCTCGTAGGCCAGGCCCATCTGGCCGCGCTTGTAGTGGCGCTCGGTCGAGATGAACTCCTTGCCGTAGCTCCAGTGCCGGTAGTTCACCGGCATGCCGACCGACGCGTAGGCGTCCATCATCTGCTCGGCGGTGATGACCTCCAGCTGGTTCGGGTAGGTGTCCAGGCCGTAGCGCTCCGCGGTCTGGCGGATCACCTCGTGGTACTGCTCGATTAGGTCGAAGGTCCAGTCGCTGGGCGACTCGAGCGGCCGGTCGGGCCGCTTCTCCAGGGGCCGCATCTTCGTCAGCGGCGCGCGCACGCGGCGGCCGCCGTATTCGTTGGCGCCCACGCCCACGCCCACTTGGCGACGGTTCTCGAGACTGCTCATGGTGCTGTCCTCCGGCGCCGCGCTCACGCGGCTGCCCCTTCCTTCTTGAACAGGTCGCGGAAGACCGGGTAGATCTGCGCGACCTCGACCGCCTTGCGCATCGCGAAGTGAGGCACGTCCTCCTCGAGCTTCGCGTACTCCTCCCACAGGTTCTGCTCGGCTTCCGCCACCTGCACGTAGGCGTAGTAGCGGCAAAGCGGCAGGATCTTGTCGGCCAGCAGTTCGCGGCAGCGGCCGCTGTCGTGATGCCAGTTGTCGCCGTCGCTGGCCTGCGCGCCGTAGATGTTCCAGTCGCCGGAGGGGTATCGCGCCCGGATGATCTCTTCCATCAGGACCAGCGCCGAGGACACCACCGTGCCGCCCGTCTCCGTGGCGTGGAAGAAGTTCTGCTCGTCGACTTCCTGCGCCTGCGTGTGGTGGCGGATGAAGACGACCTCGATCTTCTCGTAATGCCGCGTCAGGAACAGGTAGAGCAGGATGAAGAAGCGCTTGGCCAGGTCCTTACGGCTCTCGTCCATCGAGCCCGACACGTCCATCAGGCAGAACATCACCGCGCGCGTGGTCGGCTGCGGCACCTTGATGCGGTTGCGGAAGCGCAGGTCGATCGGATCCAGGAAGGGGATGTTGGACAGGCGCTGGCGCAGCAGCACGATGCGGGCCTCGGTCTCCGCGATCAGCGCCTGGACCTCGGGCTTGCGCGCGTCCTCTTCCTGGGTGAGCGTCTGCAGCCGGGCTTCGAGCTCATGCAGCTCGCGCCGCTTCTCCATGCCCAGCGCGATGCGGCGCCCCAGCGCCCCGCGCATCGAGCGCACCACATGCAGGTTGGTCGGCGTGCCGTCGGTGACGTAGCCGGCACGCACGGTCTTGTACTCGGGCGTCTCGGCGAGCGTGGTGCGCGCCAGGTTGGGCAGCGCCAGGTCCTCGAAGAAGACCTGCATGAACTCTTCCTTGCTGAGGTGGAAGACGAAGTCGTCCTCGCCCTCGCCGGAGTCGCTCGCCTGCGACCCGCCGCCACCGCCCTGGCCGCCCTGCGGCTTGCCGATGCGGTCGCCCTTGATGTGCTCGGTGTTGCCGGGCCGCACCACCTCGCGGATGCCGCCCTCGCCGTGGCTGAAGACCGGCTCGCTCAGGTCGCGCTTGGGGATGTGCACGTCCTCGCCGCGCTCCATGTCCCGGATGCCGCGCTTGTCGACCGCCCGCCGCACCGCCTCGCGGATCTGGTCCTTGTAGCGGCGCAGGAAGCGCTCCCGATTCCCGATCGACTTGTTCTTGCCCGACAGCCGCCGATCGATGATCTGTTGAAGGCCTGTCATGTAGGGACCTTTCCGGTGGCGTCCGTTCGGCTCAGCTCGACTTCCGCACGCGCAGGTACCACTCGCACAGCAGCCGGACCTGCTTGGGCGTGTAGCCCTTGTCGACCATGCGCTGCACGAAGTTCTCATGCTTCTTGGCCTCGTCCGCGCTGGCCTTGGCATTGAAGCTGATCACCGGCAGCAGCTCTTCGGTGTTGGAGAACATCTTCTTCTCGATCACCGTGCGCAGCTTCTCGTAGCTGGTCCACGTCGGGTTCTTGCCGGCGTTGTTGGCCCGGGCCCGCAGCACGAAGTTCACGATCTCGTTGCGGAAGTCCTTGGGATTGCTGATGCCCGCGGGCTTCTCGATCTTCTCGAGTTCCGCGTTCAGCGCGGAGCGGTCGAACACCTCGCCGGTGTCGGTGTCGCGGTACTCCTGGTCCTGGATCCAGTAGTCGGCGTAGGTGACGTAGCGGTCGAAGATGTTCTGGCCGTACTCGCTGTAGCTCTCGAGGTAGGCGGTCTGGATCTCCTTGCCGATGAACTCGGCATACCTCGGCGCAAGCACCTCCTTGATGAAGCCGACGAATTTCTGTTCGGCTTCCTGAGGGAACTGCTCGCGCTCGATCTGCTGCTCCAGCACGTACATCAGGTGGACCGGATTGGCCGCCACCTCGGTCGAGTCGAAGTTGAAGACCTTCGACAGGATCTTGTACGCGAAGCGCGTGGAGATGCCGGCCATGCCTTCGTCGACGCCGGCGTAGTCGCGGTACTCCTGGATGGACTTGGCCTTGGGGTCGGTGTCCTTCAGGTTCTCGCCGTCATAGATCTGCATCTTGCTGAAGGCGCTGGAGTTCTCCGGATCCTTCAGCCGCGTGAGCACCGCGAACTGCGCCATCATCTTCAGCGTGCCGGGGGCGCACTTGGCCTCGGCCAGCGAGGAGTTGCGGATCAGCTTCTCGTAGATCTTCACTTCCTCGCTGACGCGCAGGCAGTAGGGCACCTTGACGATGTAGATGCGGTCGAGGAAGGCCTCGTTGTTCTTGTTGTTGCGGAAGCTCTTCCATTCGCTCTCGTTGCTGTGGGCGAGCACGATGCCGTCGAAGGGAATGGCGCCGAAGCCCTCGGTGCCCTTGAAGTTGCCTTCCTGGGTCGCCGTCAGCAGCGGGTGCAGCACCTTGATCGGCGCCTTGAACATCTCGACGAACTCCAGCAGCCCCTGGTTGGCCAGGCACAGGCCGCCGGAATAGCTGTAGGCATCGGGGTCGTCCTGCGCGTAGGTCTCGAGCTTGCGGATGTCGACCTTGCCGACCAGCGAGCTGATGTCCTGGTTGTTCTCGTCACCGGGCTCGGTCTTGGCCACGCCGACCTGCTTGAGCACGCTGGGCAGCCGCTTGATGACCTTGAACTTGCGGATGTCGCCGCCGTATTCGTCCAGGCGCTTGACCGCCCAGGGGCTCAGGATGCGATTGAGGTAGCGACGCGGGATGCCGTATTCGCGCTCGAGCAGCGGGCCGTCCTCGACCGGGTCGAACAGCCCGAGCGGGCTTTCGTTCACCGGGCTGTCCTTCAGCGCGTAGAAGGGCACGTGCTCCATGAGCTGCTTCAGGCGCTCGGCGATCGAGCTCTTGCCACCGCCCACCGGGCCGAGCAGATACAGGATCTGCTTCTTTTCCTCCAGCCCCTGCGCGGCATGGCGGAAGTAGCTGACGACCTGCTCGATCGCGTCCTCCATGCCGAAGAACTCGGCGAAGGCGGGATAGATCTTGATGACCTTGTTCTGGAAGATGCGGGACAGCCGCGGGTCGTTGCGCGTGTCCAGCATCTGGGGCTCGCCGATCGCCTTGAGCATGCGCTCGGCCGCGGTGGCGTAGGCAAGGGGGTTGCGCTTGCACTCGTCCAGGTACTCCTCCAGCGTGAGTTCCTCGACCTTGCTGCGTTCATAACGAGCCGCGAAATGGCTGATCACATCCATGCTGACCTCCGGAGTAGTTCGTAGGGAGGCGACGCGCGTCCAGGTGTGACCACGGACCTCGCATCGTCCAGGAAGTTCTGGCGACGTCCATGACTCAAGGCGTCATCAGAGCTTTCCGAGCTCAGCAAGCATTCAGCAAACGGCCAGCCCATGCTGGCCCAAAGTCCTTCGCCCTGTCGCGGATCGCGATCGACAACCTCAAGGGCGGCGCGGCTTTGGAGGCCATGCTACGCCCATCGAGAGCGATGCGCGATAGCAAGACGTGACCCCGTTGTACTCCCTCGTGCAACGTCTGTGAAGCACTGCCGTTGACGGCCCCCCGTGTGTGGGGCACCTGTGGGAAGTACGAAGAAGACAGCACGCATCCCGCGTGCCATCCTCATGGATTAGTCGGCGGGCCGGCGCGCAGCGCGGCCCGTCCGCGCTCACTCCTCCGCGCCTGGCGGACGCAGCTTTTGCAGCAAGCCGTTCAATTCGTCGAGCGAGCCGAAGCTGATCGCCACCTCGCCCTGTTCGCCGCGTTTGGTCTTCTTGCGGACGCGGATCTCGACCTGCGCCGTCAGCAGGTCCGACAGCTCTTCCTCGAGCCGCAGCACGTCGCGGCTCTTGTCCGACTTCACGCGCAGCAACGGAGCCTGGCGGCCCGCGCCCTGCTGGCGCTGGACCAGCTTCTCGGCCTCGCGCACGCTGAGCTTCTTGGCGGCGATCTCGGTCGCGCTGGTGATCTGGTGGGCCCCGTCGAGCGCCAGCAGCGCGCGGGCATGGCCCATGTCGATGTCGCCGGCCATCAGCATGTTCTGGACCGGCTCGGCCAGGTTGAGCAGGCGCAGCAGGTTGGACGCCGCGCTGCGCGAGCGGCCCACCGCCTGCGCGGCCTGGTCATGGGTCAGGCCGAACTCGTCGACCAGCCGCTTCAGGCCCTGCGCCTCTTCCAGCGCGTTGAGGTCCTCGCGCTGGATGTTCTCGATCAGCGCCATCGCTGCGGCGGCCTCGTCCGGCACCGGCTTGACCAGCACCGGCACCTCGGCCAGCCCGGCCAGCCTGGCGGCGCGGAAGCGCCGTTCGCCAGCGATGATCTCGTAGCGGACCGCGCCCTGGGGCGCGATCGGGCGCACCAGGATCGGTTGCATGATCCCTTGCGCCTTGATGCTCTCGGCCAGCTCGTACAGCGAGCCCTCGTCCATGCGCGTGCGCGGCTGGTACTTGCCGGCCTGCATCTGCGCCAGCGGCAGCACGCCGGGTTCGCCTTCGCGCACCGCCGGTGCGTCGCTCACTTTGGGGCCCAGCAGGGCCTCCAGACCCATGCCCAGGCCCTTGGGTTTCTTTGTCGCCATGGGGCGCGATTCTCCGTGATTCCTTCGCTCTTCCGACGGCCCCCGCCGACCGCCTTGCGGGGGAGACTCGCGGCCGACCGGGTGCTTCAGCGGGCGAGGCGCTGCAGCATCGCCCGCCCTTCGGGCCAGGCGCCGAGTCCGGACGCCGCGTTCACGTGGCCGAGCGGGCCGGCCAGGACGAATTCGGCACCCCAGTCCGCGGCCATGCCGGCGGCGCGCTCGGGGCGGCAGAAGGGGTCGTCGGTGGAGGCGACCACGATCGCCGGGAACGGCAGGCGAGGGCGGCGGATGGGTCGCCAGTTGTGCAACTGGGGCGGGGTGTCCTCGCGCTCGGTGTCGGGCGGCGCGACCAGCAGCGCGCCGGCCACCAGGTGCGTGTGGCTGGAGTGGTCGGCCCAGGCCGCCACCAGCTGGCAGCCCAGGCTGTGGGCGACCAGCAGCGCGGGCCGTTCGACCAGGCGCGCATCCTGCTGGAGCACCTCGTCCAGGCGCGCCATCCAGTCGCCGCGGCGAGGCCATTCCCAGTCGTCCTGTTCGACACGCGTGTCGCCATGGCGGCGTTGCCACTCGCTCTGCCAATGATCGGGATCGGAATTCAACCAACCCGGAAGCAGGTAGACCGGACCCGCCAAAAGGGGATCGTCGAGGTCATTCGAGGGAATGGCGTGCTGTGACATCTGTTGGCCTTATGCTTCGCGCTTTCTTTGGCGCCATCGGGGAAGGGCCCCGGCGGCAGCGGATTTTGCAGGAGCGGCGATGAAGTACGCGGTGTATGTCGACGGGCAGGAAGGCACGACCGGCCTGCGCATCAATGAATATCTGGCGCAGCGCGCCGACATCGAGGTGCTTCGCATCGACGCCGACAAGCGCAAGGATCCCGCCGAGCGCGCCCGGCTGCTGAACGCCGCCGACGTCGCCTTCCTTTGCCTGCCGGACGCGGCCTCGCGCGAGGCGGCGGCGATGGTGACCAATCCCAAGACCTGCCTGATCGACGCCAGCACCGCGCACCGCACCGCGCCGGGCTGGGCCTTTGGCCTGCCGGAACTGGCCAAGGGCCAGCGCGCCGCGATCCGCGAATCCAAGCGCATCGCCAACCCCGGCTGCCACGCGAGCGCCTTCATCCTGGCGGTGCGCCCGCTGGTCGATGCCGGCCTGCTGTCGCCCGACGCGCTGGTGACCGCGACCTCCATCACCGGTTACTCCGGCGGCGGCAAGTCGATGATCGCGGAGTACGAGGCCGGCGGTCAGCCGAAGCTGACGGCGCCGCGTCCTTACGCGCTGGGCCTGGCCCACAAGCACCTGCCGGAGATGATGGCCCACACCGGCCTGAAGCAGGCGCCGGTGTTCATGCCGATCGTCTCCAACTTCTACAAGGGCCTGGCCGTCACCGTGCCGCTGCACCTGAGCCAGCTGCGCGCCGGTGCGACGCCGCAGCAGGTCCGCGACGCGCTGGCTGCGCATTACGAGGGCGAACGCTTCGTCCACGTGAAACCGTTGCGCGACCCGGACACGCTGGCGGGTGGCTTCTTCGACGTGCAGGCCTGCAACGACACCAACAACGTCGACCTTTTCGTCTTCGGTAGCGAGCAGCAGATCCTCGTCATGGCGCGCCTGGACAACCTGGGCAAGGGCGCCAGCGGCGCCGCGGTGCAGAGCATGAACGTGCACCTGGGCGTCGACGAATCGCTGGGCCTGACCGGTCCGGATCTCAACAGCATCTGATGGCGGATCCGACGCGGATCGCCAGCCGCGAATGGCGCCGGGATGGCGCCGTTCCGCAGGCTGACCTGGACGCCATCCGCGACGGCGTCATCACCCACGGACGCCAGCAGACCCAGGGCAGCGACGCCCGCGACATCGCGGTGGCGCTCTACGACGGCGACGTGCTGATCGCCGGCGGCTTCGGCCGCACGGAGTTCCAGCGGCTCTACATCAGCTACCTGTGGGTCGAGGCCGATCACCGCGGCCAAGGCTTGGGCGGCGACTGCCTGCGCCAGCTCGAGGCGCTGGGCCTGCAGCGCGGCTGCGTCGATGCGCTGATCGAAACCTTGCTGGACGAGGTCGCCGAGCTCTACGAGCACCTCGGCTACGCCTGCATTAGCCACGTCCACGACTTCGTGCCGGGCTTCACCCGGCACACCTTGCTGAAGGTCTGGCAAGCGCGCGACTGAGCCTCGCCGCCGCGAGACGAGGGCGCTCAGGCCCAAGCGCGGGGATCGTCGCTGCGGTAGTGGTAGCGGTAGGCCTGCAGGAAGCCAAGGCGGGCATAGAGGCGTTGCGCGGCGTCGTTCTCGGCGCCGACCTGGAGATAGGCCGTCGTGGCGCCCTGCAGGCGCGCCTGGGCCAGGAGCGCGGCACAGAGCCGATGGCCGTGCCCGCGACCGCGCTGGTCCTCGGGCGTGAAGATGTCGAAGAGTCCCGCCATGCCGCCCACCGAGGTGCCAGCCGGCCCGGGATCGATGGCCACCTGGCCGCAGGCGAGCAGCCCGCCATCGCGTTCCAGCTTGAAGGCCTGGTGACGCACGCTGGCTTCTTCGAGGCGCCGCGCATGGCCGGTGATCTCCTCGACGCTGGAGCGGCGCAGCGCACCGATCAGCGCGGCGTAGTCGGCGGCGGAAAGCGGCGTCAGCGAGTCCGACGGACCGGGCTCGTCGAAGCCGTCCAGGGACGGCAGCACCATCACATCGGCCGGGTCAAAGCGATGCCAATGCATCGCGGCGAGGCGGCCGTCGAGGTCGTCCGGCTGGCTGAACGGGGTGAGGCGCAGGATCAGCGGCAACCCGGCCTGCTCGAAGCTGACCCGGCAACGGCGCAACAGCTCTTCCAGGGGAAGCGATCCTCCCGCAAGCGGGTTTACGCAGCGAGACCGCTTGGCCTTGCCTGGCGACAACCGCAGCAGCCACCCCTCCACCTGGGCTTCACGTGGCGCCGACGCCGCGTTGAGGCCGGCCAGTTCGGCGCGGCGGGCGAGGGCGTCCAGTTCCGGCGACATCGATGGGACGCGCTCAGCGCATGCCGCCGACGCGCTTCACCATTTCCTTGGCGAAGTCGATGAAGGCGTGGGCACCCTTGGATCCGCCATCGAAGACCACGCCGGGCAGACCGTAGCTGGGCGCTTCGGCAAGACGGACGTTGCGGGGGATGACGGTGTCGAAGACCTTCTCGCCGAAGTGCGCCTTCAGCTGCTCGCTCACCTGTTGCTGCAGGGTGATGCGCGGATCAAACATCACGCGCAGCAGGCCGATGATCTGCAGATCCGGGTTCAGGTTGGCGTGGATCTGCTTGATCGTATTGACCAGGTCGGTCAGGCCTTCCAGCGCGAAGTACTCGCACTGCATCGGCACGACCACACCGTGGGCCGAGCACAGGCCATTGAGCGTCAGCATGGACAACGAGGGCGGGCAGTCGATCAGGACGAAGTCGTAATCCTGCGCGGCGGCGGCCAGCGCGGTCTTCAGGCGCTGCTCGCGGCGTTCCAATTCGACCAGCTCCACCTCAGCGCCCGCCAGTTCCCGGTTGGCGCCCAGCACGTCATAGCCAGCCTTCTCACTGCGCTGCCGGGCTTCGGCGATGGTGGCCGATTCGAGCAGCACGTCGTAGACGGTGAGGGCCAGGGCGCGCTTGTCGATGCCCGACCCCATCGTCGCGTTGCCCTGCGGATCCAGGTCGACCACCAGCACGCGCTGGCCGACCTTGGCCAGGCCGGCGGCCAGATTCACGGTGGTGGTCGTCTTGCCGACGCCACCTTTTTGGTTCGCAACGCAAAAGATCTTGGCCATGAATGCTGGGAGAACGAACTCGGGAGAGGGCGCAGCTTAACCGCTGGCGCGAGGGTCGGCGACGCAGAGTCGCCGGGAGAGGGCGACCTCAGGCGGCGGATGTCGCTTCCGCCCCAATCGGGCGAATCCAGAGCAGGCAGCGCTGGGCGTCAAGCCCGGGCACGGTCAGCTGTTCCACGTGAAACACGTTCAGGTCCGGAGCGCGCTCGCGGAGTTCGGCGAGCTCCTCGGTCGGCTGCTGACCCTTCATGGCCGCCCACACGGCGCCAGGCTTCAGGTGCATGCGGGTCCACTCGGTGAAATCCGCCAACGAGGCGAAAGCCCGCGAGGTGATGACGTCGAACGGTGCCGTCTTCAGCTGCTCCACGCGGGAGTGCTCCGCATGCAGGTTGGGCAGGCCGATTTCCGCCGCGACCTGCGCGATGAAAAATGCCTTCTTGCCGACGGTGTCGACGCAGGTCACATCAATGCTCGGATCGCAGATCGCGATCACCACGCCAGGCAAGCCGCCACCGCTGCCGACGTCCATCAGGCGAAGCGGCTGGCCGGCAGCATGGCGACGCAGGGGAGGGATCAGGCTGAGGCTGTCGACCAGATGCTGGGTGAGCATGGCCTCGGGATCCCGGACGGCCGTCAGGTTGTAGACCTTGTTCCACTTCGACAGCAGCTGCAGATAGGCGATCAGCTGATCCAGTTGCTGGTCGTTCAGACCGAGCGCCAAAGTCTGGGCGGCGGCGGCAAGTCGGGAGCGCAGGTCGAGGTCAGTCATCAACGGCGTGGTCGGTCGATTCGGGATTGGGGCGTGGAAGGGGGTGACTCAGGCGGCGGCCGATTCGGCGGCTGCATCCTGGTCGGTGAATCCCTTGAAGCGGCCTTTGCGCAGGTGAATCAGCAGCAGCGAAATCGCCGCCGGTGTGATGCCCGAGATGCGCGAAGCTTGGCCCAGGGTTTCGGGACGATGCTTGTTCAGCTTTTGTCTGGCCTCGAAGGAGAGGGCGGTGACCAAGCCGTAGTCCAGGTCTTCGGGCAGCTTCAGGTGCTCGTAGTTGGACGCGCGGGCGACGTCTTCCTGCTGCTTGCTGATGTAGCCGGCGTACTTGACGCTGATCTCGATCTGCTCGACCACCGCATCGCTCAGGTCTGTGCCCAGTGACGCGGCAAGTGCCGCGCGCGACACCCCGGCTTCCGGACGTGCAATCGCAGCCACTTCAGCGATGGTGTTGAAGGTGACGCCAGGACGGCGAAGCAGGTCGATCAGGTTGTATTCGTGCTCGAGCGGCTTGCCGACCAGACGTTCCGCATCGGCGGCCGGAAGGATGTTCGGATGGACCCAGGTCGACTTCAGCTTCTCTGTTTCACGTGAAACAGCATCCCGCTTGCGGTTGAAGGCATCCCAACGGGCGTCGTCCACCAGGCCCAGCTGGCGCCCCGCTTCTGTCAGACGCATGTCGGCGTTGTCCTCGCGGAGCTGGAGCCGGAACTCGGCGCGACTCGTGAACATCCGGTAGGGCTCGGTGACGCCCTTGGTGATCAGGTCATCGACCAGCACGCCGAGATAGGCCTGGTCGCGGCTGGGCAGCCAGGCGTCCCTGCCTTGAACCTGCAGCGCCGCGTTCAGGCCGGCGAACAACCCCTGAGCGGCCGCTTCCTCGTAGCCGGTGGTGCCGTTGATCTGGCCGGCGAAGAACAGGCCACCGATGGCCCGCGTCTCGAAACTGGACTTCAACTCGCGCGGGTCGAAGTAGTCGTACTCGATCGCATAGCCCGGTCGCAGGATGTGCGCGTTTTCGAGTCCGGGGATGGATTGGACGGCCGCCAGCTGGATGTCGAAGGGCAGGGAGGTCGAGATCCCGTTCGGATAGAACTCGTGCGTCGTCAGGCCTTCGGGCTCCAGGAAAATCTGGTGCGAGTCCTTGTCGGCGAAGCGATTGATCTTGTCCTCGATGGACGGGCAGTAGCGCGGACCAACGCCCTCGATCACGCCGGTGAACATCGGACTGCGGTCGAAGCCGGAGCGGATGATCTCGTGGGTGCGGGCATTGGTGTGGGTGATCCAGCAGGGCAACTGCTGCGGATGCTGCGCGGCGCTGCCCATGAAGCTGAACACCGGCACCGGGTCCAGGTCGCCGGGCTGTTCGGCGCACTTGGAGAAATCGATGGTGCGGCCGTCCAGGCGCGGCGGGGTGCCGGTTTTCAAACGACCTTGCGGCAGCTTCAGTTCCTTGAGCCGGCCGGACAGCGACACGGCCGGCGGGTCGCCGGCGCGACCGGCGGCGTAGTTGTCCAGGCCGATGTGGATCCGGCCGTCGAGGAAGGTGCCGGCGGTCAGCACGACCGCCCGGGCGCGGAAGCGCAGGCCCGACTGGGTGACGGCACCGACGACGCGGTCCCCCTCGACCATCAGGTCGTCGACGGCCTGCTGGAACAGCATCAAATTGGGCTGGTTCTCCAGCCGGCGCCGGATGGCGGCCTTGTAGAGGATGCGGTCCGCCTGCGCGCGGGTGGCGCGGACCGCCGGGCCCTTGGAGCCGTTGAGGATGCGGAACTGGATGCCACCCTCGTCGGTGGCCTCGGCCATCGCGCCGCCCAGCGCGTCGACTTCCTTGACCAGATGGCCCTTGCCGATGCCGCCGATCGACGGGTTGCAACTCATCTGGCCCAGCGTCTCGATGTTGTGGGTCAGCAGCAGCGTGCTGACGCCCATGCGGGCCGCCGCCAGTGCGGCTTCGGTGCCGGCATGGCCGCCACCGACCACGATCACGTCGAACTCTTTCGGATAAAGCATGGCAAGGCGTCCAGCGGAATCGGCGATCGGTCGATCGAGGCCATCGCGGCGCGCGGAAGGCGCGAATCCAGGCGATGGACAGCCGGCTGGCGTTCAGATGAGGGAAGGGCGCGATTTTACGCGGGGCTGTGGATAAGTCACTGCCTCAGGGAGATGGCGGGCGGACCTTGTTGGCGTCCGCGAAGGGCGTGCGGCGACAATCCCGCCGTCATGAACTGCCGTCCCCACTGCGCCGCCTGCTGCATCGCTCCGTCGATCAGCAGCCCGATCCCCGGCATGCCCGACGGCAAGCCGGCTGGCGTGCGCTGCATCCAGCTCGACGACGAGTTGCGCTGCCGGATCTTCGGCCGTCCGGAACGGCCCGCGGTCTGCGGATCGCTGCCGCCGTCGGAGGACATGTGCGGCGACTCCCGGGAGCAGGCGATGCGGTGGCTCGGCTGGATGGAGGAGCAGACCGCGCCGCCCGCGGCCTGAGTCTTGAGCGTCGACGCCCCGCCCTCCAGGGACGCCGACGGATCGACAGCGCCTTGAAAGTGCACCTTCGTAGAGTCACCCTCTCCAGAAGAACCGACCGGAGACATCCCATGACCCCCACCAACGAGGACCGCCGCCGCTTCCTCTTGCAATCCGCCGCGCTCGGCGCCACGGGCGCGACCCTCGGCGCAAGCGCTCCCGCCTTCGCGCAATCCACCTGGCCGTCGCGCAACGTGCGGCTGGTCGTGCCGTTCGCGCCCGGCGGCAGCAGCGAGATCGTGGCCCGCGCCACCGCCGCCGAACTGAGCAAGACGCTGGGCCAGGCGGTCTACGTCGACAACAAACCCGGCGGCGGCGGCAACATCGCGATGGTGGAGGTGGCGCGCGCGGAGGACCAGCACACGCTGATCCTCGGCCACATCGGGACGCTGGCGGTGAACCCGTACATCTACGACAAACTGCCCTACGACCCCAACCGCGACTTCAAGCCGATCACGCTGCTGGCCAAGGTGCCCAGCCTCTATGTCGTCCATCCCGACGTGCCGGCGAAAAATCTCAAGGAATGGGTCGCGCTGGTGCGCAAGAACCCTGGCAAATTCAGCTACGGCTCGGCCGGCAACGGGAGCGCGGGGCACCTGGCGATGGAGTACCTCAAAATGGTCGCCGACCTGTTCATCCTCCACGTCCCGTACCGCGGCACCGGCCCGCAATTGACCGACCTGCTGGCGGGACGGCTCGAGGCCGCGTCGGTCGGCGCGCCGGCCATTCTTCAATTCATCAAGGCCGGCAAACTGCGCTGCCTGGCCACCGGGTCGAAGGAACGCCTGCCCCAATTGCCCGACGTGCCAACCGTCGCCGAGCAAGGCTACCCAGGCTTCGAGATGACCCAGTGGTACGGGCTGTGCGCGCCGGCCAATCTCGCGGCGGCAAACACGGACAAACTCGCCGTGGAATCGGCGAAGGCCATCCGATCGGTTTCTGCGAAGGAGCGCCTCAGCCACGATGCGGCGGAACCGATCGGCAATACGCCGGCGCAGTTCGCGGCATTCATCGCGCAGGAACAGCAGCGGTGGAAGCAGGTGGTGGCGAGGGCGAAGATCAAGCCCGATTGAGGAGGCCCCGGTGGGCCCCAAGAGGGGTGCCCTCCGGAGAGTGACTCCGGTTGGCCAAGCGCGGGCTCTCCACGACGCGGGGGGCGTCCCGTCCGGGAACCCCCCGCATCATTCCGGCCCCACAGTCGCTCGCTGACGCCGCGTGCGCGTGGCATTGGCTGACGGCGTGAGGGCGTCGGGGCGGTGGCGGGGAGGGGTGTCGGTTGGGTCAGCGGTGCTGGACCGAGCGCAGGTCCTGCACGACGCGGCCACCCTGCAGGCTGACGACGCGTTGGGCGGCGGCGATGGTCTCGGGGCGGTGCGCGATGACGATGCGCGTCAGCGAGAGCTGGCGCAGGCTGGCGTTGACGAGGCGCTCGCGCTCGACGTCGAGCGCGCTCGTCGCTTNCCCGGGCCAGCAGGATGCGCTGGCGCTGGCCGCCGGACAGGCTCGAGCCCATGTCGCCGATCAGCGTCTGGAAACGCATCGGCATGGCCTCGATGTCCTCCAGGACGCAGGCCAGTCGCGCGCATTCGCGGACCCAGTCAGGATCGACGTTGAGGTCGAAGAAGCTGATGTTGTCCGCGATGCTGCCGGCGAAGAGCTGGTCGTCCTGCATGACGGTGCCGATGCGCTCGCGCCAGGCATTGGTGCCCAGCTGGGCGAGGGCGACGCCACCGATGCGGATCTCGCCGTGCTGCGGCGCGTGGATGCCCAGCATGAGCTTCATCAGCGTGGTCTTGCCGCAGCCCGACGGGCCGACGATGGCGACCGATTCGCCAGGCTCGATGCGCAGTGAGCAGCCGGCAATGACCTCCGGCTCGCCGTCGGCGTAACGGAAGCGCAGGCCGTCGAGCTCCAGCGGCGCCTCGCGCGGCACCGCGCGGCCGGGCGCGTCCAGGTCCGCCTCGGGCGCGGTGAGGACGATGTCGGCCAGGCGCTCGCCCTGCAGGCGCAGCATCTTGAGCGCGACGACCTTGTCGATGAGGCCGGCGATGCGTTGGCTGAACTGGTCCTTGTAGGCCAGGAAGGCGAACAACATGCCGACCGAGAGTTCCTTGTCCAGCACGAGCATCGCGCCCAGCCCGACGATGGCGACACGCTCGAGCCCGAACAGCAGCTTGTTGCCCTGCGTCATGCCGAGCTCGAGCTTGCGGCCGGTGAGCGAGGCATTCATCTGCTCGACGACCAGGTTGGCGAAACGCGCGCCGCGATCGGCCTGCGCGTTGAAGAGCTTGATCGCCTGCGCGCCGCGCAGCGATTCGAGGAAGTGGCTGTTCTGGCGCGCCTCGTGGGTCAGCGCTTCTTCCTGGGCGTCGCGCAGCGGCCGGAAGCAGGCCCAGCGCAGCAGCGCGTAGCCGGCCACCGCGGTGAGCGCGACCGCCGTGAGGCGGCCGCTGTAGAGCACCATCATCGCCAGCGTGAGCAGGACCATGAGGCCGTCCAGCACGGCCTCGATGAAGCTGCCAGTCAGCGTCTTCTGGATCTCCTGGACGCTGGAGAAGCGCGACCAGATGTCGCCGAGATGGCGTTTCTCGAACCAGGCCAGCGGCAGCCGCAGGAGGTGCGAGAAGACGTTGGAGAGCCATTGCAGGTTGAGCGAGGCCGACAGGATCATCACCGCCCACGAGCGCAGCAGGCCCATGCCGACCTGCAGCAGCACGAGCAGCGCGAAGCCGATGCCCAGCGTGACGAGCAGGTCGCGGTCGGCGCTGACGATGACGCCGTCGACGGTCCATTGCAGCAGGAAAGGCGCGAGCAGGCCCAGCAGCTCGAGTCCGAGCGCGAGCGCCAGCACCTGCGCGATGGAGCGCTTGAGCCCGCTGACGTGGCCGAGCAGCTGCCGCCATTGGGGCGCCGGTGCGGGGGCCTTGCGGGCGAAGTCCATGCCGGGCCGCAATTCGAGCGCGACGCCGGTGAAGTGCTTGGAGACCTCGGCCAGCGGCAGCCGGCGCTCGCCGTGCGCGGGATCGAGCACGACCGCGCGGTCGCCGTCGACGCGGTCCAGCACGACGAAGTGGTTGAAGTCCCAGTGCAGGATGCAGGGGGTCTGGAGCTTGTGCAGCGTCTGCGGCTCGGCGCGCAGCGCGCGGGCGGTGAGGCCGAGCTGCGCGCCCATGCGGACCAGGTCCGCCATCGTCAGGCCCTTGAGCGAGACGGCGAAGCGGTCCCGCAGCTCGCCCAGCGCCCAGCGCTGGCCGTGCGCCGCGGCGACCATGGCCAGGCAGGCGAGGCCGCACTCGGCGGCCTCGGTCTGCAGGATGACGGGACGGCGGCGGCGCCAGCCGAGGTTCAGCTTCGCCAGGAAGCCGGTGGGCGCGGCGCCCGGCGGCGGAGCGCCTGGCGGGGCGCCGGAAGCGGGGACGTCAGACACGGCGGGCGAGGCTCAGCAGCGGTTCGAAGATCCATTCAATCAGGCGGCGCCGCTCGAGCAGCACGTCGGCCTCGAGCAGCATACCGGGGCTGAGCGTCTGGTCCTGCCCGTAGGCCTCGACCGACTGGCGCTGCAGCTGCACGGTGATGCGGTACATCGGCTCGCCTTGCGCCATCGCGGCAGGCAGGCCGAGCTGGGCGAGCTCCGCGGCCTGCAGCGGGGTGCGCGCGACCTGCAGGACCTCGCCGGCCTGCTGGCCGAATTTCTGGTACGGGAAGGCCTGGTAGCGCAGCAGCACCGCCTGGTGCGGGCGCAGGAAGCCGACGGCGCTGGACGGGGCGTAGAGATGCGCCTGCAGCGGCGTGCGGGCGGGGAGCAGGGCGGCGAGTTGCGTGCCGGCCTGCACGACCTGGCCCGGCTCGGCCAGCACGGTGCTCATCTGGCCGTCGCTGGGGGCGCGCAGCACGAGCCGGCGGCGCGCCTCGTTCTCGACGCCCTGCGCCTGCAGCGCGGCGATGTCGCGCGCGAGTTCCCCTTGCTGGACCTGTGCCTTCAAGGGAATCGCCTGAAGCTCAGCTTGCAAGCCCAACGCCTCCCGCTGCAGGTTTTCGCGCTCACGCGAAAGTGCCTGCCGTTGGGCCTGCAAGCCAAGCAACTCCTCCCGCTTGGTCTGGACCTGGGCGCTCGATACGAACTGGTCCTTCGCCAGCGATTCCAGCCGTCCCAGACTCTGCTGCGCCAGCGCCTCGCGCTGGGCATGCAGCTGCAGCTCGGCATCGGCCTGCCGCAGCGTGGATTCGAGCGTGGCGATCCGCGCCTTCAGCGAGGCCGCCTGGCTCTGCGCGAGTTCCCGCTGCTGCGCCTGCGCGGCACCCAGCGATTGCTCGCGGTCCTTCAAGGTCCGCGACAGGCTGTCGCCCGTCGGATTCGCGCTGTCGAGGGACAACACGAACAGCACGTCGCCCTCACGCACCTGCTGCCCATCCTGGACGGGCCGTGCCACGACGGTGGCGCTCTGCGGCACGCTCAGCCGCATCACGCCGCGCTCGGGCACCAGCAGGCCGTTGACGCGGGCCTTGCGGGTGTATTCGGTACTGAACAGGAAGGCGCCGACCGCGACGACACCCCCCAGCGCCAGAAGGCTCAACCAGCGCAAGGTGGCGGGCCGATGCAGCTGCACCGATCCCAGCCAGGCCTGCTGCTGCGAGGCCTGGGCTTCGGCGCGGAAGAGCGCCACCACGATTTGCTACGCCTGGTTGCGAACCTGACGGATCGCGCGTGAGCCGCGAGGGCTCACCAGGTGCCCTTGGGCGCGGGTTCCACGTCCGCCGACGCGGTCGTGGCCACCGTGGCATCGCTGCCGACCAGCCAGGTGCCCTTCGGGGCGCCGCCGCCGACGTGAACCAGGGCCTGCAGGTCCAACTCGACCAGACCTTCTTCGACTTGCGTGGTGACAGCGACGTTTTGCGGTTGGGCTTGCATAAGAGGCTCCAGATTCGGTGACGTGCCCGGAAAAGTGGTGAGCACGGGACGCATTGAAGCAGCGCGCCGCCTGACGCATAACTGTCAGCTCTTACAGTGTTTACAAGGTGCCGCCGCGGGCAGCATCAGCGAATCAGGCCCAGCCGGAGCGCCTTCAGCACCGCCTGATGCTTGTTGGAGCAGCCCAACTTGTGCATCGCATTGTTGATGTGCAGCACCGCCGTGCGTTCGGTGATGCTGAGGATGGCGCCGACTTCCCAGGCGGTCTTGCCTTCCATCGTCCAATGCAGGCACTCGAGCTCGCGCGGCGTGAGCCGCGGCGATTCGGTGACCTTCTCCTCCGGCAGCAGCACGCGCAGCGCGGTGTCGACCGCGTGCACCGCGAACAGCTGCAGGTCCGCGACCATGCGCGTGAGCTGGCCCGAATCGCTGGGCAGCGGCTGGTCGCGATCGACGCCGAGCACGAAGTGCCGCCCTTCGGGCAGGTGCAGCGCCAGGCAGATGCCGGTGCTGTAGCCGAATTGCGCCTGCGATTCCCAGATGTCGCTCGCGCCATGGCGGGCGTAGGTCTGGCGGTCCCACACGATGGGCATGCTGTTGCGCTTGCAGTGCTGCATGACCGGATCGCGGCGGCCGAATTCGGGCGCGTGCATCACCTCCGCGTAACCGGCGGGGCAGTTGTCGATGGTGATGAACTCGGTGTCGGCCAGCGTGTGGTCCACCACCGTGATCGCCGAAACCGTCTGGAAATCCAGTTTTTGCGCGAAGCGGATCACCTCACTGCGGAACTCTTCGCGTGAGCGCGCTTCCAGGACTGATTGATAACCGCCTTGCAGCATTGATCGCTCCGGCCCATCGGCCGGCCTTGTGGGCCTCTTCGGGTGGCTGTCGCGGGGGGGCGCCGGGCTCGTCGGGGTTCCGCCACGCGCCCACCGCGACCGCATAGGCCACGTGACGCATTCACGCCCCTGACAGGGTTTACAGCTGGCGGGTCGTGCTCATCATGACCACACTGCTGGTCAAGGGGAGAAGCAGCAACCGCCGATCCGCAATAGCCAAACCAAACAATTCTGACAATGACACCAGCTTGGATTGTGTACGCGTGGCCACGAATATTGTGTGATGTGCAGCGTCTACCCCGCTTACAGTTCGCGCATTTGAGCACGCGCGTGTTGGTGGCGGGAGACGAGGATCACCCGGCCATGGGGCAAACCCTGTGGAGTGGCGAGTCGGAATTCGGCGCCGCCGGCGTGGCCTGGGACTGGGTGCGCATGCCCTACGGCATCGTGTCGATGGTCGATCCGATGGCACTGGTGACCAATCTCCAGTTCCTGAATGGCGAGGGCGAGGTGCTCGCTCCCATCGAATCGGCCATCCAGCTCAACGGCATCGTGCACACGCTGCCGTGGCAGGAGCAGGTGCAGCTGGCGCTCGCGACGCGGCACTGAGCTCATCGCGCCACGGCCGCGCGCATCGAGCGCGCCACCAGCGCCAGCCCGGCCACGGTGAGCGCGGCGCCGACGATCACCGTCGGCATCACCTTCGCGAAGGTCAGCGGCTCGCCCTTGAGCACCTGCATCATGAGCAGGTTCTGGCCCAGCCCCGGCACCCACAGGTGCCAGGAGGCCTCGCCGCCGGGATGGATGATGGCCACCACCGGCGCCAGCGAGATCGCGGTCACCACCAGCGTGGTGCTGGCCTGCGCTTCCTTGAAGGTCTTGGTGCGGATGGCCAGCGCCATCAGCACCGCCGCCAGGCCCGCGGCCAGCGGGATCTGCAGCAGCAGGAAGCGCAGCGCCTCGCTCCAGCCGAACTGGAACATCGCCGCCAGCGCGTCGCTGCGCATCAGCCACTGGCCGGGCAGGAAGCTGAGGTTGGACAGCACGGCCACCGCCAGGCCCGCCATCATCACCGCGGCCCACTTGCCGGCGACGATGGCGGCATGCGGCGCCGGATTGACCAGCAGCGGCTCGAGCGAGCCGCGCTCGCGCTCGCCGGCGGTGCTGTCCAGCGCGGCGGTCAGCGCGCCGTAGAGCACCGCCATCATGATGAACATCGGCAGGATCTGGGTCAGCCGCGTCGAACGCGCCTGCAGGCTGGCGAGGTCGCGTTCCTGGACCTCGACCGGCTGCAGCTGCCGCGCGCCGATGCCGCGCATCGCCAGCGCGAGCGTCGCGCGCTCGCTGCCGAAGCCCTGCAGCAGGCGGCTGATCGTGCCCACGCCGGCCTCGGCGCGCTGGTTGGCGCTGTCGGTGACGATCTCGATGCGCGGCGCTTCGCCGCCGGCCAGCAGCGTCTCGAAGTCGGCCGGCACCACCATCACCGGATCGCTCAGCGTGGACGAGCGCAGCTGGGCCTCGTAGTCGGCCGGCGCGGCCTTGATCGTGTAGTTCTGGCGCTCGAGGTAGTTGCGCAGCGTGGGCGCATGCTCGATGCCCACGGCGAGCAGCTCGCGCTGCTCGGCGCGCTCCTGCAGCGAGGCCGTCAGGCCCGACATCAGCATCAGCAGCAGCGGCCCCATCAGCACCGCCGGCACCAGCAGGCGCAGCAGCGTGCGGCGGTCGCGCAGCGCGTCGACGATCTCCTTGGCGAAGACGGTGCGGAAAGCCTTGAGGAAGGGACCGTTCATGCGGACTCCAGGTGGCGCGCGTGCGCGGCCTCGGGGAAGGCGAGGTCGACGAAGGCGTCCTCGAAGCGTTGCCGGCCGGTCTGCGCGAGCAGGCCGTCGACGGTGCCGGTCGCGACCGAGCGCCCGTGCGACATGACCACGACCTGGTCGCAGAGCTGTTCCACCTCTTGCATGATGTGGCTCGAGAAGACGATGCACTTGGCGCCGCCGGCCGGCGAGCGCAGGTGGCGCAGCACCTCGCGCAGCGCGCGCGTGGCGACCACGTCCAGCCCGTTGGTCGGCTCGTCCAGCACGATGTTGGCCGGGTCGTGCACCAGCGCGCGGGCCAGCGCGGTCTTCATCCGTTCGCCCTGGCTGAAGCCCTCGGCGCGGCGGTCCAGGATGGCGCGCATGTCCAGCAGCTCCGCGAGCGACTCCGCCCGCGCCTGGGCCTGCTCCATCGGCAGGTCCTGCAGCCGCGCGAAGTAGACGATGTTCTCCCGCGCGGTCAGGCGCGGGTACAGGCCATGGGCGTCGCCCAGGATGCCCATGCGCGACAGCGCCTCGCGCGGCGAGCGCAGCACGTCCACGCCGTCGACCTCGATCGCGCCCCGGTCCGGTGGGAACAGGCCCGCCAGCATCCGCAGCGAGGTCGTCTTGCCGGCGCCGTTGGGACCGAGCAGCCCGGTGATGCGGCCGTTGGGCGCGTCCAGGTCCAGGTGATCGACCGCGACGACGGTGCGCGTCGGGCCCTTGCGGCCGAAGCGGGCCGCCAGCGAGCCTCCGCCGCCGCGGGTCTGGAAGGCCTTGTGGAGGGCATGCAGGCGGATCATCGGTCGGACTCCCGGACGGCGGAGGCGGCGGCCGCGAGGGTCGCCGGGGTGGGGGGCAGGAAGGCGGGCGGGCGCGGCAGCTTGAGGGCGCAACTCGCGTCGACGGCCAAGGCATCGGCATCCCGCGGCGCGTCGATGAAGCGGAACAGCACGTCGCGCATGCAGGGCAGCGCCAGCACGACGCCATGGCCCGCGTTGGGCACGACCACATGCCGCGCCTGCGCGCCCAGCGCGGCCTGCACGCGCTGGCCGTGGCGCTCGGGCGTGGCGGGATCGCTGCCGCCGCTGGCGATCAGCACCGCATGGCGGGCTGGGGGGAGGACGTAGAACGCGGGGTCGACCGCGCCGCGCGGCCAGCTGGCGCAGACGCGCGCGTAGAGGTCGCGGTCCAGGGTGCCGAAGTCGGGCGAGGGCGCCTCGGTCGAGGCGGCGATGCGGGGTGCGTCCTCGGCGCAGATCACCGAGAAGTGCATGCCCTCGAAGATCCGCATCGCGCGCGAGCCGCCGCCGAGCTGGCCGGCCAGCCCCGCCAGCGCGTCGAAGCGGCCCAGCGAGGCTTCATGGATGGCCGCCGGCAGCGCCGCGGCGACCTGGGGCGCGTACAGCGGCGGGCGCACCAGGCCCAGCAGGCCTTCGCGCGTCAGGGTGACCTCCTCCGGCCGCCCGGTCAGCGGATGGGTGAAGGCGACCTTGCGCGGCATGCCCTTGAGCAGCGCCTGCCATTCCGCCTTCAGCGCCGGATAGCGGGCCTGGCAGTCGGCGGCCTGGGCGCAGGCGGCGAAGCTGAGGTCCAGCGCGCGCTGCGCGTCCTGGGAGAAGCTGACCGGCAGCACCATGTCCGGCGGCGCGACGCCGTCGATGACGGCGCGGCGCACCCGGTCGGGGAACTGGCGCTGGTACTCGAGCGCCGCGCGGGTGCCGTAGGACGCGCCGATCAGGTTCCAGCGCTCGACGCCGAGCGCCGCGCGCACGGCGTCCATGTCCTGCATCGCGATCGTCGTGGTGTAGAAGCGCAGGTCGCCGTGGGGCAGCCGTTGCAGCGCGTCGCGGCATTGCTCGAGCAGCCGGACCTTGGCGCCGGGCTTGAGCAGCTCGTCCAGGCTGCGGTCGCTGTTGTCGGGGCAGGAGAGTGGCGCCGAGCGGCCGGTGCCGCGCTGGTCGATGAACACCAGGTCGCGGCGATAGTTCAACCGCGACAGCCGCGGCATCACCGAGGCCGTCAGCGCGATGGCGCTCTGGCCGGGACCACCGGCCAGCAGCAGCACCGGGTCGGGCAGCTTGTTGCGGGCCAGCGCGGGCACCACGACGTAGCGGATGTCGATGCGCACGCCGTCGGGCCGGGCCGGATCGAGCGGCCGGCTGACTTGGCCGCACAGCACCTCGGTGGAGACACCGTCGACCCGGCAGGCCTTCAGCGGCGAGGCCGCCTCGGGCGATGCGGCGCGGGCGCCGCCGGCGGCCAGCGCGAGCGCGGCCGCGATCGCCGCTGCGAACGCTGCTGCTGAAGCCGCCGCCTTCGGTCGCAGGGCCGGGACCGGCCGGGCTCGGGGGGCAGGCCTTGCCCCGGGACGCGTCAACATGGACTCTCTCCTCCGTCGTGCCCGGCGATTATGGCCAGCGGGAGAGACGCGGCCGGGTGCCTTCGGTCAGGTCCCGCGGCGACCGAACATGCCCCAGCCGTCCATGGTCATGACCAGCTCGTCCTTCTGGTTGAAGACCTCCCAGCTCGAGCGCACCAGCCCGATCGCCGGGCGGCTGCGGCTGTCCTTAGTCTCCAGCACGGTCATGCGCACCCGCAGCGTGTCGCCGGGGCGCACCGGCTTGAGCCAGCGCAGCTGGTCGATGCCGGGGGAGCCCTGGCTGGTCGAGTCCAGCAGGTAGGCGTCGCACATCATCCGCATCACCAGCGCGCAGGTGTGCCAGCCGCTGATCGAGAGGCCGCCCAGCACCGAGGCGTTGGCGGCGTCCTCGTCCAGGTGCAGCGGTTGCGGGTCGTAGGCCGCGGCGAAGGCCAGGCCCTCTTCGCGGTCGACAAGGCGCGAGCCGAACTCGCGGACCTGGCCGACGCTGAAGTCCTCGAAGGCATGGGTCGGGGTGGAAGCCGGGGCGGGCGTCAGGGAGCTCATCGATCAGGTCCTCGGACAAGTCGCGACCGGGCGACTGTAGGCGCGCGGCCGCCGGGCGATTGGCGCGACGGCGACATCCCCGCGCGCCGCCCTCGGCATTGCGCTGGTCCGGCTGGGCGCGTATGGTCCCCGGGTTCCGCTTCCCCAATCCGTTCCCCCATCGCCCGCTCGCTGCCGAGCGGGCCACGTCGAAGGAGACCCCATGAAGCTCTACTACAGCCCTGGCGCCTGCTCGCTGTCGCCGCACATCGTCCTGCGCGAGGCCGGCCTGGCCTTCGAGCCGGTGCTGGCCAGCACCAAGACCCACAAGCTGCAGGACGGGACCGATTACTACGGCATCAATCCCAAGGGGTATGTGCCGCTGCTGGAGCTCGACGACGGCCAGCGGCTGACCGAAGGGCCGGCGATCGTCCAGTACATCGCCGACCAGGCGCCCGACAAGCAGCTCGCGCCGGCCAACGGCACGATGGCGCGCTACCGGCTGCAGGAGTGGCTCAACTTCATCACGTCCGAGCTGCACAAGACCTTCAGCCCGCTGTTCAACCCGGCGGTCTCGGAGGACGCCAAGGGCGTGTTCCGCAGCAAGCTGCATGAGCGCTTCAAGTGGATCGACGGCCAGCTCGACGGCAAGCAGTTCCTGATGGGCGAGCAGTTCTCGGTCGCGGATGCCTACCTGTTCACCGTCTCGAACTGGGCTCAGCACGTGGGCGTGGATCTCGCCGGCTACCCCAATCTGGTGGCCTACCGCGGACGCGTCGCGGCCCGGCCGGCCGTGCAGGAAGCGATGAAGGCAGAGGGCCTGCTGAAGTAGTCGGGGCCCTCGGCAGGGTGATAGCCCTCACCCCTGCCCTCTCCCGCAAGCGGGAGAGGGAGTCATACCGGCCACACTCGCTCTTCTTTTCCCCCTCTCCCGCACTTCCGCAAGCGGGAGAGGGAGTAACACCGGCTGCACTCGCTCTTCTTCTTTCTCCCTCTCCCGCTTGCGGGAGAGGGTGGGGGTGAGGGCCAGCGGCCTCAGCCCTTCTTCAGCAGCGACTCGCAGGCGCCCTTGTCATCGGCGTCCTGCTTGGCGCACACGCCGTCGAGCTGCGTCCGCAGCCGCGCGAGGGTGGCCTCATGCTGCCCCTTCGCGTTCCACGCCACCAGCTGGCTGCCGACCTTCTGCAGCGCCCGCGCGCTGCGCTCATAGAACGCGCCCTTGTCCTTCCCCGCCTCGGCCAGCAGCTGCGAGGCGGCCTTCTCGATGCGTGCCGCGTCCTGCGGCGCCAGCTCGACCAGCGCGCTCAGGTAATTCGATCCCCACTGCAACCGCGTCGCCGGCCCTTCGCTCTTGTTGAAGGCCTCCTCGTACCAGCGCAGCGCCTCTTCCTTGCGACCCTGCTTGCGGGCGTTGCCGCCCAGCGAGCTCATCAGGTAATACGGGCTGTGGCTCTTGGCCAAACTGGCCTTGAGCAGCGCGTCGCTGTCGCTCCACAAGCCGGCGCGCCCGAGCAGGAAGGCCGCCGACGTGATCACCGCCTGACGCTCATAGCCGTCGGTGACCTCCTTGTCGACCTTGGCGGCATGCGCCTTCACCTCCGCCAGCAGCGGCGCGGGCAGCTTGGGCGTCAGCTCGGTCTTGGACTGGTCCAGCCGCGCCAGTTCGACCCGTGCGATCAGCGATTGCAGGCGGTCGGCCCGCGACAGGGAGGCGTCGGCCTCGAAGCGCTTGAGCGCCGCATCGAACTTCGCGACCAGCGCCTGCCGGTCCGGACCCGCGGCGGGCGCCAGCGCGCGGACGATGTCGTCGCCGTTGTTGCTCAGCACATCCATCTGCGCGCGGGCAGCGGCCGGATCCGCCAGCACCTGCTCCACGCGGGACCGCAGCGCGGCATCCGCCTTGAGCGCGCCGCCGCCCTCGGTGGCGGCCAGCGCCTTGAGCCACAGCCGGGTGGTCGTCTCCTCATCGACGCCCTGGCTCGCCGCGGCGAGCCGCGCCAGCAGCGCGGGCCGCTGCGCGGCGGGCACCAGCTGCTGCTCGTCGGTCTCCCAGGAATAGAAACCCAGCAGCTTCCACTCGTTGGCGGACAGCTTCCGGCCCGCCTGGGCATCGGCCAGCACCGTCTTGACGGGCCGGCCGCCGGCCAGGCCCAGCTGCAGCACGCGCAGCACCTGCGGTGCGTCGACCTCGCCCGGCAGGCGCGTGAGCTCCTGGCCGTCGTTGCCGAACAGGATCATGGTCGGATAACCGCGCACCTTGAAGCGCGCGCCCAGGCGCTGGGCGCCGGGGTTGTCGCCGTCGATGTGGACCGCGACGAAGGCGCGCGACTGCTCGATGAAGTCGGCGCGGTTGAACAGCGTGGCCTTGAGCTGGTTGCAGGGCGGGCACCACTTGGCGCCCCAGTACAGCAGCACCGGCTTCTTCTCGCCGCGGGCCTGGGCGAAGGCGCGCTCGATGTCGGCGTCGCCGGAGGCCTCCTGCCACGAGACCGAGGACGCCGCGCTCGCGGCGGTCGCCGCGGGCATCAGCGCCGGGATCGCGCCGATCGTGGACAGCGCGGCGGCAAGGACGGTCAGTCGGGCGGCCGAGCGCAGGCGCCGGGCGGTCGAGGTGCGGAAAGTCATGGCGGAACGCGCGGCCTCGTGAGCCGTCGGTGTCGAGGGAAGGCGGCATTGTGGCGCCGCGCCGGCCCGCCCGATATGCGGGACGCTTCTAACCTTGCTTGCCCCGCAGGATCGCGCCGCGCCGCAGACTCTCGGCGGGCCAGCGTTCGCGGGCGTCGTAGTACTCGGGCACGGCGACGGCGCCCGGCGGCAGCTGCACCCAGGGCTGTTTGGAGGCGGTGAAGATGTGGATGTCCGGCGGCAGCCGGTCCGGCTCGTCGAGCGTGCCCACGCGCACGAAGCGCATCGCGTCGCCGGCGCCGGCGTAGTTGCTCCACACCGCGATCCAGCAAGTCGGGCAGCGCCAGATCTTCTGGCCCTTGCCGCTCGCCGACGGATTCATCACCGGCACCGGCTCGCCTGCGAGCAGCTCCACGCGGTCCGCCTCGATCAGCGCGTTGAGCGCGAAGGCCGCGCCGCTGGCGCGCTGGCACCAGCGGCAATGGCAGCAGTGGACGAACAGCGGCCGGCTGGTCATGCGGTAGCGGACCTGGCGGCAGTCGCAGCCGCCTTCGAAGCTCTCCGGGGTATCGCTCATGGCGTGTCTCCTCCTGATGCGGAGGGCGCAGGATAGCCGGCCGAAAACGGCGAGTGCCCGTGGCGCGCCACGCCGCCGCGCGAAACGGGGACGGCGCGGGGCGCGGCCGTCGCCGGCGGAGCAGGGCTCAGTCGTCCGCGAGCGCCCGGCGCGTCGCGGCGTCCACGGGGAAGAAGTGCTCCACCCGCAGCGACGCCAGCGTGACGTCCAGCGGTGAGCCGAAGCTGGTGAACGCCGAGAACAGGCTGAGCACGCCCGCCGACGAACGCAGCCGCGTGTGCAGCAGCGGCGTGTGGGCGTGCGGCGCGACGCGCTGCGGCACATGCGGACGCAGTTCCTCCAGCAGCGGCTTGAGCTCGGCGAAATGCGCGGCCTCGTGCTGGGCGCGGCTCCAGAGCGCGGCGCAGACCTCGGCCTCGTTCTCGCACAGCGCGCGCAGCCCGCCCGGCTGCAGGCAGGCGCGCAGCAGGTTGAAGCCGGGCTGGAGCATCGCCTCGGCGTCGACGCCCAGCAGCGTCATCAGCCGGTGCGCGCCGCGGTTGGCCATCACCAGGTTCCAGCCGCCGTCCAGCACCAGCGCGGGCGCGGGGTCGTGCGCGTCGAGCAGATGGCGCAGCGCCTCGCGCACCGCGCCGAGGTCGGGATCGTCGAGCGAGCGGCGCGGATAGTGCGGCGCGTAGCCGGCGGCCAGCAGCGCCTCGTTGCGGCGCGGCAGCGGCGCGTCCAGCGCGTCCAGCAGCGCGATCAGCATCTCGCGGCTGGGCCGCGCGCGGCCGGTCTCGATGCAGCTCAGGTGGCGCTGCGACACGCCCACGCGCAGCGACAGCTCGAGCTGGCTCAGGCGGCGCTCGCGGCGCAGCTGCGGCAGCAGCACCGTGACGGGGGAGGTCGCGGAGGTCGAGGCGGTGAACGTGTTCATGCGGGGCATGCTAGCCGCGGGGTGGATGGCGGCAATGACCTCGCAGGTCATTGAGCCGGCGCGCGCCGCCGCCGAGACTGACCGCCATGTTCAACCCGTCGATGACCTCAAGGAGCCCGTCATGCTGAAGATCTCCCTCGCCCTGGTGCTGGCCGTGTTCGGCGCGTATTCGATGCACGTCGTCGTGGAGCTGGGTTACGTCGGCCTGTGGATGTCGCTGTTCGAGCGGCCCGGCAGCCGCCAGGCGGTGGCCGACCTGATGATCGCCTGCGTGCTGCTGCTGGGCTTCCTGTGGCGCGACGCGCGGCAGCAGGGCCGCCGCTTCTGGCCGTATGCGGTGATCACGCTGGCGGCCGGCTCGGTCGGCCCGCTGCTGTACCTGCTGCTGGCGCCCAAGGCCGCGACCGCGCCGGCGCACCGGGCCGACGGCCTTCAGACCTCGCCCAGCAAGTCCTGACCCTCGTCCAGCGGCGGCGCTTCGGGCGCCGCCTTCGCGAGCGCCATCCAGGTGCCGAAGTCCGGCCTCATCGGCCGGCGCGGCGCCGGACGGCCCAGCTCGAAGCGCCAGCCCTCGCCCAGTTCATGCGCGAACAGCACGCCAAAGGCGGGCGGGATTTCCTCCACCGCGGCGATGCCCGCGCGCAGCACGTACCAGCACTGGCCGCTCAGCGCGAGGTAGGCCTGCGCCTTGGCCGGGCGGCGGAGTTCCGAGAGCAGGTCGGCGCGGCTGACCTTGATCTCGTGGACGGCCGGTTCGAGGTAATCCTCGACGGTGGTGTTGCGCACCGAATAGACGTCGGGCATCGCGTTGACCCAGCGCAGGCGGTCGGGTTCGTCTTCGCGCGGCAGGCCGGCGCGCAGCGACAGTCCGCGCCAGACGACGCGCCCCGCGCGCTGCAGTTCCACCGCCATCCGGCCGACCAGATCCTCGTGCCGGTCGCGGGCGGCGCGGTTCCTGCGCAGGCCCAGGTGCAGGACCTCGATGCCGGGGGCGGTCAGCCGCAGCGTCTCGCGGCCGTGCGCGTCCTGCTGGCGCTCCAGCCAGCCCAGCGCCAGCAGCTCCACCTCCAGCATGTCCTGGCACGGCCAGCCCGCCGAGCGCCACAGCTGGCGCAGGCGGCGGATCTGGATCACGGTGGGACGGAGCGGCGGCGAGGACATCCGGCGATGTTGCCGCATGCGGCGTCCGGGCGCGTCAGGAGAGGCGCCCGAACGCCCTGGCGATCAGCGTTCGCGGCGCACGACGCCACGCGCCGTGCCATCGCCACCGAGCATGAACACCGTGTAGACGCCGTCGGCCAGCGCGGCGAAGCTGGGCTCGGTGTGCAGCGCCGCCGCCGACTGGGTGGCGGTGACCGTCAGCAGCGCGGACGTGGTGGCCGTCACCGTGCCGCCGCCCGCGGCGCCGGGCGAGATCGCCCCAGCCAACGGGCTGTAGTTGAAGTTCAGCGAGACCGGCTGCGCCAGGCCATTCACCAGCCGCAGCCGCGCCTGGCCGGCCTGCGCCGGCGGGCGGTTCTCGTCGGTCAGCACGTCCAGCGTGGCCGAGCTTGCCGGGCCGCGCAGCAGCAGCGTGTAGTCGCCGCCGGCGGTCATCGCGGGCAGGGTGCGCACCGTCTCCTGGCCGTCGAGCGAGGTCCGCAGCGCCGAGGCGGCCGCCGGCACCTGCGTGTAGTCGCCGATGACGGGCGCCGCGGCGGCGTCCAGCAGCTTGCGTTCGCCGATGCTGCCGTCGACCCGCCCGCCGGCCATGGCCGCGACCAGCCGCCCCCGCGCCATCGGGTTGTCCCGGCGCACCGCCTCGCCGCGCTGCGCCAGCGTCAGGCCGTGCACCAGCACGCCGCCGCTGCCGCCGGTCAGCACCAGCGTCGTCACCGCGCCCGAGTCGAGCTTGAGGTCCGCCAGATCCAGGCGCAGGTCGTCGGTCCGGCCGGTCCCGGTGACCCGCACGCGGAAGCTGCCGCTGTTGCGCGTCAGGTAGCCGCTGCCCGCGCCGCCGGCCAGGTTGGTCGCGAACGGCGTGGCGCCAGCGAGCGAAGCGTCAGCGGCCGTGACGAACACGTCCAGCGCGCCGGCTTCGGGGGCCAGGTTCAGCACCATCAGCTTGCTCTGGCCGGACGGCGGCGCTTCCTGGTCCTCCTGCAGCAGGCTGGTCCGGATGGCCCCGGTCCTGCCGTAGGCGATCACCGTGTAGTGGGTCTGGTCCTTGAGCGTCGCGGGCGAGGACGCGACCGTCGCCCCGTCGCCGCTGCTGCGGATCTGCAGCGACAAGCCACCGGGGCCGCGGTCCGCATAAGCGCTGACCGAGCGCGCGGCGATCGAGGACGCCAGCTTGCCGTTCTCGACGAACAGGTCGGCGGACGACAGATCGGCGCTCGCATTGAGCAGCCGGACCCGGGCGTCCTTGTGGGATCCGCCTCCGCCGCAGGCCACGAGCAGCGCGGCGCAGCTCAGCGACAGCCACAGGGTCAGGGTGTTTCGGTTCTGGGAGTGCATCGTCGGCATCGCCCGTCGGGCGCCAAGTGAAAAACCTGGGAGGCTAAGGAGCGCTTCCCGCGGGCGCAGTGGCCCTCACTTGCCTCTTTGTCGAACGCGCCTGATTCAGGTGAGAGTCGGTCTGACTCAAAGTTGGGGCAGCCGACCAGCGAAAAAAGGGCCACGCCTCGTGAGAGGACGTGGCCAACAGGGAGGAAGTTGCTGGGGCCCGGAGCGTCGGGCCTGAGGGCCGGGCAAGGGCCCGGCCGGCGCTTTCCAGCGCTTTCGGCGCGTCAGTTGTTCGTGCGTTCGCGGCGCAGCGAGCCCACCATCGCGGTGCTGTCGCCCATCACGAAGACGGTGTAGACGTAACCCGCCGTGATGCCCAGGTCGCTCAGCGAGTACACCGGCGTCGTCGACGACGGCGAGGTCACCGTCAGCAGCGCTGAGGTCGAGGCCGGCGTCGTCTGCGCCGTCGAGGCCGTCCCGGCCACCACGTTCGACGCCAGCGCGCTGTAGTCGACGTTCAGCGTCAGGCCGGTCGCGGCGCTCGCCACGCCGTTGACCAGGCGGATCTTGGCGGTCGTCGTCGGGCTGGTGGGCAGGCGGTTGTCATCGGTCAGCACCGCCAGCTGCGGACTCGCCGCCGGGCCCCACACCATCAGCGTGTAGTCGTTGCCCGCCACCAGCGTCGGCTTGGCGAAGGACATCAGCTGGCCGTTGACGTAGACCGACAGGTCGGCCGCGCCGGCCGTGAGGGTCGTGTAGTCGCCGATCGTCGGCGCGACCGAGGTGGGCATCAGCGCCGTCTGGCCGACCGAGCCCGACACCAGCGCGCTGCCGCCCACCGCCGCCACCAGCCGCGCCCGTGCGGTGGTGTTGGGGAAGTTGGTCGTCGCGCCCTGCTGGATCAGCTGGATGCCGTTGACCAGCACGCCGCCGGCGCTGCCGGTCAGCACCAGCGTCGAGACGCCGGCCGAGGGCAGGGTGATGCTGGGGATGTCCAGGCGCACGTCGCTCTTGGAGCCGGCGGCGGTCAGGCGGACCCGGAAGGTGCCGCTGTTCAGCGACACGTAACCGCTGCCCGAGCCGGCCGCGATGCCGGCCGCCACCGTCGACGCGGTGTCCAGCGTCTCGTCCGCGCCGGTGACGTAGACGTCCATCGAGCCCGCGTCCGGCGCCAGGTTCAGCACCAGCAGCTTGGACTTGCCGGAGGCCGGCGCTTCCTGGTCCTCCTGCAGCAGCGTCGTCTGCAGCGAGCCCGCCGAGCCGTAGGCGATCATCGCGTAGTGGCTGCCGGCCGCCAGCGTCGGCGTGGACGAGGCCAGCGTGCTGCCGACGCTGTTGCTCTGGATCTCGGTGCCGGTGGCGGAGGTCTTCACGTCGGCATAGCTGCCGACCCCGGCGTAGGCCACGGCGGAGTTGACCGTCGTGCTGTCCACCGACATGTCCAGCGCGGCATAGCCGATGCTGGCGTTGAGAAGGCGCATCTGCGCCGTGCTGCTGTCACCGCCGCCCCCGCAGGCAGCCAGCAAGGTGGCCGCGGCCACGCTCAGGCCCCAGGCCCAGGTCTTGAATCGCATCGTCCGACACTCCGATTGAGGATGGCGGGATTGAACGAGGCCCGTGTTGCTGCGGCTTGTGGCCGCTTGCCAGGTTTGTGTAGTTCCATATCAAGACCGACACAGCATTGCTGGCGTCCGGCCCAGCGCGGGCGCACCTGGGGTCTTCCCTCCTGGGTTCCACTCTCTAAACGGCCGGTGGGCGCGCCGCTAGCATCCGCGCCATGAATGCCTACCCGCAGCTGCTGTCGCCCCTGGACCTGGGCTTCACCACCCTCAGGAACCGCGTGCTGATGGGCAGCATGCACACAGGGCTGGAGGACTCGCGCAAGCACATCGGGCGCCTGTCCGAGTACTTCGCCGAGCGCGCCCGCGGCCAGGTCGGCCTGATCGTCACCGGCGGCTACGCGCCCAACATCGCCGGCTGGGCCAAGCCCTTCGCCGGCACCTTGATGACCGGCGGCGCCGCGCGGCGGCACCAGGCCATCACGCGCGCGGTCCACGCCGAGGGCGGCAAGATCGCGCTGCAGATCCTGCACACCGGCCGCTACGGCTACCACCCGTTCAACGTCGCGCCTTCGGCGCTGAAGTCGCCGATCTCGCCCTTCACGCCGCATGCGCTGAGCGAGCGCGGCATCGAGCGCCAGATCCGCGCCTTCATCCGCTGCGCCGTGCTGGCGCGCGAAGCGGGCTACGACGGTGTCGAGGTGATGGGCTCCGAGGGCTACTTCATCAACCAGTTCCTGGTCGCCGCGACCAACCAGCGCGACGACGCCTGGGGCGGCGACTTCGCGCGCCGCATGCGGCTGCCGGTCGAGATCCTGACGCGCATGCGGGAGGCCGTCGGGCCGGACTTCATCATCATCTACCGCCTGTCGATGCTGGACCTGGTCCCGGACGGCGGCAGTTGGGACGAGGTGCTGCAGCTCGCGCGCGCCGTCGCCCGGGCCGGCGCGACCATCATCAACACCGGCATCGGCTGGCATGAGGCCCGCATCCCGACGATCGCCACCAGCGTGCCGCGGGCCGGTTTCGCCTGGGTCACGAAGAAGCTGCGCGACCAGCTGCACGCCGAGGGCCTGCGCATCCCGCTGATCACCAGCAACCGCATCAACACGCCGGAGGTCGCCGAGTCGGTGCTGGCCGACGGTTCGGCCGACATGGTCTCGATGGCGCGGCCGCTGCTGGCCGACCCCGCCTTCGTGCGCAAGGCCGCGGAGGGCCGCGCCGACGAGATCAACACCTGCATCGCCTGCAACCAGGCCTGCCTGGACCATGTCTTCAAGCAGGAGGTCGCGTCCTGCCTGGTCAACCCGCGCGCCGGCCACGAGACGCTGCTGCGCATCGTGCCGGTGACCCCGGAGCAGCGGCGCAAGCGCGTGGCCGTGGTCGGCGCCGGACCGGCCGGCCTGGCCGCCGCCACGACGCTGGCCGAGCGCGGCCATGCCGTCACCCTGATCGACGCCGCCACCGAGATCGGCGGCCAGTTCAACCTGGCCAAGCGCATCCCCGGCAAGGAGGAGTTCCACGAGACGCTGCGCTACTTCAAGCGGCGGCTGGAACTGCTGGGCGTGACGCCGCAGCTGGGCCGGCGCGTCGGCGCCCAGGACCTGATGGACTACGACGAGGTGCTGCTCGCCACCGGCGTCACGCCGCGCGATCCGCGCATCCCCGGCCAGGAGGAAGGCGTCGCGCGCGGTCAGGTCCTGACCTACCTGGAAGTGCTGCGCGGCGAGAAGCCGGTCGGCCGCCGCGTGGCGGTGGTCGGCGCGGGCGGCATCGGCTTCGACGTGTCGGAGTTCCTGCTCGAGCAGGGGCACTCGCTGGCGCTGGATGCGCCCGCCTGGCGCCGGCATTGGGGCGTCGGCGATCCGCAGGAGACGCGCGGCGGCCTGGCGCGTCCGCAACCCGAGCCGGCCGAGCGCGAGATCACGCTGCTGCAGCGCCGCGCCGGCAAGCTCGGCGCCGGCCTGGGCAAGACCACCGGCTGGATCCATCGCGCGGCGCTGAAGACGCACGGCGTACGGATGATCGGCGGCGTGCAGTACGAGCGCATCGACGCGGCGGGCCTGTGGATCAGCCGGGGCGAGGATCGCACCGAGCCCGAGCGCATCGACTGCGACACCATCGTGCTGTGCGCCGGCCAGGAACCCTTGCGCGAACTCGAGGCGCCGCTGCGCGCGGCGGGCCGGTCGGTGCACCTGATCGGCGGTTCGGCCGAGGCGAAAGAATTGGACGCAAAGCGTGCAATCCTGCAGGGAACCCAGGTGGCGGCCTCGCTGTAAACCCTAGCGGCCCCTTCAGCCGCGCGCCGATACTCCGAAGGTCGAGCCAAAGGGAGCGGCCGCCACACGCGGCCGCCGCCGACATGGGGCCAGCTGTTGCCCCTCCATTCATAAGAAAAGCTTGGGTGAGCCATGCGTCTTCGCCTGACCCGTCGTTGGGGATGCCTTGCCGTGTCCGCGCTGCTGCCTGCGTGCCTGAGCACGACGGCATGGGCCGGCGCGTCCGCGCCTGCGTCGGTCCAGGCGGCGGCGACCGGGATGGCCTCGCGCCTGCCGGCGTGGATCGATTCCGGCTCGACCGTGTTCTGGCTGGGCGCCGGCTGCGTGATCGGCGGCCTGACGCTGGGCGTGATGGTCAGCCTGTTCGTGCAGCAGCGCGGCCGGCTGCAACGCCGACGCGAGGAACTCAAGCGCGTGCGCCGCGAGCGCGCCCGCCTCAGCGCGCTGCTGAACGCGATCCCCGACCCGATGTATTTCAAGGACGCGAACGGCGCCTATGAGGGCTGCAATCCGGCCTTCGAGCGCGCTGTCGGCCTGAGCGAGCAGGAGATCATCGGCCGCCGCGACGCCGACCTGCCCAACCCGCCGGGCTGGGTCGACACGCAGGCCGACGGCCGCACGCTCACCTGGCGTGATGGCGCCGACGGCGGCGCCCGCTGCCTGGACGTGCTCAGCGCGCCGGTGGTCGATGACGACCAGTACCTCGGCCAGGTCGCCATCGCGCGCGACATCACCCAGCTGCAGCAGGCCACCGATGCCGCCCGCCGCGCCGCCACCGTCTACGAGCACTGCGGCGAAGGGATCATGGTCATCGACCACAACCTGCGCATCGTCGACGTCAATCCGGCGCTGGTCGCGATGGTCGGCCATGACCGCCAGACGCTGCTGGGCAAGCGCCCGCTGCTGCTGCGCGAGGCCGAGCAGGATCCCGAGAAGCTGCGCGCGCTGTGGGCCGACATCGAGTCCCGCGGCAAGTGGAGCGGCGAGGTCACCGAGCGCCACAAGAACGGCGAATCGATCCCGATGTGGGCCACCTTCGTGAAGGTGCCGGCGCCGTCGGGCGATCCCGACCAGGTGCAGTACCTGAGCGTGCTGACCGACATCTCCCGCATCAAGCAGACCGAGGCCGAGCTGCTGCACCAGTCGCTGCACGACAGCCTGACCGGCCTGCCCAACGCGGCGCTGCTGCGCGACCGCATCTCGCGCCAGATCGGCAACGCGCAGCGCGAGCACACCTGCGTGGCGGTGCTCTACATCGACCTGGACGGCTTCCGCGACGTCAACGACATCGCCGGCCATGCCGCCGGTGATCAGGTGCTGCTGACGGCGGCGGCGCGTTTCGCCAATGTCACGCGGCTGAGCGACTCGGTGGCGCGGGTGGGCGCGGATGAATTCGTCGTGGTGCTGTCCGGCCTGGTCGACGAGGAAACCGCGATGCGCCTGGGCGACCGCCTGATCCAGGCGATGGACGAGCCGGTCGTGATCGACAACCACCGCTTCAATGTCGGCGCCAGCATCGGCCTGGCGCTGTTCCCGGCCGACGGCACGCAGGTCGACGAGCTGCTGCGCAATGCCGAGGTCGCCATGGTGCGCGCCAAGCTGCATGCGCGCGGCTCGGTCCAGGCCTACCGGCCGGAGCTGACCCAGGCGGTGCAGCAGCGCTTCGAGCTGACCCACGCGCTGCGCCAGGCCAATGAGGCCGCGCAGTTCCGCCTCGAATACCAGCCGCAGGTGCGCCTGAGCGACGGCCAGCTGATCGGCGCCGAGGCGCTGCTGCGCTGGCGGCATCCGACGCGCGGGCCGATCTCGCCGGCGGACTTCATCCCGCTGGCCGAGGAGACCGGCCTGATCATCCCGATCGGGCGCTGGGTGCTGGAGCAGGCCTGCGCGCAGGTGGCGCGCTGGCAGGGCCAGGAGGGCAAGCCGCAGCAGGTCGCGGTCAACGTGTCCGCCCGCCAGCTGCGCCAGCCCGATTTCATCGAGACGCTGGACTTCATCCTCGGCGAGACCGGCTGCCCGCCCAGCGCGCTGGAGCTGGAGGTCACCGAGAGCCTGCTGCTGGAGGATGCCGAGCAGGCCATCAGCCTGCTGACCCGCATCTCCAAGCGCGGCGTGCGGGTGGCCATCGACGATTTCGGCACCGGTTATTCCTCGCTGGCCTACCTGAAGCGGATGCCGGTCAGCACGCTGAAGATCGACCGCAGCTTCGTCCATGAGCTCAGCAGCGACGCCAACGTCGCCGCGATCGCGCGCACGGTGATCGTGCTGGCGCGCAGCCTCCACCTGGACGTGCTGGCCGAGGGCGTGGAGACGCTCGAGCAGGTCGAGTGGCTGCGCCGCGAAGGCTGCGACTGGGCCCAGGGCTGGTACTACGGCCGCCCGATGCCGGCCGAGGACTTCGTGCTCACGCCGCCGCCCGAGCCGCTGCGCCGCGCGCCGGCCAAGCGGCTGCAGCTGGCCTGATCAGGCGTCGCCGTCGCCGTTCACGCGGCGCCGGGGCGCGGTCGGCGGGGCCGGCTCGCTGACCCAGAGCCGCCATTCGCGGGCGCTGATCTCGCGCACCTCCAGGCCGCGCCTGAGGACGTAGCTCGAGTCATGCCAGCTCTCGACCGGACCGGCGACGGTGCGCTTGGGCGGGGGCTCGAAGCCGAACTCGGAGTCGCCGAAGCTGCTGCCGCTGTCCGCGTACTGGCTTTCGCCATGGCTGAAACGGCTCTCGCCGTAATGGCTGGGATACAGGCTGTCGGACCCGCCGCCGGTCGCCATCGGCCTGGACGCCGCGGGCGGGAGTTGTGGGAGGGAGGACCGGTACTTCATCGCTGGAACTCCGGGATCACGGGGAAGGGGCACTCCATGGTGATCCTGTCGGCCCGCGGCCGTCAGCCCGCAGATGGAGGGGCTGGCGGGGGAGGACATCTCCCCCTTGAAATCACTTGCCGGCGCCGGCGGTGTGTGCAAGTCACAGCGGTAGCGCTGTCGTGTGCTTCACCTCTTCCATCACCGCGTAGGTCCGCGTCTCGCGCACACCGGGCAGCGTCCAGATGACGGCGCCGATGAACTCGCGGTAGGCCGCCATGTCCGACACCCGCGTCTTGAGCAGGTAGTCGAAGCCGCCCGCCACCAGGTGGCATTCCAGGATCTCCGGCCGCGCCTGCACCGCCGCGCGGAAGTTGTCCATGACGTCGTGGACGGTGCGGTCCAGCAGGATCTCGATGAACACCAGCATCTGCGCGCCCAGCTTGGCCGGATTCAGGCGCGCCTCGTAGCCGAGGATGAAGCCCTCGCGCGTCAGCCGCCGCACCCGCTCCAGCACCGCCGTCGCGGACATCTGCACCTCCTCCGCCAGCTTCAGGTTGCTGATGCGCCCGTCCTGCTGCAGCAGCGCGAGGATGCGCCGGTCGATCTTGTCCAGGTCCTGGAGGTCGCTCATGCTGGATTCCGTGCGGTGAATGGCCTAAACATTGGAGATTAATTCGGAGCCCTCCTTTTTACACTCCCGATATTCGCTAGGGGAGTGCCCCTCGCACGAACATTCGAGGATCCCATGACCGCCTTCGCCCTGCCGCCCGAGACCTCCCGCCTGCCGGACCCCTACCGCGAGGAACTGCCGCTGGTGCGCGCGCTGGCCGAGCCGCTGCAGACGCTGCACTGGCCGGCGGTGGTCGACCAGGCGCGCCCCTGGGTGCAGCAGGTGCGCGCCAACCCGGCGCCGTTCTGGGCGATGGAGTCGCTGCTGCGCGAGTACCCCATCACCAGCGCCGAGGGCCTGGCCCTGATGCGTCTGGCCGAGGCGCTGCTGCGCGTGCCCGATGCGGAGACCGCCATCGCGCTGACCGCCGACCAGCTCGGCCGCGCCGACTTCGAAGGCGGCTCGGACGGCCCGCACAAGATGCTGGCCGGCCTGGCGGCGAGCGCGATCTCGCTGTCCAAGAAGTTCCTGCCGGACGCCGAGTCCGACGGCGGCCTGATGAAGCGCCTGGGCGCGCAGACGGTGGTGGCCGCGACGGTGCGGGCGATCCAGCTGCTGGGCCGCCAGTTCGTCCTCGGCCGCAACATCCAGGAGGCGATGAAGGAGGCCGACGCCGCGCGCAAGGCGCAGGCGCAGCTGCGCTTCTCCTACGACATGCTGGGCGAGGGCGCCCGCACCGAGCGCGATGCCGAGCGCTACCAGGCGTCCTACCTGAATGCGATCGCCGCCATCGCCGCCGGTCGCAAGGCCGAGTCGCCGGAGGGCAGCGACGGCATCTCGATCAAGCTGTCGGCGCTGTTCTCGCGCTACGAGGTGCTGCAGCGCGAGCGCGTCTACGCCGAGCTGCTGCCGCGCGTGTGGCAGCTGGTCGAGAAGGCGGCGCAAGCCAACATCAACCTGACGATCGACGCCGAGGAGGTCGACCGGCTCGAGCTGTCGCTGGAGCTGCTCGACGCGCTGGCGGCGCGCATCGCCACCCACTTCCCGCAGTGGCGCGGCTTCGGCCTGGCGGTCCAGGCCTACCAGACGCGCGCGCGTGACGTGGTGGAGGCGGTCGCCGAGATCGCCCGCCGGCATGGGCTGCGCTTCATGGTGAGACTGGTGAAGGGCGCCTACTGGGACGGCGAGATCAAGCGCGCCCAGGAGCAGGGCCTGCCCTGCTACCCGGTCTACACGCACAAGCCGCACACGGACGTGTCCTACCTGGCCTGCGCGCAGGCCCTGCTGCAGCACCACGACGTCATCTACCCGCAGTTCGCGAGCCACAACGCCGGCACCATCGCCGCCATCCTGCAGATGGCCCGCGCGCTGGGCGCCAAGTTCGAGATGCAGCGCCTGCACGGCATGGGCGAGGGCATCTACCGCGAGGTGCTGAAGGACGGCAGCATCCCCTGCCGCGTGTACGCGCCGGTCGGCGAGCACCGCGACCTGCTGGCCTACCTCGTGCGCCGCCTGCTGGAGAACGGCGCCAACTCCTCCTTCGTCCACCAGCTGGCCGATCCGACGGTGGCGCCGGAGGAGCTGCTGGCCTCGCCGATGACGCAGATCCAGGAGGCCGCGGCGCTGCCGCTGCCGGTGGCGCTGTACCGCGACGCGGCGGGCCGCGGCCGCGACAACTCCGCGGGCCTGGACCTGGCGGTGCCGGCGCAGCGCCAGCCGCTGCTGGACGCGCTGGCCGCCTGCAGCGTGCCGACGCTGACGGAAGCCTCGCCCGATGAAGTGGACGCGGTGATGGCGCGCCTGCAGGGCGGCTTCGCCGGCTGGAACGCGACGCCGGTGGCCGGGCGCGCCGCGGTGCTGCGCCGCGCCGCCGACGCGCTGCAGGCACAGCTGCCGCAGTACTGCGCGCTGCTGGTGAAGGAGGCCTACAAGAGCTTCGGCGACGCGATCAGCGAAGTCCGCGAGGCCATCGACTTCCTGCGCTACTACGCCGACGAGGCCGAGCGCCTGGCCGCCGATGGCGTCGCGCTGAATGGCCGCGGCGTGTTCGTCTGCATCTCGCCGTGGAACTTCCCGCTGGCGATCTTCGCCGGCCAGGTGGTGGCCGCACTGGCCGCCGGCAATGCCGTCGCCGCCAAGCCGGCCGAGCAGACGCCCGCGGTCGCGGCCGAATGCGTGAAGCTGCTGCATGCCGCCGGCGTCCCCGAGGACGCGGTGCAACTGGTGCATGGCCGTGGCGAGACCGTCGGTGCGCGCCTGGTGGCCGCGCCGCAGACGGCGGGCGTGTGCTTCACCGGCTCGACGCAGGTGGCGCAGATCATCAACCGCCAGCTGGCGGCCAAGCCCGGCGCCGCGGCGCTGCCGCTGATCGCCGAGACCGGCGGGTTGAACGCGATGATCGTGGACTCGACCGCGCTGCCCGAACAGGTCATCGACGCCGTCGTGCAATCGGCCTTCCGCAGCGCCGGCCAGCGCTGCTCGGCGCTGCGCCTGCTGGCGGTGCACGAGGCGGTGGCCGATGGCGTCATCGAGATGCTGCGCGGCGCGGTCAAGGAACTGCGCGTCGGCGACAGCGCCGATCTGGCCACCGACGTCGGTCCGCTGATCGACGATGAAGCCTTCCAGGGCGTCTCCCGGGAAGTCCAGCGCCTGAAGCGCGAGGCGACGCTGATCGCCGAGGCCGTGCCGGCCGATGCCTGCCCGCGCCTGCTGCCGCCGGTGGCGGTCGAGCTGCCGACGATCGCCTCGCTGAAGCAGGAGATCTTCGGCCCGGTGCTGCACGTCGTGCGCTGGAGCGGCGATGTGGACGGCGTCGTGCGCGAGATCAACGCGCTGGGCTACGGCCTGACGCTGGGCATCCAGACCCGCATCGACAGCCGCGCGCTGCGCCTGGCGTCGCAGGCGCGCATCGGCAACGTCTATGTGAACCGCAACATCATCGGCGCGGTGGTCGGCGTGCAGCCCTTCGGCGGCGAGGGCATGTCGGGCACCGGCCCGAAGGCGGGTGGCCCGCACTACCTGCTGCGCTTCGCGGCACAGCCCAAGGTCGAGGCGACCGAGGTGGCGGCGCCGGCGTTGGTGACGACGGTCGCCGGCACGGACCTCGGGCCGCTGTTCGCGGCGCACGAGGCCTGGGCCGAACGCGCGCTGGACGAGCGCGCCACCGCGCTGGAGCGCGCCAGCGCCGGCCAGCCGCCGGTGGTGGCCGGAGCCTGGCGCACGCTGGGCGCGGCCGCGCGCCGTGCGTTGGTGGATGTGAAGCTGCCCGGTCCGACCGGCGAGAGCAACGAGCTGCGCCTGCACGGCCGCGGCGTGATCGCGGTGCTGGCGCAGGGGGCGTCGACCGAGGAACTGGCGCGCGCGCTGGGCGCGGCGCTGGTGGCGGGCAACGCGGTGGCCGTGGTGGGCGGCGGCGACACGGCGCAGGACCTGCGCACCGCGCTGATGCGCGGGGGCGTGGCGGCGGCGGCGATGCAGCTGCTGCCGGCTGACCAGCTCGGCGCGGTGCTGCGCGCGGCGAAGCTGGCCGGCGTGATCGCGCCCGCGGGCCTGCAGCTGGCGGCGCAGCGCGAGCTCGCCGGCCGCGACGGCGCGATCCTGCCGGTCATGCCGATGATGGAACTGGCGGATGCGCGCCAGCTCTACCGCCTGGTCGCCGAGCAGACGCTGACGATCAACACCGCGGCCGCCGGCGGCAACGCCGCGCTGCTGGCAGGCGTGCACTGAGCCTCTGCGCTTCAGCGCCCCCAGCGCCGCGTGCCTGGCGCCCGGCGCTCAGCGCCGAAGGCTGAACCGGCCGACGCCGTCCCAGGAGGGACGGCCGTCGATTCGCCACCAACCGGTGCGCGGCACGATCCAGGTCTCGCCCGCGCGCAGGCGCATCGGTTGCGGCCAGCAGTGGTCGGCCCACAGCGCGGGCGCGTCCTCGACGCTGATCTCGCCGCCGCGCAGGTGCAGCACCGTGCCGCGGGCCAGCCGCAGCAGCGTCGACTGACCGGCCGCCAGCGCGTGATCGTCGGCGGTCGACGCTTGCCTCGGCGCCATCGCCTTCGCCAGACGGGTCGGCACGTGCTGCCCGGACCACGGCGCGGGCAGCCATCTCAGGACATGGGTGAGGAACATGAGGTCATCGCCCGACCGGTCGCGGGTCCGGGCGCCATGAAGATGATGGGGACCAGTGTTCCGATCACCGCCGCGTCGCGACAGGTACAGCGGACCGATTTGTTCTGCGCAACAGCGCTCGCGCGCTTGCTGTTCCGTATCCACTGCCCGCCCGCTGTTCCGGTGCCGCGCGGATTGCTGGGCGCAGAATCGCCGCCATGGACGCCACCGACCCCCTCTACGCCCAGGTCGCCGCGCATTACCGCCAGGCCATCACCGCCGGCACGATGCCGCCGGGCAGCCGGATGCCGTCGGTGCGCACGCTGATGGGGCTGCACCGGGTGAGCCTCAGCACCGCGCTGCAAGCCTATCGGCTGCTGGAGAGCCAGGGCCTGCTGCAGGCCCGGCAGCGCGCCGGCTACTTTGTCCGCCCGCCGCGGCCGACGCGCCTGGCCCGCGCGGCCGAACCGCGCCAGACGCAGGCGGACCCGGCGCGTTTCGTCGGCGTGCATGAGCGCATCTCGGAAATCCTCACCCGCGGCATCGCGGCCAAGCCCGAAGTCAATCTCTCCGGCGCCTGCGCGCATCCCTCGCTGTATCCGACCCGCGCGCTGGCGCTGCACGGCCAGCGCCTGCTGCGTCGCCGTCCGGAGATCCTCGGCACCCAGCCCGATCCGCAGGGTCTGCTCGGGCTGCGCCAGGCGCTGTCGCGCCTGGCGCTCAATGCGCAGATCCAGCTCGACCCCTCGCAGCTGGTCATCACCCATGGCTGCACCGAGGCGCTGAGCGTCGCCCTGCGCGCGGTGACGACGCCTGGCGATGCCGTCGCCGTCGAATCGCCCACCTACTACGGCCTGCTGCAGCTGCTCGAAAGCCTGGGCTTGCGCGCGCTCGAGATTCCGACCAGCCCGCACACGGGCCTGTCGGTCGAGGCGCTCGAGGCCGCCGCCGCGCAGGAGCCGCGGCTGAAGGCGGTGGTGGTGGTGCCCAACCTGCAGAACCCGCTCGGCGCGGTGATGCCGGACACGGCCAAGCAGGCCTTGCTGGCGCGCTGCGAGGCCCGTGACCTGGCGCTGATCGAGGACGACACCTACGCGCTGCTGTGCGACACGCCGCAGCGCGCCATCAAGTCCTGGGACACGACCGGGCGCGTGATCTTCTGCTCCTCGCTGCACAAGACGCTGGCGCCGGGCATGCGCGTGGGCTGGATCGCCGCCGGGCGCTGGCAGCCACGGGTGGAGATCCTCAAGTACGCGCAGAGCCGGCCCAACGAGATGCTGGGGCAGGCGATCCTCGCGGAGTTCCTGGCCGGCGGCCAGATCGACCGCCACCTGCGGGCCCTGCGCGCGAAGCTCGCCACGCAGCGCGAGCAGATGGCCGCGGCGCTGTCCGACGAGCTGCCGACCGGCACGCGCCTGTCCATGCCGCCGGGCGGCCCCAGCCTGTGGGTGGAATTGCCCGAGGGGCTGTCGTCGCTGGCGCTCTTCGACGCGGCGCTGGAAAAGGGCGTGCGGCTGGGTCCGGGCCTGATGTATTCGAACTCGGACCGCTTCGACAACTTCATCCGCATCAACGCCGGCAATCCGATGGACGAGGCGCAGCGGCGCGCCATCGCGACGCTGGGCCAGCTCTGCGCGTCGATGCTGCGCGGGCGCTGACCGTCCTCCCGCCCGAGGGCCCGCGGCTACACTGCCGGCCCATGAGTTCCTGCATCGCATTCATCGGTGGCGGCAACATGGCCAGCGCCATCATTGGCGGCCTGCGCCGCGCCGGGCATCCGGCCGAGGACCTGCTGGTGGTCGAGCCTTTCGAGGCACAGCGCGAGCGCCTGGCCGCCAACTTCGGCCTGCATCCGATGGCGACCGCCGATGCCGCGCTGTCGCGCGCCCGCGCGGTGGTCTGGGCGGTCAAGCCGCAGCTGTTCCAGGAAGCCGCCGCGCCGGTGGCGCCGCATGTCGGGGGCGCGCTGCAGCTGTCGGTGATGGCCGGCCTGCGCGCCGACGCGATCGCCCGCGCGACGGGCGCCGCGCGCGTCGTCCGCGGCATGCCCAACACGCCGGCGCTGATCGGGCAGGGCATCACCGGCCTGCATGCGAGCGCCGCGGTGACCGCGGACGATCGCGCGCTGGTCGAGCAGCTGCTGCAGGCGACCGGTCGCACGCTGTGGGTCGATGCCGAGGGCGACCTCGACACCGTCACCGCGCTGTCGGGCTCGGGCCCGGCCTACTTCTTCTTCCTCGTCGAGCACATGGTCGCCGCCACCCGGGCGCTGGGCCTGGACGAGGCCAAGGCCCGCGAGCTCGCGCTGGCGACCTGCGNCGCGCTGGCCCTGCAGTCGGGGGAATCGCCGACCGCGCTGCGTGAGAAGGTGACCTCCAAGGGCGGCACCACGCATGCGGCGATCACCAGCCTGCAGGCGGACGGCGTCGGCGATGCGATCGAGCGCGCGGTGAAGGCCGCGCATCGGCGCGCGGGCGAGCTGGGCGACGAGTTCGGGCGCGGCTGAAGCCCCGTGCTTCACGCGCTGCACCGACGTCCGCCGATGTCCTGATCCAGAGTTCCGTTCCGACCGATGGGGATCGCCGATCGCTGGGGCCTGCGCGCGTGGCTGCGCGCGCCGGGCTCGCTGAGCAAACGCCTGGCCGCGACCGGCCGCCGCTACGAGGTGCTGGTGCTGCGCCAGACGGTGGCGCCGCTGCGGCCGCAGGAGCGCGCCGCGCTCGGCTTGCCGCGTCGCGGCCTGACCGTGGTGCGAGAGGTGCTGCTGCATGTCGACGGCCGGCCGCTGGTGTGGGCGCGCTCGGCGGTGCACGGCCATTCGCTGGCGGGCCCCTGGAAGGCGCTCAAGGGCCTGGGCAGCCGGCCCCTGGGCCATCTGCTCTACGACGATCCCCGCATCCATCGCAGCGAGCTGCAGCCGCGCCGCGTGACCCGCCATGGCGCGACCCACCGGCAGATGCAGCGCCAATGGCTGGCCGCGACCGGCACCGAGGCGCCCGCGCGGATGCAGTGGTCGCGCAATTCCGTCTTCACCCGGCACGGCCAGCAGCTGCGGGTGATGGAGATGTTCGTGCCCGACGTCGCGCTGCGCGACCCCGGGCCGCTGCGGCGCAAGTCGCGGCCGCGGCGCTGAACGCCGCCGCGCCGCGCCCGACGCCCACCGGAGACGCCGATGCCTGATCCGACTTCCCCTGCCGATGCCGGGCCGATGACGCTCGCGGAGCGCCTGGTCGGCGCGTTCCGGCGCTGGCTGCAGGCGCTGCGGCCGGCGCCGATGCGCGTCGATGCCGGCGAGCGCCTGCGCGTGGTGGCCGGCGCGATCGCCGGCGTGCTGGTGACGGCCGTGCTGATGGAGCTGCTGTCGCGCCATGCGCCGGGCGTGCCGCGACTGGTCGCGCCGCTCGGCGCGAGCGCGGTGCTGGTCTTCGGCGTGCCCGCCAGCCCGCTCGCGCAGCCGTGGGCGGTGGTGGTCGGGAACACCGCGTCGGCGCTGGTGGGCATCGCCTGCGTGCACCTGTTCGGCGGCGTGCCGGAACTGGCCGCCGCGATCGCCGTCGGCGGCGCCATCGGGCTGATGTTCCTGCTGCGCTGCCTGCACCCGCCCGGCGGCGCGGCGGCGCTGCTGATGGTGCTGTCGGGCGCGCACGACTGGCACTTCGCGCTCGACACGGTGCTGCCGAACTCGGCGCTGCTGGTCGCGGCGGGCATGCTCTACAACGGCGTCACCGGCCGGCGCTACCCGCACCCGCAGGTGGCGGCGCCCGCCGCGGCGCCGGCCCGCGGCGGTCCGGCCGGCGAGGCGACCGCCTTCAGCGGCGCCGACTTGGAGACCGTGCTGGCCCATTACAACCAGGTGCTGGACATTCCCCGTGACGACCTGCAGGCCATCGTCGACGAGGCCGGGCTGCTGGCCGCGCGGCGGCGGATGACGACGCTGCGCTGCGCCGACGTGATGTCGCGCGAGGTGAAGACGGTGGAATGGGGCACGCCGCTGCAGGAGGCCTGGTCGCTGCTGCGGGAACACCACATCAAGGCGCTGCCGGTGGTGGACCGCGCGCGGCGCGTGGTCGGCATCGTGACGCTGGCGGACTTCCTGCGCGGCGCCTCGCTCGACCTGCACGCGGACTGGGCGACCCGGCTGCGACAGCTGATCCGCCCGACACCCTCGACGCACAGCGACAAGGCGGAGGTCGTGGGCCAGATCATGAGCCGGCAGGTGCGGGTGGCGAGCGCGGACCGCCCGCTGGCGGACCTGGTGCCGCTGTTCGCGGCCACCGGGCACCACCACATCCCCATCGTCGGCGACGAGGCGCGCCTGGTCGGGATCCTGACGCAGTCCGACCTGGTCGCGGCGCTGGCCCGGGTGGATCGCCTGTAGGCCGCCTGGCGCGGCGATCCGTACAGGTCCCGCTCAGGTTCGCTCGGTATGCTGCGGCCGCTCCGTTTTCCTGGATGCCGCGCCGATGGACATCGACCCCGAAGAACTGATCGAGAACGCCCGCCAGGCCGTGGACCGGCCCGAGGCCGCCGCGCGCCCGTCGCGGCTCAATGCCGTCGTGGCGGTGACCGTCGCGCTGCTGGCGACCTTCATGGGCATCTGCAAGGTCAAGGACGACAACATCAACCAGAACATGCAGCAGGCGCAGGCCGACAAGATCGACCACTGGGCCTTCTACCAGGCCCGCAACGCCCGCGAGGAGATCGCCAAGGCGGCGCTGACGCAGCTGAAGCTGCAGGCGCTCGGCGCGCCGGAGTCGGCCGCCGACGGCTACCGGCAGGCGATCGCGCATTACGAGACGCTGGCGGCCGAGCAGTCGGCCAAGAAGGACGAACTGCGCAAGCAGGCCGAGGCCGACCAGCAGCGCTACGACGCGCTCAACTTCCGCGACGACCAGTTCGACCTGTCCGATGCGTTGCTGGCCATCGCGATCGCGCTGCTGGCGATCACGGCGCTCACGCAGATGTGGGCGCTCTTCGCGGTGGCCATGGTGCCGACGGTGTTCGGCGTGCTGATGGGCCTGGCGGGCCTGGGCGGCTGGCCGCTGCATCCGGACCTGGTCGTCCAGCTGCTGTCCTGAGCCGCGCGGCGGGCCGGACGTGGGATCGGGCGCACGAGGCGCCCGTTTGTCATGGGATCGCGACCGCGGCGCTCAGCGCAGCGCCAGGTCCAGCACCGTGCCCGCGAAGATCGCGAAGCCGACCCAGTGGTTCTCGCGGAAGGCCTTGAAGCAGCCGTCGCGGCCGCGGTCCTTGATCAGCGTGTAGTGCCAGACCACCTGCGCCGCCGCGGCGGCCAGGCCGGCCAGGAACCAGTGGCCCATGCCCAGGCGCAGGCCCAGCGCGGCCCACAGCGCGAGGAAGACGACGTAGAAGGCCATCACCCCGATGACGTCGAAGCGGCCCAGCGTCAGCGCGGAGGTCTTGATGCCGATGCGGATGTCGTCGTCGCGGTCGACCATCGCGTATTCGGTGTCGTAGGCCAGCACCCAGAACAGGTTGGCGACGAGCAGTCCCCAGGCCGACAGCGGCACCGAGGCGGCGATCGCCTGCAGGCTCCACTCGCGCCCGCCCAATGCCGCGGAGAAGGCCATCGGGATGCCGAAGGAGAACGCGACGCCCAGCACGGCCTGCGGCATCGAGACCCAGCGCTTGGTGAACGGATAGAGGATGGTCACCGCGAGCGCGGCGAAGGACAGCAGGATGGTGGGCGGGTTGGTCGTCAGCACCAGGCCGAAGGCGACCAGCGACAGCACCGCGCCGAGCACCAGGGCTTCCTTTACCGACACCAGCCCGGCGGTGACGGGCCGCTGGGCGGTGCGTTTGACGTGCTTGTCGAAGTCGCGGTCGGCGACGTCGTTGACGGCGCAGCCGGCGCTGCGCATCAGGAAGGTGCCGATCGTGAAGACCAGCAGCAGGTGCCAGCCCGGCCAGCCGTCGGCGGCCATCCACAGCGCGGAGAGCGTCGGCCACAGCAGCAGGTAGGTGCCGGCCGGCCGATCCCAGCGGATCAGGTTCAGGTAGAGCGAAAGACGCGACGGCGCGGCGGGGGAGGGGGCGGCGGGAGTCATGGCGGGGATTGTCGCGCTGCGGGCCGCACGCGTTGCGCGTAGTGCTCATGGCAGCTTGCGGCGAAGCTCGGCGCTTTAGCGTGCCAGGCTATGGAGGTCCTTAGAAGTTCAGCTCCTCGAGTTCCGCCTGCGTGAGGCTACGAACTCGGCGGCGCTGATCCTCGCGTTGCTGTTGCAAGAGGGCGGGATCGCTCTCGGTCAGAAGCTCGACCAACGTCATCCCTGGCGCTATCGCATCCAGATAGCGCAACAACTGGCCCATTGCCAGCCCCGGCTCGCCCCGTTCGATGCGGTAAGCCGTGTTGCGCGATAGACCGGCGCGAATTGCGGCATCCGCCTGCTTGATCTGGCGCGCTACCCGCAGCCGCGCCAGGAGATCGCCCAGTTGAGCGCACTCGGATTGCAGATGGACTGGCAGGGCGGAGAGCTGATGAACTTTCATGCTCGTCAAATCGAGCCTTATCTCGATAACGCTCGATTTAACGAGCATTCCCCGGCCTGCGGAACCGCTCCACCAGCGCCCCCGCCTCGCCCACCAGCCCGCGGCGGAAGGCCAGCACGCACAGGATGAAGATCAGCCCCGTCACCAGACTCACCGATTCGCCCAGGCCGGTGAACCACTGGATCCCCGTCACGCCGGCCAGCCACTGGCCCAGGTCGCCGATCTTGTTCTCCAGCGCGATGATCACCAGCGCGCCCACGATCGGCCCCACCATCGTCCCCATGCCGCCCACCAGCGTCATCAGGATCACCAGCCCCGAGGTCGTCCAGATCGCGTCGGTCAGCGTCGCGAAGCCCAGCACCAGCGTCTTGGTCGCGCCCGCCAGCCCCGCCAGCCCCGCCGACAGCACGAAGGCCATCAGCTTGAAGCGCGCCGCGTCGTACCCCAGCGAGGTCGCCCGCGCCTCGTTCTCGCGGATCGAGGTCAGCACCTGCCCGAACGGCGAATGCACCGTCCGGTAGATCAGCCAGAACCCGAACACGAAGATCGCCAGCACCAGGTAGTACAGCGCGGTGTCGTTCTCCAGGTTGATGCCCAGGACGCTGCCGCGCGGCACCGACTGCAGGCCGTCCTCGCCGCCGGTGAACGGCGCCTGCAGGAAGTAGAAGAACAGCATCTGCGCCAGCGCCAGCGTGATCATCGAGAAGTAGATGCCCGAGCGCCGGATCGCCAGCAGCCCGAACACCAGCCCCGCCAGCGCCGCCATCAGCGTGCCGAAGGCGATCCCCAGCAGCGGCGGGAAGCCCCACACCTTCAGCGCATGCCCGGCGGCGTAGGCCGCCGCGCCCAGGAAGGCGGCATGGCCGAAGCTCAGCAGCCCGGTGAAGCCGATCAGCAGGTTGAAGGCGCATGCGAAGAGCGCATAGCACATCACCTTCATCGCGAAGATCGGATACACGCCCAGGAAGGGCAGCAGCGCGATGGCGACGAACAGGGCGGCGTAGCCCAGCGGTTTCTTGTTCATTTCTCTTTGCCGAACAGGCCGGCGGGACGCACCAGCAGCACCAGGGCCATGATGACGAACACCACGGTGTTGGAGGCTTCCGGATAGAAGACCTTGGTCAGGCCCTCGATCACGCCCAGCCCCAGGCCGGTCAGGATCGAGCCCAGGATGGAGCCCATGCCCCCGATCACCACCACCGCGAAGACGACGATGATCAGGTTCGAGCCCATCAGCGAATTCACCTGCAGGATCGGCGCCGCGAGCACGCCCGCGAAGCCCGCCAGCGCCACGCCGCCGGCGTAGGTCAGCGTCACCAGCCGCGGCACGTTGACGCCGAAGGCCTGCACCAGCTTCGGGTTCTCGGTGCCGGCGCGCAGCGTCGCGCCCAGCGAGGTCTTCTCGATCAGCACCCACACGCCCAGGCACACCACCAGCGAGGCGACGACCACCCAGGCCCGGTAGTTCGGCAGGATCATGAAGCCCAGGTTGGTGGCGCCCTGCAGCGCCTCGGGCGCCGAGTAGGGCTGCCCGCCCACGCCGAAGAAGGAGCGGAAGACGCCCTCGATCACCAGCGTCAGCCCGAAGGTCAGCAGCAGGCCGTAGAGGTGGTCCAGCTTGTAGAGCCACTGCAGCAGCAGCCGCTCGATGACCAGGCCGAAGGCGCCCACGATCAGCGGCGCGATCAGCAGCATCGCCCAGTAGTTGACGCCGAAGTACTCCAGCCCCATCCACGCCAGGAACGCGCCCATCATGTAGAGCGCGCCGTGGGCGAAGTTGATGATGTTCAGCATGCCGAAGATGACGGCCAGCCCCAGCGACAGCATCGCGTAGAACGAGCCGTTCACCAGCCCCAGCAGCAGCTGGCCCAGCAGCGCGGGCAGGGGGACACCAAAGAAGTCGGTCATGCGTCGTCGCTCATCGTCATCGTCTTGGACATCGCGGCGGACCGGCACGCGCGCGGCCAAGCCGCGCGACGCGCCAGCGCCGGTTCAGCTCACTTCTTGACCAGCGGGCACTTGGAGTCGGCCAGCTTGGTGAAGGCGTCGTCGCCCGGGATGCGGGTCACGACCTTGAAGTAGTCCCAGGGCTCGGTGGACTCCTTGGCCGACTTCACCTGCAGCAGGAACATGTCGTGCACGCCGCGGCCGTCTTCCTTGCGGATCGTGCCCTTGGTGTAGAAGTCGTTGATCGGCGTGGCCTTCATCTGGGCCACCACCTTGTCGCCGTCGTCGGTCTTGATGGCCTCCACCGCCTTCAGGTAGTGCGCCACCGCCGAGTAGTCCGCCGCCTGCAGCGACGAGGGCATGCGCTTCATCTTCTCGAAGAAGCGGCGCGCCCAGGCACGTGCCTCGGGGCTCTGGTTCCAGTACCAGCTGTCGGTCAGGTACATGCCCTCGGTGGTCTTCAGGCCCAGCGAATGCACGTCGTTGATGAACATCAGCAGGCCGGCCAGCTTCATCGTCTTGGTGATGCCGAACTCGTTGGCCGCCTTGACCGCGTTGATGGTGTCGCCGCCCGCGTTGGCCAGGCCCAGGATCTGGGCCTTGGAGCTCTGCGCCTGCAGCAGGAAGGAGGAGAAGTCGCTCGCGTTCAGCGGGTGCTTCACCGCGCCCAGCACCTGGCCGCCGGACTTGGTCACCACCGCCGAGGTGTCGGCCTGCAGCGAGGTGCCGAAGGCGTAGTCCGCCGTCAGGAAGTACCAGCTCTTGCCGCCGGCCTTGGTCACCGCCGCACCCGTGCCGTTGGCCAGGGCCACCGTGTCGTAGGCGTAGTGGATGGTGTAGGGCGTGCATTCCTCGTTGGTCAGGCGCGAGGTGCCGGCGCCGATCGCGATGAAGGGCTTCTTCTTCTCCGCCGCCACCTTGGCCATCGCCAGGCTGGTGCCGGAGTTGGTGCCGCCGATCAGCAGGTCCAGGCCCTGCGTGTCGAACCACTCGCGCGCCTTGGACGCGGCCACGTCGGCCTTGTTCTGGTGGTCGGCGAAGACCAGCTCGATCTTCTTGCCGGCGGCCATGCCCTTGGCATCCGCGATCGCGAGGCGGATCGCCTCCACGCCGCCGGCGCCGTCGATGTCCGCGTAGACGCTGGACATGTCGGTGACGATGCCGATCTTCACCACGTCGCCGGAAATCTGCGCCTGCGCGCCGAAGCTGCCGCAGGCCAGCACCGAGGCCAGGGCAAGGGTCTTGAGGGTCGTCTTCATCGCTTGTCTCCTTTTCTAACGGCCTCGTCGGGCCACGCGGGTTTCAGACTCGAAGCTCGAAATCAACGGCGGCGGTCACGCGGTGACCGCACGGGGATTCAGACGCTCAGCAGCTCGTCGAGCAGCGCGCGCTTGCTCTCGAGCTGCGCGGCGGCGAAGGACTCGACCACCTGGCCGTGCTCCATCACGACGAAGTGGTCCGCCAGCGGCGCGGCGAAGCGGAAGTTCTGTTCCACCATCACGATGGTGAAGCCCTGCGCCTTGAGCGCGGTGATCATGCGGGCCAGCGCCTGGACGATGACCGGAGCCAGGCCCTCGGAGATCTCGTCCAGCAGCAGGATGTCGGCGCCGGTGCGCAGGATGCGGGCCACGGCCAGCATCTGCTGCTCGCCGCCCGAAAGCCGCGTGCCCTGGCTGTGCCGGCGCTCGGCGAGGTTGGGGAACATCGCGTAGATCTCGTCCTCCGACATCACCTTGCCGCGCCCGCCCTTGAGCGCCGGCGGCAGGCGCAGGTTCTCCTCGGTGCTGAGCGAGGCGAAGATGCCGCGCTCCTCCGGGCAGTAGCCCAGGCCCAGGCGCGCGATGCGGTGCGTCGGCAGCTGCACGGTTTCCTGGCCGTGGACCTTGATCGAGCCGCTGCGGCGGTCGGTCAGGCCCATGATGGCGCGCAGCGTCGTCGTGCGGCCGGCGCCGTTGCGGCCCAGCAGCGTCAACACCTGGCCCTGCGGGACGGCCAGATCGATGCCGTGCAGGATGTGGCTTTCGCCGTACCAGGCCTGCAGGCCCTTGATCTCGAGCGCGTAAGCCATCAATGGGCTCCCTGCAGCTCGGCGGCCTCGGAACCCATGTAGGCCTCGAGCACCTTGGGATGGCGGGAGACGCTGGCGTAGTCGCCCTCGGCCAGCACGGCGCCGCGCGCCAGCACGGTGATGCGGTCGGCGATGCTGCTGATCACCTTCATGTTGTGTTCCACCATGAGCACGGTGCGGCCCTCGGCGACGCGCTTGATCAGCGCGGTGACGCGGTCCACGTCCTCGTGGCCCATGCCCTGCGTCGGCTCATCGAGCAGCATCAGCTCCGGCTCCATCGCCATCGTCGTGGCGATCTCCAGCGCCCGCTTGCGGCCGTAAGGCAGGTCGGCAGCACGCAGCGCGGCCATGTCGCGCAGGTCGACGAGCTCCAGCAGCTCCAGCGCGCGGCCGTCCAGCTGGCGCAGGCCGCCCAGGCCCTTCCAGAAGTGATAGCTCGTGCCGGTGAAGCGCTGCAGCCCGATGCGCACGTTCTCCAGCACCGTCAGGTGGGGGAACACGGCCGAGATCTGGAAGGAGCGGATCACGCCGCGGCGGGCGATCTGGGCGGGCTTCTCGCCGGTGATGTCGTGGCCGTTGAAGAGGATCTGGCCGCGGGTCGGCGTCAGGAACTTCGTGAGCAGGTTGAAGCAGGTGGTCTTGCCGGCGCCATTGGGGCCGATCAACGCATGGATGTGACCGCGCTGCACTTGCAGGTCGACGGAGTCCACGGCGGTGAAGCCCTTGAACTCCTTGGTCAGTTTGCGTGTCTCCAGGATGAGGGTGCTCATCGGCGCAAGGTGGGCGCCGGTGTGCGGAGCCTCTGTAGTGGAGCCAGGAATTTAGGGCCCCGGCGGGCGCCCTCGACAGCGTAAAACCCTTTACGCAGCATTGCGCAAGGGCTAACCCGGGGGCCTTCGTCAAGGGCGAGCCCGGCAGGTTCGGATCACGCAACAGGCGTCTTTCACGAGGCTGACGAGCGGGGGCCAGGACGTGCCACAACGGCGGCACAGCGAACGCGTGTCACCGGAATCTCCTGCGGGAGAGCGGTGCTTCTTCCGATCGGGGAGCGCGCGCCGCGGGCCGCGTGGCTATGCTGCGCGCCTGCTCGAACGCAGGACATCCCCGAGGCGCGCCGGACGCGCCTCGCGACACGACATGACAAGCACAGGAGGTTCCTCATGACCCGTTCCGGAAAGTTCGCCGCCCTCGGTCTCGCGCTCGCGCTGGCCGCGGCGGGCGTGCAGGCGGCGGCCCCGCAGGTGAAGACCCAGGCGCCGGGCTACTACCGGCTGGTGCTGGGCGATTTCGAAGTCACCGCCCTCAGCGACGGCACCGTCGACCTGCCGGTGGACCAACTGATGGACAAGGCCAAGCCCGGCAGCGTGGTGAAGGCGCTGGGCAAGCAGTTCCTGAAGCCGCCGGTGGAGACCTCGATCAATGGCTACCTGATCAACACCGGTACCAAGCTGGTGCTGATCGACACCGGCGCCAATGGCGCCTTCGGTCCGACCACCGGCAAGCTGCTCGCCAACCTGAAGGCGGCGGGCTACCAGCCCGAGCAGGTCGACGAGGTCTACATCACCCACCTGCATCCCGACCATGCGGCCGGGCTCAGCAAGGACGGCCAGGCGCTGTTCCCGAACGCGGTGGTGCGGATGGACCAGCACGATGCCGACTACTGGCTGAACCTGGACAACGCCGCCAAGGCGCCGGCCGGGCACAAGGACTTCTTCGCCGCCGCGATCGCGGCGCTCAAGCCCTACAAGGACGCGGGCCGGCTCAAGCCGTTCAGCGGCGAGACCGAGCTCGTGCCTGGCGTGCGCACGCACGCGGCCTACGGCCACACGCCGGGCCACACGGTCTACATGGTCGAGAGCCAGGGCCAGAAGCTGGCGGTGTGGGGCGACCTGATGCATGTCGCCGCCGTGCAGTTCCCGGACCCGTCGGTGACGATCGCCTTCGACACCGATTCGAAGGCGGCGATGCCGCAACGCAAGCTGGCCTACGCCGATGCGGCGAAGCAGGGCTACTGGGTGGCGATCGCGCATGTGTCCTTCCCCGGCATTGGCCACGTGGCCGCCGACGGCAAGGGCTATCGCTGGGTGCCGGTGAACTACAGCATCAAGCCTTGAGGGTCAGGGCGACGGCGGGCGAGCCTCCCGCCGACGCCCTCAATCGAAATACTGCTGCCGCAGGCGCTCGTAGCGCCCATCCCGCCTGAGGCGGTCCAGCGCGACCTGCAGCCGCCGTGCGACCGCCGGGTCGCTGTCGGCGGGCAGGCCGAACCAGTAGGCCTTGTCCACGTCCATCGACAGCACCGGCGTCAGCGTCGAGTACGGCAGCTTCAACTCGCGCAGGTGCCAGGCCGCGGCCCAGTCCAGCAGCACGATCAGGTCCATGCGGCCGGCGAGCAGCTTGCGCAGGTTGGTGGCGTCGTCCAGGCCCAGTTCCAACTCATGCTCCGGCCGCAGGCCGTCCGCCAGCAGCTGACGGGCGGCGGCCGAGTCCCGCGACACCCCCAGCCGCAGCCCGTTGAGCTGCTTGAGGCTGGCCGGACGCACGTCCGCGCGGTGGCGCAGCCGGTACACGAGGATCCGGCGCGCGCTGATCGGCCCGACCCAGCGGTATTGGTGCTCGCGCTCGGGCGTGCGCACCAGCGAGAACAGCACGCTGTCGGCGCGCCGCGCCGCTTCCTGCACCGAGCGCTGCCAGGGCAGCACCTCGATGCGCAACCGCACGCCGGCCTCGGCGCTCATCAGGCGCAGCAACTCGGTGCTGAAGCCGCTCGCCTCGCCCGCTTCGGCGTAGTTCAGCGGCGGCAGGTTCTCGGTGAAGGCGACCAGCTCGCGCGGCGCGTCCTGGACCGCGCTGGCCGGCACCTGCGCGGCGATCGCCGTCGGCATCGCGCCCGCGATCAGGCCCGCCGCCAGCAGGAGGCAGCTCAGACGGCGCTCCTGCAGGGGCTCGATCACGTTCGGCATCGGCGCAGTGTAGGAAGCGGTGATGACACGGCGCTCACGGGGCGCCGATGAAACGCCAACAAGGTCACGGCATCGCGCCGAGGGGCGCCGCCCTCGCGCCCTCAGGCGTCCATCTGCTTCTGGAAGACCAGGCCCGCGTGCTCGCGCAGCGCGTGGAACTTGATCTTGGGCCAGTTCTCCTGCATCGCGCGGAGCTCGCCGGCGTACTCGAGCAGCACCGTCGGCGCGTTGACCGCGTCCCAGGCCACGCGGTGGGCGTTGTGGTCGATGAAGCGGCGCAGCTCCTTCTCGCCGCCGTCGGCCTCCTCGCAGGTCACCCAGCGCGCGACGTTGTAGCGCGCCGGCGTGATGCGGGCCTTGACGCCGTACTCGTGCTCCAGGCGGTGCGCGACGACCTCGAACTGCAGCTGGCCGACCGCGCCCAGCAGCAGCACACTGCCGGCCTCAGGGCGGAAGACCTGGATCGCGCCTTCCTCGCCGAGCTGGCGCAGGCCCTCGCGCAGTTGCTTGGTCTTGAGCGGGTCCGCCACTTCCACCGAGCGGAACATCTCCGGCGCGAAGAAGGGCAGGCCGGTGTACTGCAGCGCCTCGCCCTCGGTGATGGTGTCGCCCAGTTGCAGCACGCCGTGGTTGGGGATGCCGATGATGTCGCCGGCGAAGGCCTCGTCCAGCAGCTCGCGGCGCTGCGACAGGAAGCTCACCACCGTGTTGGGCCGCAGCTCCTTGCCCGAGCGCACGACCTTGAGCCGCATGCCGCGCTCGAAGTGACCCGAGGCCACGCGCAGGAACGCGATCCGGTCCCGGTGCGCCGGGTCCATGTTGGCCTGGATCTTGAAGACCACGCCGGTGAACTTGGGCTCCTCCGGCTGCACCACGCGCTGCATCGCGGCGCGCTCGGCGGGCGCGGGCGCCAGCTCGACCAGCGCGTCCAGCACTTCCTGCACGCCGAAGTTGTTCACCGCGGAGCCGAAGAACATCGGCGTCTGCCGGCCCGTGAGGAAGGCGTCCTCGTCGAAGGCGGGGGCCGCCTCGTTGACCAGCTCGATCTCGCCCTGCGCGTTCTCGTACTGCATACCGAAGCGCTCGACATAGGCCGGGTTGTCCAGGCCCTCCAGCACTTCCTCGGTGCCGGCGGCGCGGTCCTCGCCGGGCGAGAACACGCGCATGCGCTGCTGACGCAGGTCCATCACGCCGTGGAAGTGCTTGCCCATGCCCACCGGCCAGGTGAAGGGGACCACCGTCATGCCCAGTTCGCGCTCGATCTCGTCCATCAGCGCCAGCGGCTCCTGGACCTCGCGGTCCAGCTTGTTGACGAAGGTGAGGATCGGCGTGTTGCGCGCGCGGCAGACCTGCAGCAGACGGCGGGTCTGCGGCTCCACGCCGTTGGCCGCGTCGATGACCATCAGCGCCGCGTCGACGGCGGTCAGCACGCGGTAGGTGTCTTCCGAGAAGTCCTGGTGGCCCGGGGTGTCCAGCAGGTTGATGACGCAGTCGCGGTATTCCATCTGCATCACCGACGAGGCCACCGAGATGCCGCGCTGCTTTTCGATCTCCATCCAGTCGGAGGTCGCGTGGCGCGAGGCCTTGCGCGCCTTCACCGAGCCCGCGATCTGGATCGCGCCGGAGAACAGCAGCAGCTTTTCCGTCAGCGTGGTCTTGCCCGCGTCAGGGTGCGAAATGATGGCGAAAGTGCGGCGGCGGCGCACTTCGGACTGGATACGGCTGGGCTGATCGGTGGACATGACGGCTCTTGGGCGGCGAACCCGCGATTATCGGGGTTCTTCCCTGCGGCGCCCCGGCCCTCAGTCCGGCGTCATGAACGGCCGCACCCGCGCCAGCAGGCGCTCCACGTAGTCGGCCTTCTCGCCGACGGGCGCGGCGTAGGTGAGCGCGTCGCGCGTGGCGGCCTCGCCGGCCTTGCTCCACATCAGCCACGCCGCCAGGTATTGCGAGGCCAGGCAGCCGCCCGAGGTGGCCACCGGGCCGCGCGCATGGAAGGGTTCGTCGAGCACCCGCACGCCCGCCTCCACCAGCCAGGGCCGGGTGCTCGCGTCGGTGCAGGCCGGTGCGTCGCCCAGCAGCCCCAGGCGCGCCACCAGCAGCGCGCCGGAGCACTGCGAGGCGATCAGCTGCCGCGTCGGATCGATCTGCAGCCGGTCCAGCAGCGCGGAGTTCTCCGCGATGGCCCGCGTGTAGATGCCGGAGCCGAACCAGACCGCGTCGGCCTCGTTGGCCCATTCGAGCGGGCGTTTCAGCTGCACGGTGACGCCATTCATCGAGGTCACCGCCGGACCCGGCCCGCACAGCTCGGCGGACCAGCCCTGCGGCTTGAGCCGGTTCAGCAGTCCCAGCGGAAGGAAGCTGTCGATCTCGTTGAAGCCGTCGAAGGAGAGGATGGCGATGCGCATCGGAGGTCCCACCAGGCGATGCGGCCGACTGTAGCGCTCAGGCCCGCGCCGCCCAAGCCGGTGGGGTTATTGCCGCGGGCTCACTCGCCGGCCAGCAGGCGGAAGGTGTGGCGCGCCATCATGAGTTCTTCGTCGGTGGGGATGACCCAGGCCTCGCAGCGGCTGTCGACGGTGCTGAGGCGGCGTTCGGGCGGGCCGTCGCGGTTGGCGGCGTCCTGCACCGACACCCCCAGCCACAGGCAGCGCGACAGCACGCGGCGGCGGATCTCGGCCGAGTGCTCGCCGATGCCGGCGGTGAACACCAAGCCGTCGAGGCCGCCCATCTCCGCGGCCAGCGCGCCGATCTCGCGCGCGACGCGATGCACGAACACGTCGACCGCGAAGCGCGCCCGCGGCGCATCGCTGGCCAGCAGCTGCCGCATGTCGCTGGACACGCCCGACAGCCCCAGCAGCCCGGACTCCTTGTAGAGCAGCGTTTCCAGCTCGCGCGCGTCCATGCGGTGCTCGTCCATCAGGTAGAGCAGCACGCCCGGGTCGACGGCGCCGCTGCGCGTGCCCATCGGCAGTCCGTCGACGGCGGTGAAGCCCATGCTGCTGGCGATGCTGCGCCCGCGATGCAGCGCACAGGCGCTCGCGCCGTTGCCCAGGTGCAGGACGACGACGCGCCCGTCCGCCAGCCGCGGCGACAGCGCCGGCAGCCGCGACGCGATGTACTCGTAGCTCAGCCCATGGAAGCCGTAGCGCCGCACGCCGGCCTCGAACAGCGCATACGGCAGCGCGAAGGCGTCGGCGACGTCGGACTGGCCGCGGTGGAAGGCGGTGTCGAAGCAAGCCACCTGCGGCAGGCCGGGCAGGGCGGCGAAGGCGCGGCGGATCGGTGCGAGGTTGTGCGGCTGATGCAGCGGCGCCAGCGGGACCAGCGTCTCCAGCGTGGCGAGCACCGCCGGCGTCACCACCACCGGTTCCTGGAAGGCCGTGCCGCCGTGTACGACGCGGTGCCCGATGCCCAGCATCGAGAGGCCCGGGAATTCGTGCCGGACGAATTCGACCAGGTGCTCGAGCGCCCCCTCGTGGCCAAGCCGCTCGCCCACCGGCCAGTCGCGCGAGCCCGCCTTCGTGCCGTCGGCATGGGCGGCTTCGAAATGCGGCGTCGCGGTGCCCAGGCCCTCGACCTGCGCGCGCAATTCGAGCCGCAGGGGCCCCTGCCGGCGATCGTCGTGCAGCGAGAACATCGACAGCTTGATGCTGGACGAGCCGGCGTTGACGACCGCGATGAACTCGCCTTCCAGCCTTGGACCCATCGCTCACCCCTTCATGAGGACCGCCGCCGATGCCAGACATCTGCCCGTTTCCAGCACCGCCGCGTGACCCCCGCGTCGCTTGATTTGTTGCAGCGCAGCATGCATCATCGACCGCGACTCGTCGTGAAAGCCCGAGGAACAAACAGGGTCAAGCGCGCGGCGGGTCGGGCGTCGGAAAACTTGTCCGAATGCGCGGCGACAACGGGACGCCGCGCCGTCTGCAGCACAGGGAGCCAGCCAGTGATCACCTCGTTCCGAAGCGCCGGCGGGCCGGCCGGCCAGGCGCCGTCATCGGTGCCGTCCATCGCGCCGTCCATCGCGCATCCCCCCAGCGCCCATCCCCATTACGACCGCCTCATCGAGGCCGTGCGGCACCTGCCGCCGCTGCGCATGGCCGTCGTGCATCCGTGCAGCGACGTGGCGCTGCTGGCGGCGACCGAGGCCGCCTCGCTCGGGCTGATCGAGCCGGTGCTGATCGGCCCGGCGGGCAAGGTGTCGGAGGCCGCGGCGGCGGCCGGCGTGGACCTGGCGCGCTTCACGCTGTTCGATGTCCCGCACAGCCACGCGGCCGCCGAGATGGCGGTGACGATGGCGCTCAAGGGCAGCGTGGACGCGCTGATGAAGGGCAGCCTCCACACCGACGAACTGATGGGCGCCGTGGTGCGCCGCGAGGGCGGGCTGCGCACCGCCCGGCGCATCAGCCACTGCTTCGTGATGGACGTGCCAGGGCATCCCCAGCCGCTGATCATCTCGGACGCGGCGATCAACATCGAGCCGACGCTGGAGGAGAAGGTCGACATCGTCCAGAACGCGATCGACCTGGCGCATGCGCTGCGACTGCCCGAGGTGCGGGTGGCGCTGCTGTCGTCGATGGAGACGGTGAATCCGAAGGTGCCGTCGACGATCGACGCCGCGGCGCTGTGCAAGATGGCCGACCGCGGACAGATCACCGGCGCGGTGCTGGATGGCCCGCTCGCGATGGACAACGCCATCGATCCGGAGGCGGCCCGCATCAAGGGCATCGTGTCGCCGGTGGCGGGCCGGGCCAACGTGTTGATCGTGCCGGACCTGGACGCCGGCAACATGCTGGCCAAGAGCCTGAGCTTCCTGGCGCAGGCCTACGCGGCGGGCGTGGTGCTGGGCGCGAAGGTGCCCATCGTGCTGACCAGCCGCGCCGATTCGCGCACCGCGCGGCTGGCGTCCTGCGCGCTGGCCTCGATGCTGGCCGAGGCCCGCCGCGGCGGGCGCATCAAGGCGATCGGCTGAGACCGCGACCGGAGGCCCGGGCGCCGGCCCACGAAAAAGGGGACCTCGCGGTCCCCTGGCTGCCGGCGGCGGATGCGCGCGCCGTCGCGGCGATCACTCTTCCAGCAGCGAGCGCAGCATCCACGCGGTCTGCTCATGCACCGTCAGGCGCTGGGTGAGCAGGTCGGCGGTCGGTTCGTCGCTGGCCTTGTCGACCAGGTCGAACAGCGCGCGCGCGGTGCGGGCCACGCCTTCATGGCCGTCCACCAGGATGCGCACCATGTCCAGCGCCTTGGGCGGCGTGGCCGGCGCGTCCGGCAGCGAGCTCAGCTGCGCGAACTGGGCGTAGGAGCCCGGCGCCTTGTGGCCCAGCGAGCGGATGCGCTCGGCCACCGGGTCGACCGCGTTCCACAGCTCGGTGTACTGGGCCATGAACATCGCGTGCAGCGAGTTGAACATCGGCCCCGTCACGTTCCAGTGGAAGTTGTGCGTGGTCAGGTACAGGGTGTAGGTGTCGGCCAGCAGCTTGGACAGGCCTTGCGCGATCGCGGCGCGGTCCTTGTCGCTGATGCCGATCTGGAGGGACGGCGCACCCTTGGCGGAGGGCGCCTTGGCGGGAGAGGGGCTCTTCTTGGCCATCGAGGGACTCCTTCTGGGAATGGAAGACAAAAGACGCTGCGCAGCCTAACTGATCCACGGCCGCGGTCGTGTGAACGGCGCGCGCGTCAGACGACGCTGTGGCGCATCCAGTCGATCAGCGTCTGGGTGTTCAGCGCGGCGCCAGCGGCGACCAGCAGCCAGCCCACGGCGCGTTGCCCGGATCGAAGGGTCATGTCTTGCTCCTTGCAGATGAACCCGCGACGGGACGCGCCTCGGGCGCTGGCCGCGTTTGTAGGTCCTCGATTCGCCGCCGACATCTCCCGGACGGAGGATGCCGGCGGCCGATGAGCTGCTACTTTAGTGATTGGCTATCGACATCGCCATTCGAATAGCTTCACCGATGTCATAGCCAGAATCAAACGCGGCGGCGCAAATGGAAAAAGCCGCCCGGAGGCGGCTTTGCTGGCGCGTGGGGCGATCAGGCCTGGACGCGACGGCGGCGGCTCCAGCCCAGGCCCAGCAGGCCCAGGCCGGCCAGCGCGAAGGAGGCCGGTTCCGGCACCGCGTTGGCGTTGATGAAGTCGCGGTGGATGCTCACCGGCACGAAGCCGTTGAACTCGCCGAAGCTGCTGTTCAGCTCGTCGTCCACGTCGCCCCAGAAGCTGCCGAAGGTCAGGCCGAAGGAGGTGACCGACGCCACCTTGCCGTCGATGAACTCCGGACCGCCCGAGTCGCCGCCGGCCGAGGACACCTCGTTGGCGCCGCGGCCGGTGTTGCAGAACTTGGCGCTGGGCGGCAGGCCCAGGCCGTCGACCGCGATGTTGCAGGCCAGGTCGTTGGCGGGCAGGCCGTTGTCGAAGTCCGACAGGTAGGTGTGCTCGATCTGCCCGGCCGGCTCGCCCAGGATGTCGGCCCAGACGCCGCCGAAGTCGGCGTCGCCGAGGCGGAAGTCATAGCGGTTGTCGCCCTGGCGCAGGCGGCCGGTGCCCAGGTTGTCGCCGACGTTGCCGCCGGTGTCCGAGCGCGCGCCGTAGCCGGCGATGTTGAAGTCCTTGCCGGTCAGGTCATCGCCTTCATACAGGCCGTGGGACTTGACGGACCAGTCCACCAGCTTGTCCAGCGACAGCACGGCGATGTCGTTCTGGTCGATCACCTCGCCGGTGTAGGCGGCGTGGACCGCGTAGTTGGTCACCTGGTAGGAGAACGAGGGCTGGTTCCAGGTGATGTTGTCCGGGTTGTTGCCGGTATAGAAGTAGACCGAGGTGCTCAGCGGGCGCGCGTTCGTGCCGTCGCTGACGCAGTGGGCGGCGGTCAGGATCGAGCGCTGGTTGGGCAGCAGCGTGCCGGAGCAGATGAACTGGCCGGCCGCGCCGTAATCCATGATCAGCGTCGCGACGCCGCCGTACTGCGAGCGCGGCGCGAAGTAGCGCGGATCGCCGCCGCCGGCGGCGGTGGCGGTCGAGGTCACGCCGACGATGGTGCTGGCGGCGGTCCAGCTCAGGCCATTGGCGGAGCCCGACACGGTGGTCGGGCCCGCATGCGCCACGCCCGCGGTCAGCAGCGCGGCGGCGAGGAGGGTGGGTCGAAGTTTCAAGATTTCCCCCTGATGCGATGGTTGGACATGGCGACGCCCCCAGGACCCTGCGTCCGGGGCGAGCGCGGCCACGGAGCCGGGTAGGCGCCGTGCGCATAGCGAGGCTATCGGTGACGACTTCGTGAGAAATTCACGGATACCCTGACGACCCCCGCTTCGAGGGGGGCGGGTCTTGCCAGCCCGTCGCGGCGGGTGGCGGGCCTATCGAGGGCCGGTCAGGAGAGCAGCTTCACGCCGCTGAGCTTGCAGGCGTAGACCGCGTTGCGCAGCGCGGCGACCGCTTCGTAGCGGGTGAAGGTGCGGCGCCAGGCCAGCACCACGCGACGCGTCGGGGCCGGGTCCTCGAAGGGCACGTAGCGCAGGTGCGGCGGCACATGCTCCGGCACGCTCAGCGCCGGCACCACAGTGACGCCCATGCCGGAGGCCACCATGTGCTTGATCGTCTCCAGCGAGCTGCCCTCGAAGCTCTTGCGGATGCCCTCGGCGTCGGTGGAGAAGCGCGCGAACTCCGGGCAGACCTCCAGCACGTGATCGCGGAAGCAATGGCCGTTGCCCAGCAGCAGCATGGTCTCGGCCTTGAGCTCCTCGGCGCTGATGCGCTCCTTCTTCGCCAGCGGATGCACCGCTGGCACGGCGACGACGAAGGACTCGTCGTACAGCGGCGCCACCGCCAGGCCGGCGTCGGGGAAGGGCTCGGCCATGATGGCGCAGTCCAGCTCGCCGGTGCGCAGCATGTCCAGCAGCTTCTGGGTGAAGTTCTCCTGCAGCATCAGCGGCATGCGCGGGTAGAGGTCGATGCAGTGGCGCACCAGCTCGGGCAGCAGGTAGGGCCCGATCGTGTAGATGATCCCCAGCCGCAGCGGGCCGTCCAGCGGGTCCTTGCCGCGCTTGGCGATGTCCTTGATCGCGCTGGCCTGCTCGATCACCGACTGGGCCTGGCGCACGATGTCCTCGCCCAGGGGAGTCATCGTCACCTCGTTGGCGCCGCGCTCGAAGATCTTGACGTCGAGCTCCTCCTCCAGCTTCTTGATCGCCACCGACAGCGTCGGCTGCGAGACGAAGCAGGCTTCCGCCGCACGGCCAAAGTGGCGCTCGCGGGCGACGGCGACGATGTAGCGCAATTCGGTCAGGGTCATGGGTCGGCATTGTCCTCAGAATGCGGCCTTCTGGCACCGTCCCGTACACTGCCGCCCCACCCCAAGGGCCCCGGCCCATCCTCCAGGGGACACGCATGACCGAACCGACCCCCCCCTACGCCGCGCCGCGCCCGCAGGCGACCGCCGACCGCAAGCCCGTGACGCTGCAGCGCCTGCTCGACATGCATGCCGCCGGCGAGAAGATCGCGATGCTCACCGCCTACGACGCCACCTTCGCCCATGCGATGGAGGAGGCCGGCGTCGATTCGATCCTGATCGGCGACTCGCTGGGCAACGTGGTGCAGGGGCTGCAGACGACGGTGCCGGTCACCCTGGAGTCCATGGTCTATCACACCGCCTGCGTGGCCCGCGCGCGCCGCCTGGCCTGGATCGTGGCCGACCTCCCCTATGGCACGTACCACGAGTCGCCGCAGGTCGCCTGGCGCCATGCGATGCAGCTGGCGCAGGCCGGCGCCCACATGGTCAAGCTCGAGGGCGGCGGCTGGACCACCGACACGGTGCGCTTCCTCACCGAGCGCGGCATCCCCGTCTGCGCCCACCTCGGACTCACGCCGCAGACCGTCACCGCGCTGAGCGGCTACAAGGTCCAGGGCCGCGATGAAGCCGGCGCCGCGCAGATCCGGGCGCATGCGCGCGAACTCGTCGACGCGGGCGCGCAGATGCTGCTGCTCGAGATGGTGCCCGCCGCGCTGGCCGGCGAGCTCACGCGCTCGCTGGGCGTGCCGGTGATCGGCATCGGCGCCGGCGCGGAATGCTCCGGCCAGGTCCTGGTGATGCACGACATGCTGGGCGTGGGCGGCGGCCGCAAGCCGCGCTTCGTGCGCGACTTCATGCAGGGCTCGGCCTCGGTCGGCGAGGCCTTCGCGCGCTACGTCGCCGACGTCAAGTCCGGCGCCTTCCCGGCGCCCGAGCACAGCTACTGATCATGCAGATCCACCACGACATCGCCGGTCTGCGCGCCGCGCTCGCGGGCGACCGCCCGGTCGCCTTCGTGCCCACGATGGGCAACCTGCACGACGGCCACCTGGCGCTGGTGCGCCAGGCCCGCGCGGCGGTGGGCGAGGGCGGCCTCGTTGTCGCCAGCATCTTCGTCAACCGGCTGCAGTTCGCGCCGCACGAGGACTTCGACCGCTACCCCCGCACGCTGGCGCGGGATGCCGAGCTGCTCGAGGGCGCGAGCTGCGACTTCGTCTTCGCGCCCGACGAGCGCGAGATGTATCCCGAGCCGCAGGGCTACAAGGTGCATCCGCCCACCGAGCTGGCCGACATCCTCGAGGGCCACTTCCGCCCCGGCTTCTTCGTCGGCGTCTGCACCGTGGTGGCCAAGCTGTTCCAGATCGTGCAGCCGGACGTGGCCGTCTTCGGCAAGAAGGACTACCAGCAGCTGATGGTGATCCGCCGCATGGTCGACCAGCTGGCGATGCCGATCCGCATCCTGGCCGGCGAGACCGAGCGCACTGCCGATGGGCTGGCGCTGTCCTCGCGCAACGGCTACCTGAGCGAGCAGCAGAAGCAGGACGCGCTGCTGCTGTCGCGCACGCTCAAGGCGATGATCGGCCGCTGGCAGGCGGGCGAGCGCGACCTGGACCGCATCGAGGCCGACGCGATGCAGGCGCTGCGCGACGCGGGCTGGGCGCCGGACTACCTGACGCTGCGCCGCCGGCATGACCTCGGCCCGGCGCGCGAGGGCGAGGCGCTGGTCGCGCTGGCGGCCGCCCGGATCGGCCAGACCCGCCTCATCGACAACCTCGAGTTCTGAAACCGACGGTGTCTTTCCGTCGCCGATCCTGGGCAGACCGGGGCGCGGATGGCGACGCTGGGTGACACCCATCACCCTGTGAAGGTGTCGTTAGGGAAAGCCCGATCGGTTTTCGTGCGGGCCGCGCACCGGGGCCATGACGTGTGTCGAGGCGACCACGATACTTCGCGCTTCTTTGCCAGAAGCGGGGGCCACAAGCTCCCATTGCGAGCCCCCATGAAGACGACTTCCTTCTCTTCCTCGATCGCCGCCGCTCCCCGGTGGCTGGCCCTGACGGCCGCCCTGGGCGGTGCCCTGATGCTGGCCGCCTGCGGCGGCGGCGATGACAACGACAGCGGCAGCCCGGCGCAGAGCCCCAAGCCCAACCCGGTGACGACGCCGCCGACGCTCACCTGCAGCGCCGCCGGCATTGCCGCGTCGAACGCCAGCACTGCCGCGCGCACCGTGTGCATGCTGACCAGCGACGGCGAGATCGTCATCGAGCTGGACGCCCGCACGCCGATCACCACCGACAACTTCCTGAAGTACGTCAACGCCAAGTACTACGACAACACCATCTTCCATCGCGTCGTGCCGAACTTCGTGGTGCAGGGTGGCGGCTTCTCGACGGGTTACGTGGCGAAGAATCCTGGCGCCAACCTGGGCGGCACGATCAAGCTGGAGACCAACGTCGGCCTGTCCAACACGAAGTACACGATCGCGATGGCGCGTGGCACTGCGGCCGACTCGGCGACCAGCCAGTTCTATTTCAACTCGGTCGACAACAGCGCGTCGCTGGACTACAAGAGCGCCTCGCAGCCGGGTTATGCCGTCTTCGGTCGCGTCATCTCGGGCCAGGCCACGGTCGACAAGATCAACGCCGAGCCCCAGCTCTACAGCGGTTCGGAAGTGACCGCCACCGAAGTGCTGCTGTACTGGGCCATCCAGCTGAAGTAAGGGCCCTGACTAGGCCTTGAGGTACTCGGTCTTGTGACCGAGCCACCGCTCCACGTGCAGCCGCGCCGCCCGCGGCTGCTCGTCGAGCAGTTTCGGCGCCAGCGCGCGCGCGGCGCTCAGCAGCGGCGCGTCTTCCTGCAGGTCGGCGAAGCGCAGCAACTGCGCGCCGCTCTGCCGCGCCCCCATGAATTCCCCCGGCCCGCGGATGTCGAGGTCGCGCCGCGCGATCTCGAAGCCATCGGTGGTTTCGGCCATCGCGCGCAGGCGTGACTTGCCGGTGTCCGAGAGCGGCCCGGTGTAGATCAGCACGCACACGCTGGCGACCGAGCCGCGGCCGACGCGTCCGCGCAGCTGGTGCAGCTGCGACAGGCCGAAGCGTTCAGCGTGCTCGATGACCATCACGCTGGCGTTGGGCACGTCGACGCCGACCTCGATGACGGTCGTCGCGACCAGCACCTGCATCTGCCCGCCGCTGAACAGCGACATCACCGCCGCCTTTTCCGCCGGCGCCATGCGGCCATGGAGCAGCCCCACCATCTTTCCGGGCAGCGCGTCGCCCAGCTCGGCGTGGGTTTCGGTCGCGTTCTTGAGGTCGAGCGCTTCCGACTCCTCGATCAGCGGACAGACCCAGTAGACCTGGCGGCCGTCGTCGACGGCGGCGGCGATCTTCTCGATCACGTCGTCGCGCCGGCTGTCGGCGAACACGCGGGTCACGATGGGGCTGCGGCCGGGCGGCAGCTCGTCGATCGTCGACACGTCCAGGTCGGCGAAGTAGGTCATCGCGAGCGTGCGCGGGATGGGCGTGGCGCTCATCATCAGCAGGTGCGGCTCGAGCGGGCCTGAACCGGGCGGCACGCCCGGCCCGGCGACCGCGGTCGCGCCGGCCGCCTCGTCCGCGAGCTTCTTGCGCAGCGCCAGCCGCTGCGCCACGCCGAAGCGGTGCTGCTCGTCGATGATGGCCAGCCCCAGCCGGTGGAAGCGGACCTTGTCCTCGATCACCGCGTGCGTGCCCACGATCAGCGTCGCCTCGCCCGAGGCGGCGGCGTCGAGCATCTTCTGCCGCGCCTTGCCCTTGACGCTGCCGGTGATCCACGCCACGCGGATGCCCAGCGGCTCCAGCCAGCCGATCAGCTTGCGGAAATGCTGCTCGGCCAGGATCTCGGTGGGTGCCATCAGCGCGCACTGCCAGCCGGCACCGATGGCCACGGCCGCCGCGAGCGCCGCCACCACCGTCTTGCCGGAACCGACGTCGCCCTGCAGCAGCCGGTGCATCGGCTGGGGGCGGGCGAGGTCGGCGGCGATCTCCTCGGCGACGCGGCGTTGCGCGCCGGTCAGCGCGAAGGGCAGGGCGGCGAGCAGCCGTTCATGCAGCCCGCCGGGTGCGCCGCGCAGCACCGGCGCGCGCAGGTGGACGCGCTCGCGCTGGGCGCGCTGCTGGCTGAGCTGCTGCGCGAGCAGTTCCTCGAACTTGAGCCGTTGCCAGGCCGGATGGGTGTGGTCCTCCAGCGTCGACAGGCCGGCCGACGGCGGCGGGTGATGCAGGAAGTTCAGCGCCTCGCACAGCGGCGGCAGGCCGCGCGGAATCAGCGCCTGCGGCAGCACCTCGTCCAGCGGCGCGCGGCGCAGCGCCGAGGCGACCGCCTTGCGCAGGTAGGCCTGCGGCAGCTGCGCGCTGGTGGGGTAGACCGGCGTCAGCGACGCGGCCAGCGGCGTGTCCGCCTCGACCTTGCGGAAGCTCGGGTGGACCATCTCCCGGCCGAAGAAACCGACGCGGATCTCGCCGCGCACGCGGGCGCGGGTGCCGACGGCCAGCGTCTTCTGGTGCGAGGGATAGAAGTGGAGGAAGCGCAGCGTCAGCAGGGCGCCGTCGTCGTCGCGCAGCTTGACCAGCAGTTGCCGCCGGCCGCGGATCTCGATGCGGCTCTCGATCACCTCGCCCTCGCACTGCAGCGTGTCGCCATCGCGGGCCTGGCCCAGCGGCGTCAGCGTGGTCTCGTCCTCGTAGCGCAGCGGCAGGTGCAGCGCGAGGTCGATGTCGCGCGTCAGCCCCATCTTTTCCATCGCCTTCTGGGGCGCGGACTTGGCGGCCGGCGTCTCGGTCGCCGGCGTACGCCCGCTCGGATCGGCCCCCGCGCGTTTCGCGGCGGGCGACGGCGGCGGGACGGTGCTGCGGGCCTCGGACATGGCCGCGATTCTGCCTCGGCGCCTCCCCCGTTCGGGTGGAGCGGGTGCACCCGGGGCTGGCGCGGCAAGGGCCTCGGGCAGAATCCGCCCGCTTCAAAAAGAAGACAAATTGATACATCGGGAGGATTCCTTGAATACGAACAAGCGTATGCGCGCCGGTTGGGCCGGCGCGCTGATCAGTGCCGCGCTGCTGAGCGCCTGCGGTGGAGGCGGTGGGGGCGATGACGCGCCACCGCCGCCGCCGCCCGTCCAGGGCGTGACCATTCCGGATAACCTGGCGATCGCCGCCGCCGCCTCGACCGACGTCACGTCCGGCACCGCCTTCACCAGCAATGCCGCGGCCACCACCGGCCTGAGCTTCGCGTGGAACTTCGGCGACGGCACGACCAGCACCGAGGCCAGTCCCAAGCACGACTACGCCAAGGTCGGCGATTACGCGGTGACGCTGAAGGTCTCCAACGCCGCGGGCGCTTCCAAGGAAGTGAAGTGGACGGTGTCGGTCAACAACCGCACCCACGTGCAGGGCCTGAGCTGCACCGGCGCCGAGGGCGCCGGCTGGTGCTGGCAGGCGCCGCGGCCGACCGGCACCGTGCCGGTGGGCTTCTTCTTCATCGACGCGAGCAATGGCTGGTCGGTCGGTGACAACGGCGAGATCCTGCGCACCCGCGACGGCGGCGGCAGCTGGACCAAGCAGGCCTCCGGCCTGACGACGCGGCTGACGACGATCCGCTTCTCCGACGCCAACAACGGCTGGGCCGCCGGCGACGCGGGCGCGCTGCTGCGCACCACCGATGGCGGTGCGCGCTGGACGCTGCAGCCGACCGCGCAACCGCCGATGACCGGCGCCTCGCTGCAGCTGGCCGGCGCCGGCACGCTGGTGATGTCGATGAACGGCCTGATCCGCGCGACCGCGGACGGCGGCGCGACCTGGAGCCAGGCGACGCTGACGCAGGAGCCGATGCTGGCCGCCGACGGCACGCTGTGGTGGTTCGACAGCGGTGCGCTGCGCAAGTCCACCGACCTGGGCAAGACCTCGACGGTGGTGCTGCCGGCGACGCCCAACGTGCCGCTGAGCGGCTTCCAGGTCTTCGGCAACGCGGTGGTGGCCACCGGCACGAGCTCGAACTACGTGAACGGCCAGGGCTGGGTCTACACCCTCTCGATCCGCCAGAGCGCCGATGGTGGCCAGAACTGGGACACGGTCGTCCCGCAGGGGCTGCCGTCGACCGGCTACTTCTCGTCCGGCAATCCGCAGTTCGTCGATGCGTCCACCGGCGCCGTCGTCACCAACGGCACGCTGTACCGCAGCGTCGACGGCGGACGGAACTGGTCCGCGGTGACGGCGCCGGCGAACGTGTACCCCGGGTTCACGGTCAGCTACAGCCTGGCCGCCCGCGGCGTCTGGATGCGGCAGTACTACGCCGCGTCCGGCCTCGGCACCGTGACCGAGCTCAGCACCGACCTGGGCCTGACCTGGCGCGCCGCGCGCCTGGACTTCGGCGGCCAGCTCACGCCCATCGACGGGCAGACCTGGCTGGTGACCGGCTGGGACAGCGTGACGCGGATCAGCACCGACCTGCAGACCTGGAAGCGCATCGCGGGTCCGGACGCCGATGCGGCGGGCAAGACGCTGCAGGCCTTCTGGTTCTTCGACGCCAAGCGCGGCCTTGCACTCTCGGCCAAGGGTGACCTGATGGAAACCGCCAACGGCGGCCTGGACTGGACCGTCAAGGTCGGTGGGCTGACCAGCTCGGGCTACTACTCGATGCTGCCGCGCTTCCAGTTCGTCGACGCGAAGAAGGGCTGGCTGCTGGCGGCGGACGGTCGCATCTACCTCACCGACGACGGCGGCCTGAGCTGGCTCACGCCGCTGCAGTCGAGCGGGCGCACCGTCACCGCCTTCCACTTCATCGACGCGAGCACCGGCTTCGCGCTGGCCAGCGACTACCAGCAGTCGCAGCAGCGTCAGTTGCTGCTGGCGACGACGGATGGCGGCAAGTCCTGGACGCAGCAGGCGACGCTGGACGGCTACTACAACGACCTCAAGTTCAGCGGCCCGCTCAAGGGCACGCTGGTCGGCAACGGCGGCGCGGTGGTGGTCACCAGCGACGGCGGCAAGACCTTCACCGGTCGCTTTTCCGGCACCAGCGCGACCCTCCACCAGCTGGCCTTCAGCGATGCCGAGACCCTCTGGGCGGTCGGCGATGGCGGCCTGCTGATGTCGAGCAAGGACGGCGGCGCGAGCTGGACCCTCCAGACCAACGTCAGCCTGCCGATGACCGGCCTGCGCGCCATCCGCTTCCTGACGGCGCAGCAGGGCTGGGCGGTCGGCGACAGCGGCACCGTGCTGATGACCACCGATGGCGGCGCGACCTGGAAGAAGCAGTTCGTGGGCACGCAGAGCGCGCTGACGCAGGTGTTCTTCGTCGACGCGCGCACCGGTTGGGTCGCGGGCAGCGCCGGCACCCTGCTGGCCACCGGCACCGGCGGCCAGTAAGCCGTCGCACGGCCCTCGGCGGGCCTCCACGGGCCGTCGCCTGTCCCCTGAAGCCGGCCCGGTCGCGAGACCCGGCCGGCTTTTTCACGGCCCTGCGTGATCGATTGCCGCTTCCGGGCCCGCAACCGGGCATTTCCCCCGGGTCGTCGAGGCGACCGCCGCCGCAGTCGGCTGCTAGGCTGTGCCGACCTCCCTGGCCCGCCCGCATCGACCGATCATGACCACCCGCCGCGACAGCCTCCTCCGGCTCGCCGCCGCCGCCTTGCCGCTGCTGCCGGTGCTGCCGGCAGGTGCGGCGGAACGACCGCTGCGCCTGGTCGCGACCGAGTTCCCGCCCTACACCGGCAG